>DASWWQ010000216.1:0-38283 GCA_036405935.1 Flavobacteriales bacterium
GGTGGATGCACTCTTCACCGGTCCCAAGGCCGAGGAGGCCAAACAGCGCGCGTCGGCGATCGCCGGCGTGATGCTGTTGAAGGTGAAGGGAAGGACCTAGGTCTTAGGTCCAAGGTCCTAGGCCTGATGTGTTGCCTAGGACCTTGGACCCGATCGGACTACTTCCTGGGTTTCCGCAGCCACACCTGCTGTCCGGCCTGCAGGCGCGCATCTTCCGGCAGCTGGTTGTACTGGGCCAGTTTCTTCAGTTTCACGCCGTAGCGCTGGCTGACGCCCCACAGGGTTTCACCGGCCTCCGCGCGATGCACCTCGGCGCTCTTGCTCTTGTTGCGTTTCGGCTGGATGTACACGCGCTGGCCTTCGCTCAAGGGCGAGTCCTTGCTCAGGTCGTTCCATCCGGCCACCAGACCGGGCATCTGCTCGATGTCCTCCGCGATCTTCCTAACGGTATCGCCCTTCTTCGCCACCACGTACTTGATGCGGCCTTCGAACTTGTCCACCGCCCGGCCGGCGCCGATGGTCACCGTATTGGAGGCATCCTCCTTCGCGCGGCCCTTGCGACCGGAGGACTTCGCGGGCTCCTTGGGTTCGGAAGCGGATTTGTTGTACGCCCACTCCTTGCCTTCGTCCAAGCGGTTCAGCTCGTACTTCTCGATCAGGTTGATCAGCTTCTCGGGATACTTGGGATCCGTGGCGTAGCCGGCCGCCTTGAGTCCCTTCGCCCAGCCCCTGTAGTCGGTGATCTTCAGTTCGAAAAGGCCCGCATACCGCTTGCGGCGCAGGAAGTTGCTGTGGTCCTCGAAGCTCTGCTCGGCGTTCTTGTACTTGCGGAAGCAGTCGTCCTTCTTGTCGTCGTCGTGGTACACCTTGCCACCGGTCCAGTCGGGCGTGCACTTGATACCGAAGTGGTTGTTGCCCTCACGCGCCAGTTCGCTGTTCCCGTTGCCGCTCTCCAGCAGTCCTTGGGCCAGGGTGATGCTGGCGGGAATGCCGTGCTGCTTCATCTTTTCCAGCGCCACGGGTTTCCACAGGGCGATGTACTCCTCGGCGGTGTAGCGCTGGCCGGAAGGCTGGGCGAACAGCACCTGGGCCGGGCCGATGAAGAGGGCGAGCAGAAGGGTCCTCATGTTCGGGGACGTACGGTCTTGGTCAAGGGCCGAAACTACCGGGCTCCACGGGCGGCCGGGCGGCCCAGCGGAACCGCCTTTGCACCGCTGCGTGTGGATAGAACGCCCAGCCGCCGGATCTTCGTACCGCGTATGGAGCACCCCCTTCCCCCGATGGACGACCCCCGGGTACAGCGCCTGCTGCGCTTGGGCTACCGCTACGGCGATTTCTACTTCACCCCCGAGGATTACGTGGTGTGGACCGAACAGTACCATCTGCGGCGGGGTTCATGCTGCGGCAGCGGGTGCCGCCATTGTCCCTACGGTAATTCTCCGAAGGACCAAGCCCGCCGATCCGGCCGGAAATAACAGCGCCCAAGGCTGGTGGATGCCTCGGGCGCCATTCCGCTATTGCGGTGGATCAGTCGAGCACCACCCTGTTGACCCCGACACCCTTGGTGGTGGTCACCTGAACGATGTACACGCCGGAGCCCAGGCCTTGCGCGGGAACGATGATATGTGCGGCGCGCAAGCCACCCCGCTCCAGCACCGTCTTGCCGGTGGCATCCATCACCTTCACAGCGATGACCTCGCCTTCCAACGCCTGCACCACCAGGTTGCGGGAACCATCGCCCCACACCCGCGCTTCCGCACCGGGGCGTTGCACCTCGGCCAGGCCCACTGCGGCTTCCGTGGCCCAGAGCTCCACACCGACAGAGGCATCATTGGCGCTGAACACGAAGTGTCCATCGTACACGATCATGTTGCCGTTGGCCGCATCGGGACCGCCGTTCACGATGCTCGGAAGGAACTCGTGCACCATCGCGGTGCCGGCCTCCGTACCATCGCTCTTCCAGTACTGCTTGGCATGGTCGCCATCTCGGCCCATGAAGTAGAAATGCTGTCCGTCGTTCCGGAAACCGTAGAAGTTGGCCGTACCGTTGGGGCCTTGGGTGCTGGTGAAGGTCTTCACGATGGTGTGCTCCTGCGCGATGGGGTCCATACGGACCAGCACGGTATTCTGATCGCCATCGTTGGTGAGGGCGTAGAGCATGCCACCGAGTTCGGTGAGGTAAGGGAAACCTTGGTTGGGCACGACATCCTCCATTACCAGCTGTGTACTGGCCGAGGTGCCTTGGGTGCGATAGAGCTTCCAGTCGCCGCTTTCCAGCGCGCTGAAATAGAGGTAGCCATTGTCGGCCGTGTGGTAATTGAGGCCCGGGATGTGCGCCAGGGTATACTCGCCGGCATGGATCAGGGAAGTGCCGCCTGTGGTACCGTCCGAGCCGAGCAGACCACTGTTCGAGCTCACCACGAACCGATCGGCGTTCTTTCCCCAGAGAAGGGTGATGGCTCCTGTAGCCCCGGTGGAGTTGATGGTGGCGAACTGCTGCGTTCCCGCTTCGGTACCATCGCTGGTCCAGAGCTGCGGGCCGTTGGTGCCGTCGTTCGCCAGGAAATAGGCGTTGCCTTGGAAGTCGAACCCCTGCATCACCGGGAAGGGGGAACCGAACGAGGTGGGCGTGCCGGGGTTGATGTCCTTCAGGCGGTGCGTGCCTGCCGAAGTGCCGTCGGTGATCCACAGCTCGAAGCCGTGATCGGCATCATGACCGGGGAACAGCAGTCGCCCGCCGGAAAGCGGTATGCCGGTGTAGCCGAAGAGGATCGAATACGGGAGCACGGCGAGTTGTTCGGCAGCCTGTCCGGGGCGCACGCACCAGAGCAGGAAATTGGTGCTGGCGGACTGCTGCGCGAAGAAGTAGATGTTGTCGCCGCTGGTGATGATGCCGCCGTTGGTGGTGGTGTATCCGGCCACGTTGCCTACTGCAGCCAGTTCCTGCACAGGACCATCGATACCATCCAGGGCGAAGAGCTTCACACTGGCCATGTCCTCATTGGCGAAGATGAGCAGCTTGCCGTTATGCTCCCGGAACCCGTTGGGGTATCCGTGCATTACGTAGGCGCCGATGGAGCCCGGATGGAAGTCGCGGACCAGCGTGGGCGTTTGTGCGGTGGCTTGCAGGAGCGACAGGGCGACGAGCGTGGAGAGTAGGGTTCGTTGCATGTGATGTTTCCTTGGATGCGTTCGAACGGCAAGTACGGAACCGGGTTCTACGGTGTTCACCGTGATCTGCAGGGGTCCGATCAACAGCCGGCGAACATCGGAACGACCCTGACCCCGCCCCTTCCGTTCGTAGGGGTGCAGCCTACCACCCTTGTCGAAGACCGGCCCATGGAGTACGTTCGCTCCGAGCTTTGGATCCGGCGGACCGACCCAGCGCCCCTCATTACCCCTTTCATGCGCATCACGCCCAGGATCCTTCTGAAGTGTATGGATCGGTTCGGAATATGGCACGGAGCGTTGCTGGGCCTACGATTCCTGTCCGGCAACCTCACCGGCATCAGGCTTCCCCACCAGCGCGTGGCATTCTCCCTGCGGAAGAACACCTCGGACATCGCCACCTTCTATCAGGTGTTCCTCCTGGATGAATATGACATTGCAATGGCTGAACAACCCCGGACCATCATCGATGGTGGGGCGAACATCGGCCTCTTCTCGGTCCAGTACAAGGATCGCTTCCCCGAGGCCAGGATCATTTGCATCGAACCCGATCCGGAGAACTTCGAACTGCTGAAGAGCAACACAGCCCCGCTCCATGATGTACTGCTGGAACACAGCGGCCTATGGCATAGGGACTCCCGACTCACCATCCACGACAAGCACGATCTGGGCAAATGGGGAATGACGGTCGAAGAGGACGAACGGAACGGGAACATCGAGGCCATATGCATGGATTCGTTGATGAAGAAGCATGCGATCGACCGGATCGATATCCTGAAGCTGGATGTGGAGGGAAGCGAAAGGCATATCTTCTCGCAGAACTATGAGCAGTGGCTGCCGAAGGTCAAAATGATCATCATAGAATTACATGACCGAATGGAAAAAGGATGTGCGTCGACCCTTTTCACGGCCATCAACCGAACGTTCAAGAACTACAGTTTCCATCAGCGAGGAGAGAATACGATCATCATCAACGAGGATCTCTGACCCACCACCACAAGCTCCCGTACAGCCCAACCGGTCCGCGGTGGGAATGGGCCGAGCGGGTCATCAGAAAAGGGAAGCAGGTCTTGGGACAAGGCCTGCAAACCGCCTCTCACCCCGCTGCTCGGCATTGCTGGTGTTCCATCCCCGATCTTCGTCCTATGTCCACAGCGACCGCAACCGACCTCCAGGCCTTCCAACGGACGATCCGTGAAGGCATCCCCGATGTGCTTCCGCCGGCCCTTGCGCTGGACCCCGGCGTGAGCCATGCTCCAAAGCGCAAGGACATCCTGACGGCCGAGGAGAAGAAGCTCGCCCTGCGCAACGCCCTGCGTTACTTCCCGAAGAAGCACCACGCCACCTTGGCCCCCGAGTTCGCGCAGGAACTGAAGGCCCATGGCCGCATCTACATGTATCGGCTGCGTCCCGAGCATCCGATGCACGCCCGTCCCGTCACGGACTATCCGGCGCGATCCCGGCAAGCGGCCGCCATCATGTTGATGATCCAGAACAATCTGGACCCGGCCGTGGCGCAGCATCCGCATGAGCTGATCACCTACGGCGGCAATGGCGCGGTGTTCCAGAACTGGGCCCAGTACCGGCTCTGCATGAAGTACCTCAGCGAGATGACCGAGGATCAGACGCTGGTGATGTACAGCGGGCATCCGCTCGGCCTCTTCCCCAGCCATGCCGATGCCCCACGTGTGGTGGTGACCAACGGCATGGTGATCCCCAACTACAGCAAACCCGACGACTGGGAGCGCATGAACGCGTTGGGCGTATCGCAGTACGGCCAGATGACCGCCGGCAGCTACATGTACATCGGCCCGCAGGGCATCGTGCATGGTACCACGATCACGGTGCTGAACGCCTGCCGCAAGCTCAAGGATCCGGGTACGCAGGGAAAACTGTTCGTGACCTCCGGGCTCGGGGGCATGAGCGGTGCCCAGCCCAAGGCCGGGAACATCGCGGGAGTGGTCACCATCTGCGCCGAGGTGAACGCCACCGCAGCGCACAAACGCCATGCGCAGGGCTGGGTGGACGAGGTGATCGCCGATGTGGATGCATGCATCGACACCGCCTTGTCCTGGCGGAAGAAAGGTGAAGCGCACAGCATCGCCTACCTCGGCAACATCGTGGACCTCTGGGAGCGCCTGGCCGGTCGCAACATCCACGTGGACCTCGGCAGCGACCAGACCAGCTTGCACAACCCATGGGCCGGTGGCTACTACCCCGTGGACCTCAGCTATGAGGAAAGCAACGATCTGATGGCGAAGGATCCCGAAGCCTTCAAGCAGCGTGTTCAGGCCACCCTGCGCCGCCATGTGAAAGCGGTGAACAGCCTCGCCGATCGTGGCATGTACTTCTTCGACTACGGCAACGCCTTCCTGCTGGAAGCCGGCCGCGCGAACGCAGATGTTTGGGCTGCTCCCCTCTCCTCGGAAGCGGGGTCGGGGGCGCCTGCGCCAAAGCGCTCCGGCGACGGCGCGGTGAGGTCAGGGGGGGACTTCCGTTACCCCAGCTACGTGGAGGACATCATGGGGCCGATGTGTTTCGACCATGGTTTCGGGCCGTTCCGGTGGGTGTGCACCAGCGGTGATCCGAAGGACCTGCAGACCAGCGATCGCATCGCGGGTGATGTCCTGGAGGCCATGCTGAAGGAAGCCCCGGTCGAGATCGGGCAGCAGATCGCCGACAACCTGCATTGGATCCGGAGTGCCCAGCAGAACAAGCTCGTGGTGGGCAGCCAGGCGCGCATCCTCTATGCCGACAGCGAAGGGCGCATCCGGATCGCATCCGCGTTCAACGACGCCATCCGAGCCGGCACCATCAGCGCGCCCATCGTTCTGGGCCGCGACCATCACGATGTGAGCGGAACCGACAGCCCTTACCGGGAGACCAGCAACATCCGCGATGGCAGTCGCTTCACCGCCGACATGGCCGTGCACAACTTCGTGGGCGACAGCTTCCGCGGGGCCACGTGGATCAGCCTCCACAATGGCGGCGGAGTGGGTTGGGGTGAAGTGATCAACGGCGGGTTCGGCCTGGTGCTGGACGGGAGTGCCGACAGCGACCGCCGCCTGAGGAGCATGTTGTTGTGGGACGTCAACAACGGCATCGCCCGCCGCGCTTGGGCGCGCAATCCCAACGCCGTGTGGAGCATCGAACAGGAGATGAAGCGCACCCCGCTGCTGAAGGTGACCCTGCCCAACGAGGCCGAGGACGGGCTGATCGAGGGGGCGCTGGGCTGAGGAGGAAAAATGTCGGGGGCCACCCAACCCCGGGGCCCGGACGGTCGTGTATGGGTATGAAAGCAACGATCCCCATGCGAAACACACTACGACTTCTGAGCGCCGCCCTCCTGGTCGGCACCGGCCTCACCGCCGCCGCCCAAGGGCATACCATCTTCGTGGCCGGCCACATGACCCCCTGCAACCCGGCCAATGCCGGTGGCGTCGTGAACGTGCACGTCTACGGCATCAACTCGGGACCCGTGGCCGTCTCCACCACGATGAACGAGAACTGCTACTACTACATCGAGATGCTGGTGCCGGATACGGCCGGTATCGTGTTCGTGGGCGCCAGCTGTGCCAATGGCACCTTCACCCAGGATTCCGCCATGTACTCCCTGACGCCTCCCTTCACCACGGACGTGATCGTGGACCTGAACTGCGGTGGCGGCGTATTACCCTGTGAAGCCTGCTACACCGTGGAGCAGAATGCACCCTTCTCCGGCATCTTCAGCTCCTGCACCAGCGGTGGTAGCGGTGAGTTCTCCTACGTGTGGGACTTCTCGGGTCCCGGCGGTGGAGGCGTACCCGGCAACAACATCACGCACGTGTTCCCCGGCCCAGGTTCCTACACGGCGTGCCTGAACGTAACGGATGCCAACGGCAGCTTCTGCCAGATGTGCGACAGCGTGGTGGTGGATGCCGATGGGAACATCAACCCGGCCCCCACGACCGAACCTTGCGAAGCCGGCTACTGGGTGATCCAGGCCTATGACAGCTTGGGCGGTGATGTGCAGCCCATCCCCAACGAGCTCTGGATCTGGAACCTCAGCAGCGGTGGTGTCCAACCCTTCACCTTCGTTTGGAACTTCGGCGATGGCAGCACCTCCACGGAAGCCTACCCCACCCACGTATACCCCACCGGTGGTCCCTATGAACTCTGCCTCACGATGACCGACAGCGAGGGCTGCACCAGCACTTACTGCGACGAGGTATCGGTGGATGAGGATGGCCTGATCAACGGCATGGTGGTGGAGCCCGGAAGCCACACCGGCGCCAACGCAAGCCGCTCGGGCTTCACCATCAACGTGATCAACCATGCAGTGGGTACCGGCGTGGCCGACCTGACGCTGGACCATCTGGTGATCGCACCCAACCCGGTACAGGAACACTTGAACATCGCGCTGGACAGCCGTCTTCAGGGCACGGCCGATGTTGCCATCCTGGACGTGGACGGCCGCGTGGTGATGACGCACCGCCAGGCCATGGCCAAGGGCGGTAACCGTTTCAGCCTTGATACGAACAGCCTCACGGAAGGCCTTTACCTGGTGCGCATCGTACAGAACGGCCAGACCTTGGTGCACCGTTTCGTGCGCACGCATTGACCCTCGGATGTCCTTGATCGGAAGGGCGGCGACTTCGGTGGCCGCCCTTCCTTTACGTCCCGCATGATCACCGACGAGCTCATCGCACGTTGTGCCCGCAAGGATGCCCGGGCGCAGTATGAGCTCTACCGTGCGCTCTACGGAACGATGATGGCCATCTGCTCACGCTACGAGAAGAACCTCTCCGACGCCAAGGACCGCATGAACCAAGGCTTCCTGAAGATCCTGGAGAACATCGGAAACCGCGGGAACGATGTCCCCTTCGAACCCTGGGCCCGTCGTATCCTGATCAACACGGTGATCGACGGTTTCCGCAAGGAACAGCGACGCAAGGAACACGAACAGGTGGGTGTGGACCAAACGATGGACAGCAACCCGGGCATCAACGAATACCTGCAACAAATGGAAGCGGAGGCCCTCACGGCACTGATGCAACGCCTGCCCGGCATGTCCCGCCAAGTGTTCAACCTGTTCGCCATCGATGGCTACGGTCATGCGGAGATCGCAAGCATGCTGGGCATCAGCGAGGGCACCTCGAAATGGCATGTATCCACGGCGCGCGCACAGCTGCAACGCGCGCTGCAGGAAGGGTGGAAACGAAGCAGCGTGAACATCGCCATCCGATGAACAGCAACGATCACTTCGATGAGCTGACCCGGCGCAAGCTGGAGGAGGCGCGATTCCCCTTCGAGGAGGAGGAGTGGCAGCGCATGCACGCATTGATCCTGGCCCGGCAACAGGCCCGGCGCAACCGCCGCATCCTGGCCCTGTTCCTGCTGCTCCTCACGGGCTCCATCACTTGGTGGACCCTCGATACCCATCCTCTTACCCCGGATTCCGCACCCGATGACCGCACCCCGCCCGTAGCCGAACGGACCACCCCGGCCGCACCTCGACCAGCAGCTCCTTCCGGCGCTTCCAGCGAAGTGCGACCGCGGACCAACCTCCCCTCCTCCGAGCAGAGCACCGGCCCTGATGGGGAACAGGGCAGCCCGGAGGCCCCAACGACCCGCTCCACCCACGGGGATCCCGCACCCGTGGCGGAGGCCAAGACCCACGGGTCCACCTTGCCCCGTCCCTTCCGACCCGTCGTTCGGCCGATCGCCACCACCACCGATCGTCCTGCTCCAGCAGCGGCTTCCCCGGCCCGTCCGAGCCCTAGCCCTGCCGTTCAAGCTTCCGATGACCGCAACGCCCCCAGCGCGAACGATACGGAAACAACCACGCCGGACCGCCAAGCTGCAGGCAACACCGCTTCCGACAAGGACCAAAGCACGGCGACGGACAGCGGAACGCCCGGGGCCAGCGATGCTGCACCCTCCGCGTCCACCAGCACGTCGGAACCGCAACAGGTCATCTCCGCTCCATCACCGAGCACGCCACCGACATCCACCGCCGCTGCGAACCTTGAGGCTGTGCCAGGAACCCGCGACACCACCTCCACAACGGCGGCGAACGACAGTTCCGCCACCATCCTGGCCTTGGCGGACAGCGCTATGCCTCCGGCTCCGGCACTCGCATCCGTGATCCCCGCCCGCGCGCCATGGGAGATCACAGCATGGATCGGATGGCAGAACTCCCGGATCACCTATTCCGGGAATGCGGACTGGATCCGATCGCAACAGATATCGCCGGTCAACACGATCTCCGGGGGACTGGAATTGATGCACATGGGCAAACACCTAGGGCTGGGTACCGGTCTTCATTATGCCACCTATGGCGAACGCCTGGACATGGACAACGTGGACCGAACGGACCTGCTCTTCGCCGACCGCTGGTACCTGGTGCCGGTGGACACCACCATCTTCCATACCTCCGGACACTTGCCCGGGGATCTGGTGGAAGGGTTCCCGTTGGACACCACCATCAACGTGATCACCCGCACCACGGACACCACCATCACCGTGACCCGGGTGCGCAATGCGCGGCGCACGGAGAACCGCGTGAGCTACGTGGAGATCCCGCTGATCGCCGATGTGCATCTGACCCAAGGCCGCTGGAACCTCGGACTGCGCGGAGGACCCACCTTGGGCCTGCTTTCCGCCCGGCGAGGCCTACTCCCCTCCGCCAATGGCGAGAACTACATCCCGTTGACCGACGAGCCCTTCCGCAAGTTGCAGTTCGGCTATCAGGCCAGCGCCTACATCCGGTACCGCTTCCATCCCGCTTGGAGCATCGGCATCGGCCCGGGCGTCCGGGGACATTGGGGCAACGGATCGGAGCGGAGCGGCCTGGAGCGCCGCACGATGGCCTGGAGCGGCCTGGTCGGCCTTACCTACCGCTTTCCTTGACGGAACCTTCCGACCTTGGCCGCACCTCCCAACGGAGGATACGGACCATGAAGGAACTGGAACAACTGACCGCACGGGTACGTCCGGGCGTGCATCGCGCGGTGATCGAGATCCCGGCGGGGACCACCGACAAACGCCAGTACGACCCCACCACGGGCACGTTCCCGGTGGATCTGCGCAACGGCGTACCTCGTCGTATCGCCTTCCTGCCCTACCCCGCCAACTACGGCTTCGTCCCGGGAACAAAGATGGACAAGGCCCAAGGCGGCGATGGGGACGCGGTGGATGTGTTCGTGCTCTGCACCGCCCTGCCCAGCGGAACGGTGATGGAGGTGGAGCTGATCGGCGTGATCCAACTGCTGGATGCGGGCGAACGCGACGATAAGCTGGTGGCCCTTCCCGTGGATCCCGCCTTGCGCACCGTGGAAGCCCGCGACATCGTGGAACTACCCGAAGCGGCCCGATCGATCCTCACCACCTGGCTGTTGAACTATGACCCGGAGGACGGCGCCCAACTGCTCGCCGTGCGCGGCCGTGCGGAGGCCCAGGCCACTGTGGAGCGGTGGACCCAAGCGTAGCAGACACTCTTTCGGACGACGCCGGCATCGTGCAGAGGATCGCTTGGTCCTTCGGGCCCGTCAGCTTGAAGCGCTGCTCCGTTCGACCCGCACGGATCAGGCCGATCAGCTCCGCACGGTCTTGCCAGCGAACCGGCGACGACGCAGGCTACAGGTCCGCAGACCCGCTGGATCGCTCTTCATCTTGGAACAGGCCGACATCGAGCCTTGGCGTTTCAGACGTGCCGTAGTGGAGACTGGACGGATGGACGCCTCGATGCGTTTGCCTACATGTTCCGATCGGATGGGCACGAGCACGGGTTCGGACCAACCGCGGCCACGGCCACGGAACCCCCCACCACAGCGCTTCGCCCATTCATCCTTCAGCCGTTGGCGCTGTTCGTCGTTCATGCTCCTGCAGCGATCGCTCCAACTCTGTCCGAACAGGCCCGGACCACCCCCGGGACCTTGCTTCCAGCGGTCCCAGCCCCCAGGGCCGGAGCGCCCCTTGAATCCCCCGAAGAGGATGCGGCAGAGCACCAGCAGACCCAAGGCCTGCCACCAGGTGATGGTGGACCAGCCTGTGACACCCGGGATGATGTTGTTCCAAAGCAGCATCACCGCCGTTCCCAGCACTCCGATGGCCACCAGGATGAAGACCGGGATCAGGACCGGCCGATTCCAAGGATGCTTCCGTCCCATGCGTTCTTCCACGTTCTCCATCAGTTCCGGATGAGTTCGTTGTACAAGGTGCTCAATCGCTCACGAAGCCGCTGCACGGCGTATCGTTTACGGGAGATGATCGTCTTCAGGTTCTCGCCCTGTTCATCGGCGATGGACTGGAGGGTGCGGTCCTCCATCTCGTTCTGTACGAAGACCAACCGCTGCTTCTCGGGCATCTCCTCCAAGGCCTGGGTCAGTTCGGCCCAGAACAGGTCGCGCAGCATGCGGGTGTCGGGGTCGTCGTCAACGGCGAGGAGGATATCGCGGAAATGGAGATCGCCATCCTCATCGGCATAGGCCATGTCCTCCAACAGCGCAGAACGTTTCTTGCGATAGCGGTCGGTGATCTTGTTGCGGGCCACCCGGTAGAGCCATGCACCCATCTGCTCGATGGCCTGGATCTCCGGCTGGTTGCTCAACTGCGCCCAGACGTCCTGGAGCACATCCTCCGCATCGGCATCCGTGGCGACACGGCCACGTATGAAGCCCGACAGCGCACCGCCGTACTCCTCGACCACCGCTGTGATGCCGCGTTCCCGTTCCACCATCCGATCCAAGGTCAAGGCCTCCACGTTACGGTTAACGGCCAGGTGCCGTCATTACTTCAACCCGACGCCCCCATCAACTCCTCACCTCCGCCCCCGCCTCCCGCTCCAACGCATGTTGGATACGGGCCATGGCCTTCTCCACCGTGGCGTCGGTCAGCGTTCCTTCGGGGTCCTGCAGGGTGAAGCTCAAGGCATAGCTCTTCTTGCCCGCCGGGAGCTTGTCCCCCTCGTACACGTCGAAAAGGTCCACCGCGCGGAGCAGCTTCCGTTCCGCACCGAAGGCCAATTGCTCCAGCCGCGCATGTTCCACGTTCTTGTCCAGGAGCAGGCTGAGGTCGCGTCGCACCGCGGGGAACTTCGACACCTCCTGGTACTTCACAGGGCGTTCCGCCAACACCTGTGCCCAAGCGATGTCTGACAGTTCCGCATAGAAGGCCGGCTGGTCGATCTCGAAGGCCTTGAGCACTTTCGAGGGCACGGTACCCAAGGTGGCCAGAACGGTCTTGCCGTGCTGCAACGTCAACACCTCGTTCAGCAGGGAGTGGGTGCCCATGGCGAAGACCGACGCCTTGGCGCCGATGCGTTGCTGCAGCAGCTCGATCTCCGCCTTGACATCGGCCGCCGTGGACCGGCGTTGGGGAATGCGCCAGATCTCCTTCCATTGCGCTCCGGTGAGCAAGAGCGCCGTACGCTCCTCCTCCACCGTGGCGCCGTTCACCACGCGGTAGGTGCGGCCGCGTTCGAACAAACGCAGGTCGCGCTGTTGCCGCGCGATGTTGTGCGCCGCGCTCTGCAGCAGGCCGAACAGCATGGTGGGGCGAAGGACGTCCAGTTCGGTGCTCAGGGGGTTGCGCAGTTGCACCAGTTCCGCGAGGGTGGCGGCGCCCAGGCGCACGGTGCGCTCGCCGTTGACCAGGGAAGGGGTCATCACCTCACGGAAACCACGAGCGGACAGATGCAGGGACAACCTTTGCTGGAACCCTTCCAAGCTGCTTTCGGGGCGAAGCACGGGCGTCACCATCAAACGCTCGGGAACGGGCACGCGATCGAAACCATGGATCCGCAGGATCTCCTCGGCCAGATCCACTTCACGGGTGACATCCACCCGATAGGGAGGCACCTCCACCAGCAATTGTGTCGGACCGCGCTCCACGATCCGGCAGTCCAGGGCGGTGAGGATGGTGACGACCTCATCCGGGGGGATGGTGATGCCGCAGATCGAATCGAGACGAGCGAAGGACAGCTGCACCTGCTTCCACGGACGTGGCGATGGATGGATGTCGATGATCTCCGATGCGATCCGTGCCCCGGCCGTTTCCTGCAGGAGCAATGCGGCACGCTTCAGGGCGTACACGGTGGTCCCGGGATCCACGCCGCGCTCGAAGCGGAACGAGGCATCGGTGTTCAGGCCATGGCGGCGTGCCGAACGGCGGATCGTGGTGGCATCGAAACAAGCGCTCTCCAGGAAGAGGCGGGTGGTGGTCTCCGAAACCCCGCTGACGGCACCGCCGAAGATGCCCGCCAAACAGGCCGGGGCTTCCGCGTCGGCGATCACCAGATCCTCCGCTGCAAGCTTGCGCTCCTTGCCGTCCAGCGTGGTGAAAGGCTCACCTGCACGGGCCATGCGCACCACGACGTGTCCTCCGGCGAGCCGATCCGCATCGAACGCATGCAGGGGCTGACCCAGTTCATGCTGCACGTAGTTGGTCACATCCACCACGTTGTTGATCGGCTTCAGACCCAGGCTCTTCAAGGCGTCCTGCAACCATTGGGGCGAAGGACCCACCTGCACCTCCGTCAAGGTGAGACCGGCGTAACGGGGCGCAGCCGCGGAGGCTTCCACGGTGACCTTCACCGGGTCCACGGACGGATCGACCTTGAAACCGGTGACATCCGGCAGGTGAAGGGTCATGGCCTTTCCGGTGCGGCACAGTTGCGCGGCCGCGAGGTCGCGCGCCACGCCCACATGGCCCAAGGCATCGGAGCGGTTGGGCGTCAGACCCACCTCCAGAACGGTATCGCTCTTCAACTGCAGCTGCTCGGCTGCCGGCGTGCCCACCACCGCTGCGGGATCCAGGACCAGAATACCGTCATGGCCCTGACCGAGACCGAGTTCATCCTCCGCGCAGATCATGCCGTGGCTCTCCACCCCGCGGATCTTCGCCTTCTTGATGTTGATGCACGTACCGTCCGTGGTGCAGAGCGTGGCGCCGACCGTGGCCACCAACACCTTCTGTCCGGCCGCCACGTTGGGCGCCCCGCAGATGATCCGGCTCGGGCTGCCCTCGCCGATGTCCACCTGGCAGATGCTCAACCGATCCGCATCGGGGTGCTTGGTGCATTCCAGCACATGGCCAACCACCACGCCTTGCAGCATGCCCTTCACGGGTTCGAGCGCCTCCACCTGCTCCACCTCCAGCCCGGTGCTGGTGAGGATGGACGCCACCTCCTGCGGGGAGAGGGAACCGGTATCGATCAACGAACGAAGGATGTTCCAGGAGACGCGCATGGCAAGGTTCGAAAAGGCCCGCGAAGGTAGGATGCGCGGGTGCCCTGTTGATGTTCACCACAGAGGCACGGAGTCACAGAGCGCTCCCCTCTCATCGGGAGAGGGGTTGGGGGTGAGGTGTGCTCTCCGTGCCTCTGTGGTGACAATCACCCCTAGGTCCTTCACCCTCCTAACTTCGATGCATGGACGCTATCGCGCTGAGCATCCCGGTCTTCTTCCTGTTGATGGGGATCGAGCTGGCCTGGAGCGCATGGAAAGGACGCAAGCTCTATCGCTTCAACGACTTCGTGGCCAACCTGGGCTGTGGCATCGGTTCGCAGGTCGTGGGGGCCTTCACCAAGACCTTGATCTTCGCCGCGTACCTATGGGTGTACGAGCACTGGCGCATCTTCACCTTGGAGGAAAGCGCCCTCACCTGGATCTGGGCCTTCCTTTTCACGGACTTCCTCTACTACTGGTTCCATCGCAGCAGTCACGGCATCAATGCCTTCTGGGCGGCGCACATCGTGCATCACCAGAGCGAGGAATACAACCTGAGCGTGGCCCTGCGCCAAAGCTGGTTCCAAGGTCTGATCAGCTGGTGGTTCTACCTGCCGATGGCCTGGTTCGGGTTCCATCCGATCACGATCCTTACGGTAGGTGCGGTCAATACGCTCTACCAGTTCTGGATCCACACGCGGGCCATCGGCAAGCTCGGTCCGTTGGAGTGGGTGCTGAACACCCCGAGCCACCACCGTGTGCACCATGGCAGCGATCCGAAGTACATCGACAAGAACCACGCGGGCACGTTGATCATCTGGGACAAGCTCTTCGGCACCTTCCAAAAGGAGGAGGAGGAACCCACCTACGGCATCACGGAACCGCTGACCACGTGGGATCCCGTGAGGGCGAATCTCCATTACTGGTCGGACCTGGGCGGGCTGGCCGCACGCAGCAGCGGCTGGAAGGACAAGGTGCGCGTCTTCCTGAAGCCTCCGGGATGGCGGCCTGCCGAACTGGGCGGGTTCCAAGGACCGAAGGCGAAGGACCCTGCGACCTACACGAAGTTCGATACCGCGGTGGCCCGGTCGATCAACGGCTATGTGGCCGCTCAATTCCTGGTGCTGCTGGCCGTCACCACGTTCTTCCTCTTCCGTCAGAAGGACCTGGAACAATGGCAGCAATGGGCCATGGCGGGGATCATCCTGCTCTCGGTGATGGACCTCGGTATCCTGCTGGAGGGTGCGTCCACGCTCGGGTTGTTCGCGCTGGAAATACTCCGTATCGTATCGTTGGCACTGCTGATGCATCGGTGCGCGCATCTCTTCGGGCCGGGTCCTTGGAGCGCTATCGCCGTGCTGTTCGCCTCACTTTCCGGCCTTGCATGGTGGCTGGTGCACCGGACCCGTCGGGCCGGAACGCCAGTCTGAGGTTGCCCCGCTACGGCCATGCCTCTATATTGGCACCGCTCCATACCCTGATCCATGAAGAACACCTGGTTGGTCGGTTCGATCTACGCACTGGCCACCATCGGAACATGCACAGCGGGTATCACCGGCAACCACCAGCTGGACTACTTCTGCAAACCGGTCCTGATGGTGGCGCTTTCCATTTGGTTCTACCTCCGCAGCCGGGCGGTAGGAGACCGGTTCACCTTGCTGATACAGGCCGGTCTTTTCTTCTCCCTCATCGGCGATGTGGCCCTGATGTTCGTACACAAGGATGAGTTCAATTTCCTCATCGGTCTGGCCGCCTTCCTGCTGGCACAGCTGTGCTATGCGGTGGCCTTCGCGGACAATGTGTTCAGCGTGGGTGCCATGGAGGGCTTCCTGTTGCCGGGGATCTTCACGCTGGTGATCGTGGTGTATACGGTGCTGTTCGTCTGGGAGATCCTTCCGCACGTTGACAATGGGCTCACCTACCCGGTGATCGCCTATGCCATCGCCATTGCCACCATGGGCATCGCCGCGGCATTCCGGTACATGCGGACGTATCCGCGTAGCTTCTGGACCGTCTTCATCGGGTCGATGCTCTTCGTGGCCTCGGACAGCACATTGGCGATCAATCGCTTCCGGAACCCCTTCGAGTCGGCTCCGCTGGTGATCATGTCCACCTATGCTGCGGCCCAGTTCCTGATCGCTTGGGGCTGCCTGGCCCATGTGCTGGATCCGGACAACCTGCGCCGTCGGGCCGCGCTGACGACCTGATCAGCCGATCCGGCCCCAGACCGCCTTACCTTTCATCTGCGCCGCCAGCGCAATGGCGATGCTCGCGTTCATGGGGTCGCGCAGGTCGGGATCCTCGTCCAACAGCCGCTGCGCGGTACGCCGCGCGGCCTGCAGCAGTTCGGCATCCTGCACCAGGTCGGCCAGCAGCAGTTCCGGTATGCCGCTCTGTTGGGTGCCCATGAGGTCGCCCGGGCCGCGCAGCCGAAGGTCCACTTCACTGATCTCGAAACCGTCCTGCGTGCGCACCATGGTCTCGATGCGCGTGCGGGAATCGTTGCCCAGCCGTTCCTTCGTCATCAGGATGCAATAGCTGTTCTCCGCTCCGCGCCCCACCCGCCCACGCAACTGGTGCAACTGCGAAAGCCCGAAGCGCTCGGCATTCTCGATCACCATCACGCTGGCATTGGGCACATCCACGCCCACCTCGATCACGGTGGTGGCCACCATGATGTCGGTCTCGCCCTTCACGAAACGCGCCATCTCGTAGTCCTTCACATCCGGCGCCAGCCGGCCGTGCACCATGCTCACGGCATACTTCGGCAGGGGGAAGCGGCGGCTGATGCTCTCGAGTCCGTCCATCAGGTGCTTCAGGTCGGAGGTCTCGCTCTCTTCGATCAAGGGATACACCACGTAGACCTGCCGCCCCTTGGCGATCTCCTCCTCCATGAAGCCGAACACCGCGTTGCGCGAACCATCGGTGCGGTGCACGGTACGGATGGGCTTACGGCCGGGCGGCAGTTCATCGATCACGCTGACGTCCAGATCCCCGTACAGTGTCATGGCCAGCGTGCGCGGGATCGGTGTGGCGGTCATCACCAGTACATGCGGCGGAACCGCGCTCTTGGCCTGCATGCGCGCACGCTGCGCCACGCCGAACCGGTGCTGCTCATCGATCACCACCAGGCCCAGACGGTCGAACACCACCCGGTCCTCCAGCAAGGCGTGCGTACCGACCAGGATATGGATCTCGCCCAGGCGCAGGGCCGTCAACAGGCTTCTGCGCTCCGCGGCCTTGGTGCTTCCGGTCAGGAGGCGCACCACGATGGGCAGGCCCTCCACGAAGCGGGAGATGCTCTTGAAGTGCTGTTGCGCCAGGATCTCGGTGGGTGCCAACAGCGCCGCTTGGAAACCGTTGTCCAGCGCGATCAGCATGGTGAGCAGGGCCACCAGCGTCTTCCCGCTGCCCACATCCCCTTGGAGCAGGCGGTTCATCTGATGGCCGGTGGCCATGTCCTTGCGGATCTCCTTCACCACGCGCTTCTGCGCTTCGGTGAGCCGGAACGGCAGATGATCGTTGTAGAAGGCGTTGAACTTCGCTCCCACTTGGCCGAAGACGTTGCCCCGCACGTCCTGTTGCAGCAGCTGTTTCTGCTTCAGCAGTTGCAGTTGCACGAAGAAGAGCTCCTCGAACTTGAGGCGGCGCAGGGCGATGTCCAGTGTACGCTGTTCGGGTGGAGCATGGAGGGCGATCACGGCGGCTTCCCGGGAAATGCCGCCGAGCCGTTCGACGAGGGCCGCACTGAGCGTTTCCGGCACCTGCCCACGCACCTGGGGCAGCAGCCCTTCCATCAGCCGTTCCAGACCGCGGCTGTTGAGCCCCCGGGCGGCGGCCTTCTCCGTGGTGCTGTAGACGGGTTGGAGCTTGTTGGCCGGCAGCAGGTCCCACTTGGCCGCCGGCTCCAGGTCCGGATGTGCGATGTTGAACTTGTCGCGGAAGCGCGTGGCCTTGCCGTAGACCACGTACTCGATGCCTTCCTTCAAGGCGGGCTGGATCCAGCGGATGCCCTTGAACCAGACCAGCTCCAAGCTGCCGGTGGCGTCCTGCAGACGGGCAGTGAGGCGTTTGGCCTGCTTCACGCCGATGATCTTCACATCCTTCAGGATGCCGCGCAACTGCACGGGCGTTTCGTCCTGGTCCACTTCCGCCACGGTATGGTACCGGGTGCGGTCCACGTAGCGGAAGGGGAAATGGTGCAGCAGGTCGCGGTAGGTCGCGATGCCGAACTCCTTGCGCAGCAGCTCACCTCGCTGCGGGCCCACGCCCTTGAGGTATTCGATCGGTGTATCGAGCACGCCCGGCACGCGGCCAAGGTAGGAGGCTACCCGACCGACAAGGACAGCGCACTCTCCTGTTCTTCTCCGAGAAGACCAAGCTGAAATGGAACTTCTTCCGTGGCTCCGAGCCTCCGTGTGGGGATACCGCTGATGTTCTGCGCGCTCAGATCGCGTTCATCCCCAGCAACAGGGCCGGCTCCTCCAGGTTGGCCTTCAGCGTTTGCAGGAAGGCGGAACCCGTGGCGCCGTCCACCACGCGGTGGTCGCAACTGAGGGTGAGCTTCAGGATATGTCCGGGCACGATGGCGCCGTTCTTCACCACCGGTTTCTCCGCGATGGCCCCCACCGCGAGGATGCAGGCATCGGGCGGGTTGATGATGGCGGTGAACTCCTCGATGCCGAACATGCCCAGGTTGGAGATGGTGAAGGTGTTGCCCTCCCAGTCCGCCGGCTGCAGCTTCTTGTCCTTCGCGCGCTTGGCGAAGTCCTTCACCTCCGCACCGATGGTGCGCAGGGGCTTGTTGTCGGCGAAGCGGACCACGGGCACCAGCAGACCTTCCTCCACGGCCACGGCCACGCCGATGTGCACGTGTTCGTTGAAGCGGATCCGGTCGCCGAGCCAACTGCTGTTCACCTTCGGATGCTTCTTCAGCGAGACGGCCACCGCCTTGATCACCAGATCGTTGAAGCTGATCTTGTCCGGAGCGATCTGCGCGTTGATGGCTTCACGCACCTGCACGGCCCGGCCCATGTCCACCTCGATGGTGAGGTAGAAGTGCGGGGCGGTGAACATGCTTTCCGAGAGGCGCTTGGCGATGGTCTTGCGCATCTGGCTCACGGGCACTTCCGTGAAGCGTTCCTCCTGGGGCACGAAGGCGGCCATGCCGTTGAACTCCTCGATGTCGCGCTTGACCACGCGCCCTTCATCCCCCGAACCACGGACCCGGGCGATATCGATGCCACGCTCCTCGGCCAAGGCCTTCGCGAGCGGGCTGGCCTTCAGGCGACCGTTCTGCACGGCGGGTGCCGACGCTGTGCGTTTGGGAGCAGGAGCCGGAGCGGCAGCGGGCTTTGCTGCGGCGGCCTCGGCCTTCGGTGCGGCTTCCTCCTTGGGGACTTCGGCAGCAGCCTCCTCTTTCTTCGGAGCCGCTTCGGCCTTGGGTGCTTCCTCCTTCTTGGCGGAACCGCCGGCCTCGGCCAGCAGGCCCGTGATGTCCTCACCCGCCTTGCCGATGATGGCGAGCAAGGAATCCACCGGGGCGGCCTGGCCTGCGGGCACGCCGATGTGCAGGAGCACGCCATCGGCATAGCTCTCGAACTCCATCGTGGCCTTGTCCGTCTCGATCTCGGCCAGGATGTCACCGCTCTTCACGGTATCCCCGACCTTCTTGTTCCAGGACGCCACCACCCCTTCGGTCATGGTGTCGCTGAGCTTGGGCATGTGTACGATCTCCGCCATGGTTCTCTCTTGTGTTCACCACGGAGGCACGGTGGGCATGGAGCGGGTCGATCCACTCCTTCTCCGTGTCCCGGTGGACGGAACGATTCAGTCCTTCACGAATGGGTAGTCCTTCTCCTTGTAGACATCGAGGTAGAGCTCGTCCACGGGCGGGTATGGGCTTTCCTCGGCGAATTTCACGGCCTCGGCCACCTCGGCCTTGATCGCATCGTCCGTGGCCTCCAGTTCGGCCTCCGTGGCCCACTTGTTCTCCAACAGGGTGCGGCGCACGCTTTCGATGGGGTCCTGGAGCTTGTACTCCTCCACCTCCTCCTTGGTGCGGTACTTCTGGGGATCGCTCATGCTGTGGCCCCGGTAGCGGTACGTCTTGATCTCCAACAGGTAGGGACCGTTGCCGGCGCGGCAATGCTCGGCCGCCTTCGCCACGGCGGTGTGCACGTCCTCGCAGCGCATGCCGTTCACGGCCTCACCGGGCATGTCGTAGCTCTCGCCGAGCCTGTAGAGTTCGTGCACGTTGCTGGTGCGCTCCACACTGGTGCCCATGGCGTATTCGTTGTTCTCGATGATGAAGATCACCGGGAGCTTCCACGTCATGGCCATGTTGAAGGTCTCGTGGAGGATCCCTTGGCGGACCGCACCATCGCCCATGGAGCACAGCGTCACATGGTCCTCTCCGCGGTACTTGTCGGCGAAGGCGATACCGGCACCGAGGCCGATCTGTCCGCCTACGATGCCATGACCGCCGAAGAGGTTGCGCTGCTTGTCGAAGTAGTGCATGCTACCACCCTTGCCCTTGCTGGTACCGGTGATGCGTCCGAAGAGCTCGGCCATCACGTTCTTCGCGGGCGTGCCCAGCACGAGCGGATGGGCATGGTCGCGGTAGCCGGTGATCATCCGGTCCGTGGGGCGCACGGCGGTGACGGTGCCGGCGAGGATGGCCTCCTGACCGATGTAGAGGTGGCAGAACCCACCGAACTTCTGCATGGTGTAGAGCTGGCCGGTCTTCTCCTCGAAGCGGCGCATCAGCAACATGTCCTTGAACCAGCGCAGGTAGGTGTCCTTCCCGAAGGACGGGCCGCCTTGGGCCTTGGCGGCCGGGGCGGTATTCGATTGGGCAGCGGTCTTCGTGGTCATTCCGTTCTCGATCGGAGCGACCAAAGATAGGTCCGGCGGCTCAGCGCTTCGGGCTGCTGCGGAGGAAGCTGTTGTCGAAGGACAGCGGCAGCAACGTTTCCGCGCTGAAGGTCTCGATCACGGGCCCTTTCACCACGCCCATCAGCAGACGGATGGGACCCTTTTGGCGACGCTCCTGCTCCACCAAGGCCTGGCGGCAGATGCCGCACGGGGTCACGGGCTTCTGTCCGCGCAGCTTGGGCACCACGATGGCCAGGCTTTCCACATAGGCCTTGGGCAACACGGATAGTGCGGCGTGCAGGGCGGTGCGTTCTGCGCAGATGCCCGCGGGAAAGCTGGCGTTCTCCTGGTTGCTGCCCGGCACGATGTGTCCATCCTCCAAACGCAGGGCCGCCCCCACCATGAACTTGGAGTAGGGGGCGTAGGCGTTCTTGGCGGCCTTCACCGCGAGTTCCAAGAGCTCCCGATCGTCCTTGGGAAGCGCTGCCCAGGAACTGTGTTGCAGATAGTGCAGCGCGATCTTGCGGTTGGAGGCCATGGATGGGGGAAAGGAGGCCGAAAGTACATCGGTGGCGGCGCACCGGATCGCTAGATTAGCGGCCCTGTGATGCAGACCGCACCCGCACTGGACGCCGTGTTGGCCCGCTTCGATCCGATCGGCATCGCCGAGATGGACCGGGTGAAGCTCCAGGTCCGGATGGATACCAAGTACCTGTTGCGCGACAAGGACCTTCCCGGGATCCTGGAGCGGCTTCGGCCGGAATACCGGCTGCTCACCGTGGACGGTACGATCGGCACTCGTTATCGCACGCTGTACTTCGACACACCCGACTTCAAGCATTACCTCGCGCACCACAACGGGCGCACGTTCCGCAGCAAGATCCGCTTCCGCGAATACATCGGCAGCGACCTGCACTTCCTGGAGGTGAAACGCAAGACCGGCCGCGGCGATACGGACAAGGCCCGCCTGCCCGTGCCGGCCATCAGCGAACGCTTGCAGGGGGAGCAGCTCGCCTTCGTGCAACAGGCCAGCGGTGATGCGGACCCCTTGGTGCCCGTGCTGTGGAACAACTTCACCCGGCTCACGCTGGTCCACCGCACGCGCGCCGAACGCCTCACGCTGGACCGCGAGCTCACCTTCATGCACAAAGGGCTTACGCACGCGGTGCACGGCATCTGCGTGGCCGAGTTGAAGCAGGAGCGCAGCGGCGGCGTTTCGCCCTTCACGGAACTGATGCGTGAACGCGGCATCCGCACCAGCGGCATGAGCAAGTACTGCACGGGCCTTCTGCTCGCGGGGATCGCCCCGAAGTACAACACCTTCAAGGAGACCCTCCTGCGGATCCAACGGCTGCAGGCCGCCTGAACGCCTTCCCCGGAATGATGACCAAGATCTTCGGTATGCGCCTCTTCCACGACGATCTGTGGGAGCTGCTCTTCAAGTTCGCGCTGGACGCGGTGGTGCTCTTCGTGTTGATCCGTGTCATCTACTACCCGATCCATCGGAAGAAGGAGAACCTCTTCACGTATTTCGTCTTCAACATCCTGATCTTCTTCCTCTGCGTGCTGATGAACAACGTGAAGCTCAGCATGGGCTTCGGGTTCGGGCTCTTCGCCGTGTTCAGCATCATCCGTTACCGCACCGAACAGCTGTCGGTGAAGGACATGACCTACCTGTTCGCGGTGATCACGCTCGCGGTGATCAACGCCTTGGTCAGCAAGAAGGTGAGCATCGCCGAACTGGTCTTCACCAACGGGACCATCCTGGTGCTGGTCTACATCCTGGAGAACGTATGGCTCACGCGGCACGAGGCCATGCGCCTGCTGATCTACGAGAAGATCGACCTGATCAAGCCGCAGAACAAGGAACTGCTCTATGCCGACCTCAAGGAACGTTTGGGCGTGAAGGTGAGCCGCGTGGAGGTGGGCCGCATCGACATGTTGCGCGACACCGCCCAGCTGCGCGTGTTCTACTTCGAGGACGAGCAGGAGCACCGGGGCTTCACGGAAACGCCACCGGACGACAACGACGACTAGACTTTCTCGATCAGGGCCACCGCGTGTGCGGCCAGGCCCTCCTCGCGGCCGATATGGCCGAGCTTCTCGTTGGTGGTGGCCTTGATGGAAACGGCGTCCGTTCCCACCCCGAGGATCGGTGCGATCACCGCGCGCATGGCTTCGATGTGCGGCTTGATCCTCGGGCGCTCCAGCACCAACGTAGCGTCCACATTGCCGGTGCGCCAGCCGCGTTCGGCCAGTAGATCCACCACGTGCCTCAGCAGCACCTTGCTGTCGGCACCTTTCCAGCGGGCATCGGTGTCGGGGAAGTGCTGTCCGATATCACCCATCCCGGCCGCGCCGAGCAGGGCATCGCAGATGGCGTGGAGCAGTACGTCGGCATCGCTGTGGCCCAAGGCCCCGACCGTATGCGGCACCTTCACCCCACCGAGCCAAAGCTCCCGGCCCTCCACCAAGCGGTGGGCATCGAAGCCGAAACCGACGCGGAAGCTCATTCCACGCTTTCCTTCTTCTTGGCCTTGCCGTCGAAGTTGAAGCCCAGCGTGAAACGCAGCGTATTGGCCAGCGGGCTACGCTGCGTGTTGGCGATGAGGTAGCTGAAATCCAGCGAGAAGATGCTGTATTTCAGGCCAAGGCCCATGGTGACGTACTTGCGGTTGCCCTTGGTGGCGTGCTCGTAGAAGTAGCCGGCACGGAAGGCGAACTGCTTGGCGTACCAGTATTCCAGGCCACCACCGTAGTAGAACTCGCGAAGCTCTTCCTTGAAGCGGCTGCCGCCGATCACATTGCCGTCGGTATCGAGTTCACCGGGCGCATCGCTGAAGGAGCCGATGATGCCCGCCGTGATCCCGCGGTCCGGATCCTCGCCGCTGAGGATGATACCGTTGCCTTGGCTGTCCACACTGTCCTGCAGGTAGATGGGCGGCGTGGGCACCAACAGCTTGTTGATGTCGGCGTTGAAGGTGATGGTGTTGTACTCATCGATCTCCACCGTGAGGCAGGGCCCGAAGCGCATGTTGATCGGCAGGAAGTCCGTTTGCGAGGTTTCGCTGTAGGACATCTTGTTGCCGATGTTCGAGATGTTCAAGCCGAAGGCGAAGGTGGCGTCCTTGTCGCCCAACTGCATCTCGTTGTTGCGGTAGAAGAAGGAAACATCGGCCGCTACGGCTTGACCGGCCTTGGTGTTGGCACCCGTCACGTTCAGGCCTCCGGTGAGGTTGCTGTTGATGTACCGCACGGCGATCCCCCCGCTGAACCGATCGCTGAACTGCTGGGCGAAGGCCAGGTCGAAAGCGAACTCGGCGGGCTTGAAGTCACGGATGGTCTGCCCGTTGATATCGGTGAAGGTGATGCTGCCCAGATTGAAGTAGCGCAAGGATCCGCCCAAGGCGCTGCGTTTGTTCTTGAGCTTCTTGTAGGCGGAGAGGTAGGCCAAGCTCATGTCCGGCACCAGGTTCCGCAGCCAAGGGGAAACGGAGATGCGGAACTCGCTCTCGTTCTCGGCGAAGGCCAGCTTGCTGGGGTTCCAGTGGATGGCATTCGCATCCGCGGGCAGCGCCACGCCGGCATCCCCCATGGCCCCGGAGCGGCTATCGGGTCCGATCATCAGGAAGGGAACGGCGGTGGTGATGGTGTTCAGCCGGGTGCCGCATTCCTGCCCGCTCAGTTCCGTAAGGCAGTCGGTCCTCGTTTGGGCCAAGGCCGGAGCGGAGAAGCACAGAAGCGCCATCGGGGCGGCCCAGGAGCGGGAGGGGAACATCATCAGCGGTCCGGTTCAGTGGAAAAAGGGTGGCGAATATACGCCTCCAAGAGGGGCTTATTGTCCGGCTCAGCGTAGGATCACGAGCTTCTCGAACTTGTCGGCCTTCGCCCCATCGGCGGTGGCGATGCTCAGTCGGTACACATATACGCCACGCGCCAGTTTGTCCCCGAAGTCGTCCAGACCGTCCCAAGCCAAGGGTTCGCTCCGGAATCCTTCGCAGTTCAAACGCCGGTTGAGGGTCTTCACCAAACGACCACCCACGGTGAACACCTGGACCTGGCACTCCAAGGTGGTGCAGGGCCGGTTGTGCTCGAAATGGAACTCGGTGCGCGTGGTGAAGGGGTTGGGATAGTTCAGCACATGCTCCAGGGCGAGTTCCTCGGAGGGGGCCACCACGAAGTCGGTGGTCTTCTCGGTGCTGTTGTTGAACACGTCCCAGGCCTTGAGCGTGAGGGTATGCGATCCTTCGGTCAGGCTGCTCAGGCGGTAGCGGACCTGACCGCTCTGGTAGCTGTCCTGATCGGCCTCGTACACGTCGTTGAGCACGATGGCATTGCTGGTGTTCGCATCGATCACGGCGGTGAGGTCGTGGCCGATGCTGCTGCCCGTGGTGTTGATGCCGTTGGTATCGAACAGCTTGGCGAAGATCAGCGGGGTCTCGTTGGTGATACCGCCCGCTACGAAACGTTCGTCGTTGAGGTAGAGCTCCACCACCGGCCCCTGCTCATCGGTACCCGCATCGGGATCGGTGCCCCCGATGATCGGATCCTGGGTGAAGCCGGTGGCGTTGGAGGAGGCGCTTTCGGCATACACGCTGATCCGGCCCGGACCGTAGGCGTAGTTGATGTCGCGGGGCACCATGAACGTGCAGGTGAACTGGCCGTTCACCACGGAAACCTTGCCGCGATGGATCATGTTCTTGCGCAGCTTGAACGGCAAGGGCGATGCGGGAACATCGTTGGCCAAGGTGTACAGCACCAGCTGCTTGTCGAAGATGGTGGGGATGGCCACGCCATTGAAGTCGGCATCGGGTGTGGAGGCCGTACCCACGTGGCCCTGGACCCGGATGACGCTCAACGCACGGATGGTATCCACCGGAGCGCCGAGCGTATCGGTGATGGCGGTGATGAACACTTCCTGTTCGGGCAGGGCCAGCCGCATCGAGGGATCGCCCAGCAGGGAGAAATTGCGGTGGTTCACACTGTTGCCGCTCGCCGGGGTGGCCCCCACCTTGGTCCGGCGGAACGTATCCCCGAGCCGTTGGTCGCGTCCAAGCTCATCGTTCCGTGAGAAGACATGCTCGTAGAACCGCAGGCTGATCGTCTGGTTGGACCCGCTGTAGGCGATACGCGTGGTGGTCATCAGACCGATGCCGCCACCCTCCGGATTCAGCAGCACATACTCTCCTGCGGAGGTGCGCCCGGGATCGTCCCAGCGGCTGAATTCACAGGTGGCGGTCATGAACAGTGGCAAACGGTCGGCGTTGGTCCACCCCAGGATGGTGCTGTTGTCGAGGAACCGCTCATGTCCCCAGCCCACTTCACCACCATGCCCGATGTAGTTCACCACCAGGGCGCCCTTCTGCACCCGCTCCTTCAGGGCAAGACTGCCCTCCAGGTAACGCTGCCCCCCCGGTGTCGAGGTCTGCGGGTAGGCGTCCATGTAGATCTTGCTGATGTTCAGGAAAGGTTGACCGGCCGTGACGTTGTCGGCCAACGCCTCGCTGTAGGTGGTGTGGAAGAACTCGAAGCCCGAGTCCGATCCGTCCTGATCGTCGGACACGAACAGGACCCAGTTGCGCCAATCGTTGGCACCGCCCTCACTACCGGTGGCGCAGGAAGTGTTGGTGGCGCCCAGTAGCGAAAGCTTGTCGTAGTCGAGGATCTTCTTCAGCACGGCATCGGCCTGGGTCGCATCGCTCACGGGCAAGCGGCCCACGCCGATGTCCACCAGGTCCGTTCCCGCCTCCCCTTCGTTATCGTCCAGCAGGGCGAAGAAGTCATCGGAGGTGTAGGTCTGGTTGGGCAACCATCCGTTGGCCGTCTGGTAGCTGGGGATCCAGTTCTGGTTGGAAGCCGAGGTGTTGATGTTGTTGAAGGATCCATCACCGAAGAGCAGCAGATAGCGCGGCATCAGGCTTTCGTCGGTACCCGCGTGATCATACAGCATCTTCATGTAGCGTTTGATCGCCGACGCATCGCGCTGACCCGAGGAGAACTCATTGAACACCTGCTGTGGGCTCACGATGGTCACCGTAAGTCCTTCCGCCGCACGGCGCTGGGCCAACTGGGCGGCCGCCGACTGGAACTCGGGCGGGCATACGATCACCAGGTCCATCGGAATGGAGGTGGCGTGCAGGTCCTGGTTCTGCACCCTGCCCACCGCAGTGGGTTCGGGAAACCCGCTGTTGCGGAAAGCGATGAAGGTGCGCAGACTGTCGGTGGCCAAGCGGAAGGAGCGCGCGGTGCCGGCGTTCGTCAGGGGCACGTTGGCCACGTTCAACGGGTCGCTCACCTCCCACACCCGGTACACACCGGAAGCCTGTTCCAAGGTGAACTCGGCGATCCGGCCGATACCCACGGACACCGTATCACGGAACTTCATCTGGTCGCCCACCATCCGGAGATCACGCCGGGCGTTGAGCTCCAGGTAGTCCATCCAGCCCAGCGAGGTCAGCGGATCGTACTTGTTGAAGGTGACCGTGATGGGCAGCGTGGGCGAACCATGCGTGAAGCTCATCACGCGGTTGACCATCACCCCATAGGGCCCTTCGTAATTGCCGCTGACACCGGGCATGGGGATGTTCTCGCTGTGTGAGCCGGCCGATACGCTGAAGCTGCTCGTGTTGTCGTTCAAGGTGCGGCCGAAGACATTGGCCACCAGCACCACGGGTTCCGAGGAGCGGATATGGGGCACTTGGAAGGCATAGTTGTAGGTGGTCACCAGGTCATAGACCTCGGAGAAGAAGGTGCGGCCGGACTTCAGCAGGTTGAACACGTCACGGTCGATCACCTGCATATCATTGAAGGCCGTGACCTGGTCGGTGGCGGGCTGCTGGGAAAGCACGGTCTCGATCACCCGCTTGGGGGGATCGACGCCGATGCCGATGAAGTAGGAGCCCACGTCGGAGTATACGTTCTTCAGGTGCTGGAACCGGCCCTGCGGTCCTCTGCGCCAACCCTGCGCACCAGTGGCGTAGAAGAGGATGTGATCACCGGCATCGAACTGTCCATCCCCCCCGTCCTCCACCTGGATGGCGTTCAGCAGCAGGTCCGTTGGCTTGAAGGGCGTGTTGGTGTAGGGCAGTTGGGCGGCATGGTTGCCATAGATGTTGATCTGGTCCGAGGCCAATCCGTTCAGGTCCACCCCCAACTGCTGCAGGAAGGCCGAGGTAAGCTTGTACACCCCGTCATCGGGCACCGTGAATCGGAACCAATCCCCGGTGGCGAGCTTGGAGTGTCCAGGGTAGGTGTTGGCCTTCGCCTGTCCACCCCGCGTACCCTTCTCTTCATCGTAGACCACCGTATAGTCCACCAACCGTTCAAGTTGCCCGGTGGCGGAGTTCCTCCGGTATGGATACAGGTCCACCATCGCCCATGGCTTCTTCCGTTGGATCCCAAGCATGGAATGCAATTCCGGCGCAGCGCCCGGGGTGCCCAGACCAGGCAGTTGGGCCACCTGCTCGGCGGTCAGCGGTTCGTAGCGTTCGTCCACGAGGCGAACAGTGACACCGACCGTGTTCGGAGCGAGGGCCTTGTCGATATGTATATAAGGTAGACCTTGTCGCTCGGCATCCCGCACCATTCCTTCGGCCCAGGTCATGGGCCGTACGGCCCCGGCCACCTGTTGATCGCGGCCGGTGCTTGTTGCGGCACGCTGATCGGTGGTGGATCGACGTTGTTCCTGGGCCACCACTGGGGATAGCAGGAGGATGGCCAGGAGGGTGATGGGGCCTTGGATCGGGCGCATACGATGGATCGAACAGGTTTTCAACGGATAAGGACGAAAGTAGTACCTTCGACCTCCGTGTTTCGGAACATCCGACCAACGACCCGCGCCGGGCAATATTGCCGAGGGGTTGAAGCAACCACGAACGCGTCTGCTCCGTATACTTGGCGCTCGCTCAAAGCATTGATCGATCCGGGAGCATGATGAGAAGGACCGTATTACGCGGGGCCCTAGGGCTTGCACTGGGGCTGTTCGCAGCCCTCACCACCTCTGCACAGGACCCACAGTTCACGCAGTTCTACGCGAATCCTCTTTACCTGAACCCGGCCTTCGCGGGTACGGCACGGTGCCCGCGGGTGAGCCTCAACTACCGGAACCAATGGCCTGCCCTGAGCGGTACGTTCGTGACCACCAGCGCCAGCTACGATCAGGACGTGCGCGGTCTGATGGGTGGTCTTGGCCTCTTGGTGACCCACGACCAGGCCGGCAAGGGAACATTGAACACCACCACCATCAGCGGTATCTATTCCTACACCCAGGCCATCAGTCGCAAATTCTCCATCAAGGCGGGCTTCCAAGCCACCTATTTCCAGAAATCGCTGGATTGGAGCAAGCTCACCTTCGGTGATATGATCGATCCCTATCGCGGGTTCATCTACACCACGAACGATGTGCCCCGGGGCGGCTCGGTGAGCAACGCGGACTTCAGTGCAGGCCTGTTGGGGTATACGGACATCTTCTTCGTGGGCTTCGCCGCACACCACTTGACGGAACCCAACGAGTCCTTGATCGTAGGAACGAGCAAGATGCCGATGAAGATCACCGCCCACGGTGGTGCCGCCATTCCCTTGGGGATGAAAGGCAAGTACGGTGTGGCCAAGACCCGCCTTTCCCCCAACATACTCTATCAGCAACAAGCGGCGTTCCGTCAGTTCAACCTGGGGATGTACGTGGACCACGGGCCCATCATGGCGGGGGTATGGTATCGCTCACGCGATGCCTTCATCGCCCTGATCGGCTTCCACACCGAGAAGTTCAAGTTCGGTTACAGCTATGATGTGACCACGAGCAAGCTGACCACCGCTACGGCTGGATCGCACGAGATCAGCCTGACCCTGCAATTCGACTGCAAGAAGAAACGCCGCCGGGTACGCACCGTGCCCTGTCCGACGTTCTGATCGAGGAACCATCGAACAACCTGCGAAGACCATGAACCTCCAACGCAACACCGGCCTCGCCCTCGCCGCCGCCACGCTGCTCCTGAGCAGTTGCCGGTTCGAGAAGAGCGGAGCCACCGGCTGGAACTACAACGATTCCAGCAATGGCGGTTTCGAGAAGGCCCCTTACGAGGAGCAGGAGACCGGTCCGGGTCTCGTGATGATCGAAGGCGGACAGTTCACCATGGGCCGCGTCACCGACGACCTGACCCACGAGTGGAACAACGTGCCACGCACCGTGACGGTCTCTTCCTTCTACATCGATGAGACCGAGGTGAGCAACATCTACTGGCTCGAATACCTCTACTGGCTGGACCGCGTCTATGGCGCGGACTTTCCCGAGATCGTGAAGAAGGCCCTGCCCGATACATTGGTGTGGCGCAGCAAACTGGCCTTCATGGAGCCCAAGGTGGAGTACTACCTGCGCCACCCCGCTTACCGCGACTATCCCGTGGTGGGCATCAACTGGCTTCAGGCCAACGACTTCTGTGCATGGCGCGGCGACCGCGTGAACGAGGTGATCCTCATCCGCGAAGGCCTCTTCGAGCATTATCCGAACCAGATCAACGAGGACCACTTCACCACGGACAGTTACCTGGTGGGCCAGTACGAGAGCGGCAAGAAGGTGGATGGCATCCAGGATTTCAACCCCAACAAGGACACCCGTAACGTGCGCTTGGAGGATGGTATCCTGCTACCCCGTTACCGCCTGCCCACGGAGGCCGAATGGGAATACGCCGCATATGGTCTGGTGGGCAACACCGTGGATGAGCGCGTGGTGGAGCGCCGCGTGTATCCTTGGAACGGTCACTGGGTCCGCTACGACAGCCGCAAGAAGGGCGGTGCCTTCTACGGTGATTTCCGCGGCAACTTCATGCGTGGCCGCGGTGACTACATGGGTGTGGCCGGTAGCCTGAACGACAACGCCGACATCACTTCGCCGGTCTACCAGTACTGGCCCAACGACTTCGGCCTCTACAACATGGCCGGTAACGTGAGCGAATGGGTGATGGACGTGTACCGTCCGTTGACCGGTGAGGACGAGGATGATCTGCAGCCCTTCCGCGGCAACGTGTTCAAGACCAAGGTGCTGAACAGTGACGGGGCCGTGGCCGACAAGTACGACAAGGTCATCTACGACATTGATGGCATCAAGTACTGGCTCACCGAGTTCCAGGAGCTGATGCAGCCCCGCGCCAGCGATGAGGAGAATGTGCTGATGGAGGACCTGATGACGCGCATCGGACAGGCCGAGGAACTGAAGAACGCCCGCAAGTGGGATCCCGCCAACCAGGCCATCCAGGAGATGGTGGAACAGATCAAGGGCCGCGACCTGGAGATCTGCCCCAAACTGCTGGCCGGGATCAGTGAATACCAGAGCGAGCAGCCCGGTGATGTGAAGAGTCGCGAGGTATCGGTGGAGGAGAACATCGATCGCCGCAACTACCGTCAATCCGATAACATCGACTTCCGGGACGGTGACCTCGAAAGCAGCATCTACTACGAGCAGACCGAGTTCCAAGGCAACCCGATGTACGATTGGGGTGCTTCCACCTTGGTGAACGACCACTCGCGCGTGTACAAGGGCGCGAGCTGGGCCGACCGTATCTACTGGGCCAATCCCGGCACCCGCCGTTTCCTCGACGAGCGCCAGAGCACCGCCACGATCGGCTTCCGCTGCGCGATGACGCGTGTGGGCGCACCGACCGGCCTGGGTGACTCCAAGCGCCGTAAGAACCTCAAACAGTGACGTCCGTCCGTTGAAGGATCCGCACGAAGGGCCGCCGGAAGGTGGCCCTTCGCTCTTCTGGACCGGTATGCGTCTCTTGCCTTCCTTTGCACCTCGATGATCAGCATCCCGCAGCTCCACCAACGCGCCTCCACCCTCAACGGCATCAGCACCGATACGCGGTCCCTTCCACCGGGCTGCCTGTTCTTCGCGTTGAAGGGGCCGAACTTCGATGCCAACGCCTTCGCTGCGCAGGCCTTGGAGCACGGTGCCGGCGCGGTGGTGGTGGACGATGCCTCCGTGGTGAAGGACGATCGGTACCTGCTGGTTCCCGATACGCTCCGCGCCCTGCAGGAACTCGCCCGTCATCATCGCCGGATGTTCGACATCCCCGTGCTGGCCATCACCGGTACCAATGGCAAGACCACAACGAAAGAGCTGGTGCACGCGGTGTTGAGCGCGGACCGCTCCACGCTTTCCACGCAGGGGAACCTCAACAACCACATCGGTGTGCCGCTCACCCTGCTCCGGTTGGGGTCCGAGCATCGTATCGCGGTGATCGAGATGGGGGCGAACAAGCCGGGTGACATCGCGGAGCTCTGCGCCATCGCCGAGCCTACCCATGGCCTGATCACCAACGTGGGCCGCGCACATCTCGAAGGCTTCGGTGATTTCCAAGGTGTGCTGCGCACGAAAACCGAACTGTACGACCATCTGCGCCGTCATCGCGGCCAGGTGTTCGTGAATGCGGACGACGCCCTCCTGATGGCCCGGAGCCATGGCATAGCGCGCACCACCTACGGCATGAACAGCACGAGCGACCTTCGTGGCAATGCCACCGGCGATGGACCCTTCCTCGCCTTCATCTTCGGCACGGCCTCCATGGCCCCCCGAACGGTGACCAGCCGACTGGTGGGCGATTACAATCTCCCGAACGCATTGGCCGCCGCCTGCATCGGCCACCACTTCGGTGTGCCCGACACCATCATCGCACAAGCGATCGCCGGTTACGCCCCGGGCAACAACCGGTCACAGTTCAACGATACCGGGCGGAACCACCTGGTACTGGACGCCTACAACGCCAATCCGTCCAGCATGCACGCGGCGTTGCTGAACTTCCAGTCCATGCAGGCCGCACGACCGAAGCTGGTGATCCTCGGTGACATGTTGGAACTGGGAGGGACCAGCGAGGAGGAGCACCGCTCCATCGTGGACCAGATCGAGCAGCTCGGACTGGATGCGATCTTGGTGGGTCCGATCTTCCAAAGCACGCCCGGTGCCTCCGCTGCGAAACGCTTCGGCGATGCGAAGACCGCGCTGAGCGCCCTCGAGGCCGAACGCCCCGAAGGCAAGCTCATCCTCGTGAAGGGCTCACGCGGCATCCGGCTGGAAACGCTGGTGCCCGCGCTCTGAGGCCTAGCCCTTCAGCACGCTGCGGCTGATCACGATGCGCTGCACCTCGCTGGTGCCCTCGTAGATCTGCGTGATCTTGGCATCGCGCATCAGGCGCTCCACGTGGTATTCCTTCACGTAGCCGTAGCCACCATGCACCTGCACGGCCTCCACGGTGGTCTTCATCGCCGTTTCGCTGGCGAAGACCTTGGCCATGGCACCGGCCTGGTCGTAGTTCAGATGCTGGTCCTTCAACCAAGCGGCGCGCAGGCAGAGCAGGCGGGCCGCTTCGATCTCCGTGGCCATGTCGGCCAGTTTGAAGGCGATGGCCTGGTGCTCGCAGATGGGCTTGCCGAAGGCCTTACGCTCCTTGGAATAGGCCAGGGCCAGTTCATAGGCGCCGCTGGCGATGCCCAAGGCCTGTGAAGCGATGCCGATGCGGCCTCCGCTCAGCGTCTTCATGGCGAAGGTGAAGCCGAAGCCGTCCTCGCCGATCCGATTGGCCTTCGGCACCTTCACGTCCTGGAACATCAGCGTGTGCGTATCGCTGCCGCGGATGCCGAGCTTGTCCTCCTTCGCGCCCACCACGAAGCCGGGCATGCCCTTCTCCACGATGAGGCAGTTGATGCCTTTGTGGCCCTTGGCCGCATCGGTCTGGGCCATCACCAGATAGGTGCTGGCGGTGCCGCCGTTGGTGATCCAGTTCTTGGTGCCGTTCAACAGGTAATGGTCGCCCATGTCGATGGCGGTGGTGCGCTGGCTGGTGGCATCGCTGCCGGCCTCGGGCTCGCTGAGGCAGAAAGCGCCGATCACTTCACCCTTGGCCAAGGGCACCAGGTACTTGCGCTTCTGTTCCTCCGTACCGTACTGCTCAAGACCCCAGCACACGAGGCTGTTGTTCACGCTCATCACCACGCTGCAGCTTGCGTCGATCTTGCTGATCTCCTCCATGGCCAGCACGTAGCTGATGGTATCCATACCACCACCGCCATACTCGGGGCTCACCATCATGCCCAGGAACCCGAGTTCACCCAACTGCTTGATCTCCGCAGCAGGGAACTTCTGGTCGCGGTCACGTTCGATCACGCCGGGCTTCAGGACGTTCTGGGCGAAATCACGGGCGGCATCACGAACGGCCTTCTGCTCCTCGGAAAGTTCGAAGTTCAATCCGGCGAGGGTAGCGGTCTCTTGCATGGTATTCACGGGATCACGTTGGGAATGCGCCAAATGTAGCGGACCGGCCCTTCCCGGCGGGGATACCTTTCGCCCCCATGGACCCAGCGGGCGGACCTACGCGTACGATCGGTGTGATGAGCGGAAGCTCGCTGGACGGCATCGACCTGGCCTGCTGCAGGCTGGAGGAGACACCGGCCCGCTGGACCTTCACCCTCGAAGGCAGCCGCACCGTGCCGTATACCCCGGAGCTGCGGGATCGCCTCTTGCACGCCACCCGAGCGACCGCCTTGGAACTGGCGCGGCTGCATCGCGACGTGGGCCGGGCCATCGGGGATGCGGTGGCGGACCTGCTTCCCTCCCATCCGGCGGAGCTCGTTTCCTCGCACGGGCATACCATCTTCCATCAGCCGGCGGAAGGCCTCACCGTACAGATCGGCTGCGGGGCCACCATCGCCGCGCGCAGCGGCCTGCCCACGGTGTGCGACCTGCGGACCAAGGACGTGGCACTCGGGGGACAAGGTGCTCCGTTGGTACCCCTCGGCGAACGGCTCCTGTTCCCGGAACACCAGGCCTTTCTCAACCTGGGCGGCATCAGCAACATCAGCGTGCACGGAACAAGGACCATCGGCTACGATGTGGGGGCCTGCAACCAGGTGTTGGACCATCTTGCCGCGGAAGCCGGACAGGCGTACGACCAGGACAGCCGCATCGCCCGGGCCGGACAGGTCCATCCCGCATTGTTGCAGCAACTGGACGCACTCCCCTTCCATGCGCAGGCGCCACCGCGCTCGCTCGGTCGTGAATGGTTCGAGACGCAGGTGCGTCCACTGATCGATGACCGGCACATCCCCTTGGCCGACCGGATGCGCACGGCCGTGGAGCACATCGCGCGGATGATCGTACAGGAACTCGACCGCAACGGGGCGAAGCAGGTGCTGGTCACCGGCGGCGGGGCCCACAACACCTTGCTGGTGGAGCGCCTCCGCGCCATGACCACCGTCCGGATCGATGTACCGGCGAAGGAACTGGTGGACCAGAAGGAGGCCTTGGTCTTCGCGCTCCTCGGGCTGCTACGTTGGCGTGGAAGGTCCACCGCCCTGGCCAGCGTCACCGGCGCGGAACGGGACAGCATCGGCGGCGCGGTGTACCTGCCCAATTAACACGGCGGGCGTGATAAGAGGGACCGCCCGTCCCGGCGCCCCCCGGAGCCGGGTCTAATTTTGACGCTCAAGTGCGGAAAGCCGATGCGTGAGGCCCTGAAGAAGTTCGAGGAGAAAGCCCCGGAGATCGTGTTCGAGTGGAACGATCCACCGACCGGTGCCCGTGGCTGGGTGGTGATCAACAGCCTCCGTGGCGGTGCGGCCGGTGGTGGCACCCGCATGCGCAAGGGCCTCGACCGCCGTGAGGTGGAAAGCCTCGCCAAGACCATGGAGGTGAAGTTCACCGTGAGCGGTCCGGCCATCGGCGGCGCCAAGAGCGGCATCGACTTCGACCCCTCCGACCCGCGCAAGAAGGACGTACTGGACCGCTGGTACAAGGCGGTGATCCCCATGCTGAAGAACTACTACGGCACGGGCGGGGACCTCAACGTGGACGAACTGCACGAGGTGATCCCCATCACCGAACGCTACGGCCTTTGGCACCCGCAGGAAGGCGTGGTGAACGGTCACTTCGCCAGCACCGAAGGCGCCAAGGTGCGCATCCTCGGACAGCTGCGCACGGGCGTCAGCAAGCGTGTGGAGGATCCCGCCTACACCCCGGAAAGCGGCCGTTATGCGGTGGCCGACATGATCACCGGCTGGGGCGTATCGGAAAGCGTGCGCCACTACTACGGCATCTATGGCGGCGACCTCAGGGGTAAACGCGTCATCGTGCAGGGCTGGGGCAACGTGGCCAGCGCCGCGGCCTACTATCTGGCCACCAACGGAGCTCGGATCACCGGCATCATCGACCGCGCCGGAGGACTGATCGTACCCGAAGGTCTTGGCCCCGACAAGGTCAGGGACCTCTTCATGCACAAGGCGAACAACACGCTGAGCGCCCCGGGCCTCCTCTCCTTCGCCGAGGTGAACGAACGCATCTGGAGCAGCGGTGCCGAGGTGTTCCTGCCCTGCGCCGCGTCGCGCATCGTCACGCGTGAACAGATCGAGCAGCTCTGTGCCCATGGCCTGGAGACCATCGCCAGCGGGGCCAACGTGCCCTTCGCGGACCCCGAGATCTTCTACGGCGCCATCGCCGAGCATGCCGACGGCAAGGTCAGCGTGATCCCCGACTTCATCGCGAACTGCGGCATGGCCCGGGTGTTCGCCTATTGCATGCAGGACGGTGCCGCGCTCAGCGACCAGGCCATCTTCGGGGATGTCAGCACCGTGATCGGCCGCGCCCTGCAGCGCACACACGCCCGTCACCCGCATCGCACGCACCTCACCCGCACGGCCTTCGAACTGGCCTTGGAACAACTGAACTGAAATTTCCGGGGCCCCTGCCCCGTTGCTTGATAACCGGAACCGAACCCATGCAGATGCCGCTCTTCGCCCAAGTCCAAGAATCCGCCGTTGAGGCCGCCCGCCAAGTGGTGGACCAGGCCGTGCCCGTGGCGGCTGCACCCGCCCAGGACACCCTCACGATCTGGAACCTGCTCACCCTCGGTGGCTGGTGGATCATGGGGCCGCTCGCCTTGATGAGCCTGATCACCGTGTACGTGGTGATCGAACGGGTGATCGCCCTGCGCAAGGCCAACCAGCAGGACAAGGACTTCCTGAACAAGATCCGCGACTACGTGCACGAAGGCAAGACCGATAGCGCCCGCAACCTCTGCGCCCAGAGCAGTTCACCTGCGGCCCGCATGGTGGAGAAGGGCCTGCAACGCATCGGCAAACCCACGAAGGACATCGAGAGCGCGATGGAGAACGTCGGTCGGTTGGAACTGGCCAAGCTCGAGCGGGGCATCCCCATGCTCAGCATGTTCGCCAAGCTGGCCCCGATGTTCGGCTTCATCGGTACCATCATCGGGGTGATCAAGATCTTCTACGACATCTCCTTGCAGGACAACATCAGCATCTCCGTGATCTCCACCGGTCTGTACCAGAAGATGGTGACCTCCAGCGCCGGACTGATCGTGGGCATCATCGCCTTCATCGGCTACTTCTTCCTGAACCAGATGGTGGAGCGCGCGGCGGACAAGATGGAACGCACCAGCTTGGCGTTCATCGACATGCTGCAGGAACCCGCCAAATAACCCCGCCCATGCGTCTGCGAAGAAGATCCCGCGAGCATGCGGAAGTGAGCACCGAGTCGCTCAACGACATCATGTTCTTCCTGCTGCTGTTCTTCTTGATCATCAGCACCATGGCCAATCCGAACGTCATCAAGTTGATGCTGCCCAAGAGCGCCAACAACGAGCAGATCACCAAAAAGCAGATCAACGTTTCGGTGGACAAGGACAGGAACTACTTCATCGACAAGCAGCCGGTGCCCGCGGACCAATTGGAGAACGTGCTGGCCAGCGCCGTCAACGGCATCGATGAACCCACCGTGGTGTTGAACTTCGACAAGGACCTGAGTGTACAGGACCTCGTTGACGTGATGCAGATCGGCGCCAAACTGAAGATCAAGATGGTGCTGGCCACGCAAAAGATGACCGGATAGTCATGTACGCTGAAGCCCAGGAGAACCCCATCCAACGTCGCAGCGCTGCGCTGATCGGCACCTTGGTGCTGCACGGACTCCTGCTGCTCTTTTTCCTGCTGTGGAAGATCATCACGCCCATTCCTCCCTTCCCCGAGAACA
>DASWWQ010000217.1:0-2254 GCA_036405935.1 Flavobacteriales bacterium
CGCCACTTGCGCCTTCGATCCGAGCGCGCCGTGCAGGAGCAGGATGTTCATGGGCGGAAGTTGGGGAATGGCAGCGAACGTTGGAAGCACGATCAGGAGCCATCTTACATTCCGCAACCGGCAAGAGGATCAAAACACAGAGCCCGTTCATCCGATATCGTCCATGATCCATACCGGCCGATCAAGTACACAAGCCATTCTCCATGTGGTCGTACCAATACTTGCATCTGAACATCTACAAGGACAAGCTTCTGAGCTCCGATTTCGACCTTGTCGAACTCCGGAATTTCCTGGACGCCAGCGCGGAGTTCAAGAGAGTGGACGATTTCAACTACGTCGGCAGTTCCGATCATCCCTCATTGAACATCTTGTTGTTGTTCGCCCGCAGTCCCGACAGTTGGTCCAGCGAGGACGTGAACCCCACCAGAACCAATCTTCTCACGATCTCTGCAGTACGATCGGACCAAAGAACGGATGATCGGATCAAGGATTCCTTGATCAAGGTCTCGGCCTTTCTGAACTGGCAGCTTGTGGAAGAATGCACCGATGATGGGATCGACGACTTCGTCATTTGGCAACCTCCCTCCGGCCCTATCAAAATGGAAGAAGATACACACGACACTTCCACAGTGCCCATGCGATCTTGGGGGCCCGAAACCATGCCTCCCCGACTGAACGAACTGCTCCACTTGGAGCATCCCGTGATCATGGCGCCGATGTTCCTGGTGAGCAACACGGCCATGGTCATCGAAGGCCTGCGCTGCGGCATCGCGGGATGCATACCGGCGTTGAACTACCGCACGCTGGAGGAGCTGCGCGCAGCCGCGCAGGAGCTGAAGGCCGCGAAGGCCGCGATCGGCAAGGGCGCCTTCGGCTTCAACCTGATCGTGAACAAGAGCAATCCCAAGGCGACGAAGCAGCTGGAAGTGTTGTGCGAAGAAGGCTGTGACTTCCTCATCACCTCCTTGGGCAGTCCGGAGACCACGATCCAAGCGGCGCATCGCGTGGGCATCCAGGTCTTTTGCGACGTCACCGATCTTCGGTTCGCGCAGAAGGTGGAAGCCTTGGGAGCCGATGCACTGATCGCGGTCAACAACCAAGCGGGCGGTCACCGCGGGGACCTCTCCCCCGAAGCCTTGATCAAGCTGTTGAAGCAGCATTGCACCCTTCCGGTGATCTCGGCCGGTGGCGTGGGTACCAAGGCCGAGCTGGACCGCATGCTGGCCTACGGCGCTGACGGCGTGTCGGTGGGCAGCCCCTTCATCGCCTCCGTGGAAGCCCCGATCACCGATGCCTACAAGCAGGCCTGCGTGGACTACGGCGCGGACGACATCGTGCTCACCGAACGCATCAGCGGCACACCCTGCTCCGTGATCAACACGCCGTACGTGCAGAAGATCGGCACCCGATCACCGTGGCTGGAGCGTGTACTGAACAGGAACCGTAAGCTGAAGAAGTGGGTGAAGATGTTCCGCTTCCGGCTGGGCATGAAGGCCACGGAGGCCGCGGCGCAGAAGGCCACCTACAGGACGGTATGGGTGGCCGGCCCCAGCATCGCGCACACGAAGGCCGTGGAGCCGGTGAAGACCATCATCGAACGCTTGGTAAGGTGAACAAGGCCATGGAGTTCGTCAGCCACGAACAAGGCGAGCGGCGCATCGCGGAACTCGTTGGCGAAGGATTGGCGATCTCGAATGCCGGCGAAGCCTTGGACCTGCTCGGCAACGCTTACTACCAAGGCTTCGATGGACTGATCCTTCACGTGCACCAGCTCCCCGATGCGTTCTTCGACCTGAGGAACGGCCTGGCCGGCGAGGTGCTGCAGAAATTCTCCAACTACCGCATGCCCTTGGCCATCGTCGGGGATGCGACGCTACACCCGAGCAAGGCCCTGCAGGACTTCATCCGCGAGAGCAACCAAGGGAAGCAGGTGAATTTCCGAGGTTCGGTCGCCGAAGCCTTGAACACGCTGTTCCATGCCTGAAATGATCCTCCGGAAAGCCGTTGCGGCGGACGTTCCCGCCATCTGGTCCATCCTGCAGTACGCCATCGAGCAACGGCGCTTGGATGGCAGTCGCCAATGGCAGGACGGTTACCCGAACCGGGAAACCGTGCACAACGACCTGGAGCGTGGCGCCGCCTACGTGCTGGAGCGGGAGGGTGTGCTGCTGCTCTACGCCGCCGTGCTTTTCGAACCCGAGCCCGCATACGAGGCCATCGAAGGACGATGGCTCACGGACGGACCTTATGTGGT
>DASWWQ010000218.1:0-9901 GCA_036405935.1 Flavobacteriales bacterium
TCCGTCGGCAAAACAAGAGGCGTCGTATTGGGTGAATGCGAAGCCCGGGTGTTTTTTTCGCACTTCGGACAGCGCCGATCGGAACATGTGCGTCATGGTACCAGAGGGATGATCACAAGGCACCCCGGACCAGCGATGGCCGGGGTGTCCTTATTGTGCTCGTTGGTCCGGCCGCGAGGGCGCAGGAAGGATCAGCGCAGCAGGGTCACCACACCGGTCATGGTGTCCTGCAGATCGTTGCCTTGGAAGTCGAGGTGCCAATAGTAGGTACCGTCCGCGCAGATGTCACCGTCCTTGCGGCCGTTCCAACCGATGTCCAGGTTGCTGCCCTCGTACACCACCTGCCCCCAACGGTTGTAGATGGTGAGCGCTGAGCGGAGCACGCCCTTGTGCAGCACCGGGATGAAGCGGTCGTTCGATCCATCCCCGTTCGGACTGAACACGTTTGGCATCATCACCACCGTTTCGCAATCCACACCCTCCAAGTTGATGGAGGCCGAGCTGGCGCAGCCGTTCACCGATACGACCACCGAGTAGCTGCCGCCTGCCGTGGCCGGGAAGGTGGCGTTGTGCGAACCGTCCTGCCAGGTGTAGACCGCCCCCGGAGTGCTCGCATCGAGCAGGAAGACCACGCCGTTGCAGGTGGTGGTATCGTTGCCCAGGTCCACCACCGGAGGTTGGGCGTAGGTGATCACGATCGTGTCCACCGCTATGCCGCAGCTGTGTTGCAGGTTGAGGACCACAGGGCCTTCCATCGCGGCGAAGTAGGTGGGACCGGTGAAGCCGTTGCCCCAATCGTATGTGCCGGGGATGCCGGGGGCCAGCAGAAGCCCGCTGCCCACGCACAGGGTGGTGTCGGGTCCGAGGTCCAGCACCGGCCCTTCCAACTCCTCCACATGGATGGTGTCCGTCCGGAAACCACAGTTGCCGTTCACCTGCACCCAGTAGGTGCCCCCTTCGGTTACCGTAAGTGTGGGATCCGTGGAGCCGTTCTGCCAGAGATAGGTGCCGTTGGGTTCGGTGAGGTCCAGGATGATCTGGGACCCGATGCAGACGATGGTGTCCGTGACGTTGCCCGCCCCTTCGCCGCTGGGGGCCACGGTGAAGCCGTCCAGGCTCGCGTAGCCATCCCCCGTGAAGGTCTGCAGGGTGAATTCCATCTCCTCAGCGGTGGCGGTGAAGCACACGGTATACAGGTTCCACTCCTGTGCCGCCATGGGTATGGTAACCACCTCCTCCGTGGCACCGATGAAAACGGTGACATCCGCAGGCTCCCCGTTGGCGTACATGCCCACGCCCGTACCGAAGCAGGCCCCATAGAAACGCAATTGGTACCCGTTGCCGGCCACCAAGCCCGTCATCTGTCCCGTGGCGCATTCCTGCTCCACCGGATTCACCCCGTTGGCCAGGCCGATCCACGAGCCCCCATCGGGCGAGGGCGAGGGCGTTACCGTGGTGCCGCCGTTCCAGGAGGGCATGCTCATGTCGCACACGTCCGGACTGTTGTTCGAAGGTTGGCTGCAGGCGATCCAGCCGGGAAGGTTCACCAACTGGCTGTTGCCCACCGGGCCCGTTGCCGATCCGTTCACCACGGTCTGCGCCGGACTGGCACCCGCGATCAGGAGACCGGCCATCAAGGCCAAGGCTCCGTTCCATCCTGCACGTACGTTCATCGGTTCGAGTTGAAGGGTTGACGCATCCGGAAGTTCCGGCGTTGGCCCATTGCCGGTGGAACGCAAAGGGAATGGTCGGCCAGGGAGGCAGCGAATATCGTACACCCAAGCCGACCTTCATGGAGCATCCCTGTCCCAAATTCGCAGCATGCTCGGATTACAGTTGTCCACCGACCCCCGCTGGGTCGAACTCGTGGAGCAGGACCTGCGTGCAGTGCTGATCGACCACGCTTGGTGCGAACAGAAGGCCGCCAGCAACGCCATCTCCATCGTGGTGCGCTATCCGCAGTACACGGCCATGGCCGAGGCCTTGGTGGCATTGGCCCAGGAGGAGCTCGGGCATTTCGCCCAGGTGCTGCAGAAGCTCAAGGAACGCGGCTGGCCCCTCGGACCCGAACGCAAGGACCACTACGTGAACCAGCTGCTCACCTTCGTCCGTAAGGATGGTCACCCCCTTGAACGGCTCGTGGACCGGTTGCTTTTCAGCGCCATGATCGAGGCCCGCAGTTGTGAGCGGTTCAAGCTGCTTAGCGAACGGGTGGAGGACGAGGACCTGCGCGTCTTCTATCGTGACCTGATGATCAGCGAGGCGGGACATTACACCACCTTCATCGGCTTCGCCCGGGAGCATGCCCCGGAGATCGATGTGGAAGCCCGCTGGAAGGAGTTCCTGGCCTTCGAGGCCGAACTGGTGGCCAACTACGCCAAGTCACCGACGATACACGGGTAGAGGAGTTCGCAGTGGCCAGTTGCCGGTTGAGCTCGCCAAGGGAACCGAAGCTTTCAAGCTTGAAACCTGAAACCTGAAAAAGGAAACCCGAAGCTGCTTGAGCGAGCCGTTGGGCGAAGCATCTGCGCCATCTGTGGACAAGTGTCTTCCGGCAACAAAGCTCGAAGCTCGGGGCTTGAAGCTTGTGGCTTGGCCTCCGCCCGCAAACCGACCGAACTTCGCCCCCCATGGAACGCGAGATCACCGCAGGCATCATCACCATCGGCGACGAACTGCTCATCGGGCAGACCATCAACACCAACGCCGGATGGCTGGGCCAGCGATTGGGTCAATTGGGCATCCGGCCGGTGCGCACGCTCACCATCGGAGATGACCGAACCGTGATCCTGCAGGCCTTGGCCTCCGCCACCGAGAACGTGGTGATCATCACGGGCGGCCTGGGTCCTACCAAGGATGACCTGACCAAGCATACGCTCACGGCCTTCTTCGGTACCACGCTCACGCGCAGGCCCGAGGTGGTGGCCCGCATCGAGGAGATCTTCCGCCGCTTCGGCCGGGACCCCAAGGATATTTTGGAGGTGAATCGGGCCCAGGCCGATCTGCCCGAGAACTGCATCGTGTTGCCCAATACCCGGGGCACCGCCAGCGGCATGTGGTTCGAGCGGGATGGCCGCATCTTCATCAGCCTGCCCGGTGTACCCTACGAGATGAAGGGCATCATGGAGGAGTTCGGTTTCGATCGGCTGAAGACCCATTTCAACACACCGGCCATCGTGCACCGCACCATCCAGACGGTGGGGCTGGGCGAAAGCCATCTCGCGGAGCGCATCGCCGATTGGGAGGATAGCCTGGCCCCTCTGGGTATCAAGCTGGCCTACCTGCCCAGCCCGGGCATCGTGAAGCTGCGCCTCAGCAGCTACGCCAACAGCGATGCTGCCGGAGCGCAGAACGCGGTGGATGCCAAGGCCGCCGAACTGCGGGCCCTGATACCGGAACTGATCTTCGGGGAAGGGGAGGAGCGCTTGGAGCAGGCCTTGGGGCGTATGCTGAAGGAACGTGGACAGACCTTGGCCCTCGCCGAAAGCTGCACCGGTGGCAACATCAGCCACCTGATCACCTCCGTGCCCGGCTCCTCGGCCTACTACATCGGCGGGGTGGTCAGCTACGCCAATGCGGTGAAGATGGAGGAACTGGGCATCCCCAGCGACATGCTGGAGTTGAACGGGGCCGTGAGCCAGCCCGTGGTGGAAAGGATGGCGATGGGCGTGCGCGAGGCCCTGAGAAGCGATTGGGCCCTGGCCACCAGCGGGATCGCGGGGCCCGATGGCGGCACGTCCGAGAAGCCCGTGGGTACGGTTTGGATGGCCGTGGCCGGACCCGGCGGCGTGCGTTCGGTGAAGGCCGGATTCCCGGGTGCACGCGACCTGGTGATCGAAAGGGCCTCCATCGCCGCCCTCAACCTGCTCCGTAAGGAACTGGCCCGCAACGCCGGATGACGGAATACCGGAACTTTTCCTACTTTCGCGGCCCGTAATTCGTACAGCCATGTCCCGCATCTGCCAGATCACCGGAAAAAAGGTCATCACCGGAAACAAGGTGAGCCACTCCAACCGCAAGACCCGCCGCACCTTCGCGCCGAACCTGCAGGACCGGACCTACTTCATCCCGGAGGAGAATCGTTCGGTGAGCCTCCGTGTCAGCACCGCCGGGATGCGTACGATCAGCAAGATCGGCATCGGTGCCGCCCTCAAGCAGGCCAAGGCCAAGGGCTTCCTCTAGTATTTCCGCCTTCGGGCACTTCGTCATGCAAGGCGCTGGACCATCGGTCCGGCGCCTTTGTGCTTGGTGGCCCACGAACCTCGAACGCGTGCCGGTTGTTGTTCCGATCATGACGAATGTCCCCCTTCGTTCCGCTCACCACCCCGCGAAACCCATCGGGCTATCTTCGCGCCCGCATTGAAAATACCTCCATCATGAAAAGAACGGTGATCTACTCCCTGGGCGTGGTGATGCTGCTGGCATCCTGCGTGTCCAAGAAGAAGTATACGGCTATCCAGGCCTCCAATGAAACGCTCCACAACAAGCTGGACGAGGCCAACCGCGCGCTGGAGGATTGCAAGAACGCCCGCACGGCCGATGGTTCGCGCATCTCCACCTTGGAGAACAGCAATCAGCACCTGAAGGAACAGGTGGCCGAGATGAGCGTGACCAACCAGGCCCTGCTGAACAACGTGGGCAATATGGCCACCCTCTCCGCCAAGGAGGCCGCCAATCTGGAGAAGTCGCTGGAGAGCATCAAGGAGAAGGACATCCAGATCACCCGCCTGCAGGATGCCTTGACCAAGAAGGATTCCGTGACCCTCGCCCTGGTGGTGAGCCTGAAGAGTTCATTGGGCAACATCAACGACACGGATGTCACCGTGAACGTGGAGAAGAGCGTGGTGTTCATCGAGCTCAGCGACAAGATGCTCTTCACCAGTGGCAGCACCACCATCTCGCCCAATGCCAAGAACGTGCTGGCGAAGGTGGCCAAGGTGGTGAACGACAAACCCGAGATGGAGGTGCTGGTGGAAGGCCACACCGATGATGTGCCCATCAGCAAGGACTGCATCAAGGACAACTGGGACCTCAGTGTGCTGCGCGCCACGGCCATCACCCGGGTGTTCACCAAGGAACTCGGCGTGGATCCGTCCCGCATCACCGCCGGTGGCCGCGGTCAGTTCGTGCCGCTGGAGCCCAACGATACCCCCGAGCACAAGTCGCGCAACCGCCGCACGCGCATCGTGATCCTGCCCAAGATGGACCAGTTCTACAACATGATCGAGGATGGCCTGAAACAGGCGGCCGGCCAATAAGCGATCCCGCATCACGTGTCAAGGGGCCATCGTACGCGATGGCCCCTTCTTCTTTCGGTGGTCCAGGAGCGGCTCGGGCGAGGCGTTGAGCGTCTTGGACGCTGCCGGACCGGTGCTCGTCGGATCAGGGCCCGTGGATCGGAACCTCCCGTGCCGGGGAGCGTAACCGTTCCCAAACCGCAAGCCATGAGGATCATCAAGCACGCTCTCCCGATCGTCGGCCTTTGCGCCGCTTGGACCTTGTCGACCTTGGAACTATGCGCTGCTTCACCAGCCCGTGGAACGACCGACGTCCATGCGGTACAATTGACCGGCTGGCTCCACGTGGAGGCCGATGGTTTCCAGGAAACCACCGTGGAGGTGGAGGTGAACGGGGTGCAGTTCCCTGTACCCGTGACGCGTTCGGGCCGCTTCGATCTGTCCCTGCCCTTGGATGTCGAGGTGGTCGTGCGTTTCGCTCATCCCGGCCACCTCACCAAGGAGCTCACGGTGGATACCCACAATTCACGCACCGGTACCCCCGGCAAGCACAAACGCAAGCTCCAGTTCGCGGTGATCCTACAGGATGCGGAGGTGATGTCGGGTTTCGACTACGATGGCCCCGTGGGCAACATCAGCTTCGATGCACAAGGCGGCTGTACGGTGATCGATCACACGCTGAAGCTACGCCCCGGAAGGAATATGTTGAAGGTCTTCGAGGGATAGGACCGTCGCTGTTCCTGTCCCTCAACGGGAAGGCCATCGCTTGCGATGGCCTTCCTTGTTCCCCAGGCCCTGGACAAGCTCGGTTCACATCGGTTGCGGCAGGTGGTCGTGCCCGTCAGCGATGGGCCGAGGGGCGGATCCGGGCAAGAATGCAGAAGAGCGGATCACCAGGGAGCGCACAGGTGGATGCGAAGTCCAACCCCACGGCCGTTGTTCCGTAGGAACCCTTCATGCGCGCCGCGTTGCTCCCCGGTCTATGGATGCTGTCCGCGTCCCTGTTCGCTCAGGAGCGTTACGGACTGCTGCACAGCAACTATGCGGGCATGGACGCCATCGTGCTGAATCCGGCACGGGCTGCGGGCCAATGGCCTTGGATGGACATCCGGCTTGCAGGTGCGGAAGCCTACGCCTGGAACAGCCTCGTGGCGTGGACCGACCGCCGATCTCCCCTCATCACCGAGGTCCGCAACGGCTTTGAAGGAATGGAGAACGGCCGCGTGGTGATGCGCTCGCTCGATTTCCAGCGTAGCCATCGGGCCACCGTCACGGCCGCCGCGTCAGGCCCAGCGGTCTCCTTGTCCTTGGGCCGCGGCACCCTCAGCGCCGGTATCCGCACACGGGCCCATGTGAGTGCTTCCGGGATATCCCGGGAGATCGGCAACTTCATCCTCAACGGTCTGGACCACGCTCCCCAACATGGCATCCGGTACGATGCACGGGGTATGCGTGTGCTGGGCGCCGGTTGGACGGAGACCGGGGTGAACTACGCCCACATCCTGCACGCGCGCGGCTTCAGCCTGTTCAGTGCCGGTGTCGGCGTGCGCTATCTGATGGGGCACACGGCGGGTGCCTTGCAGATCACCTCGTTGGACCATACGGTGTACGACTCCGCACGCCTCGACCTCCATTCCATCACGGCGCGTTACGGTTATGCGGAACCGTCCTTGTCCGCAGGCCGGGGTTTCGGCGGGGATGTGGGCTTCGTGTACGAACGCACGCTGTCCGAAGTGGATGGCTACCGCCCGCACAAGGACGGCAGCTGTACGCCGATGGAGTACCGCTACCGCATCGGACTGTCCGTGATCGACCTTGGCGGCATCCGGTTCGCCGATGCGGCGGCCGGAACGTTGGACACCGGAGCGCTATCGATCGCCGACTACAACGGGATCGACCTCGATGGTGCGGAGGCCGTGGACAGCTTGCTCGCCTCGGCCACCAACTGGTCGCGCCGCCGCAACCTCGCGATCGGAATGCCCACCGCGGTGTCCTTGCAGTACGACCAGCGGATCGCGGAACATGCCTACGTGGCCTTGGCCGCGGTGCACGGCCTTTCGGGACGTAACGGACTTCGGCTGCGGCGGGCGAACTCCCTTGCCATCACCCCCCGTTTCGAGACGCGCTATGTGGAGTTCGCCCTGCCCGTGGTGTTGAACGAGTACGACCTTTCGCGCCCGATGATCGGCGCCATGTTGCGCATGCACGGTCTGGTGCTGGGCAGCGACCATATCCTGCCGTTCATCAGCAAGCGCGATGTGCATGCCATGGACCTCTACGTGCGGGTGCGCTGGCTGATCTACCGCAGTCCCGCCTGCCGCAAGGGCGGTGGCCGCTCCATCATCCATCGGGGCAAGGCCAGGGACATGATGCCTTGCTCCGAGCCCGGGAGCTGATACGCGGGCCGTGCGTTGATCCCGAAGTGCGGGTGGGGCTTTCGAGTGCTTGTTGGCGCCTGTTGCCAAAAAAAGCCAAGATCGAACCAGAGCGTACGGACTTGCGTTGGTGCCCCGACCGGACCACCAGGCCGGCTCACCTTCCATGTCCGACCCGATCCCCAACGACGCCACGATCCATTCCACGACCACGCCTCCCAAGCCCTCCCGATGGAGCGGTTGGAAGACCTCGCTGACCCTACGCGCCTTCGTGGTGGCCGTGCTCATCCTGCTGTTGATGATCCCCTTGCGCATGGTGCGGGAACTCATCCTGGAGCGGGCGGAGCGCAAGCAGGAGGCGGAGACCGGCATCAGCAACGATTGGGGTGGGCCGCAGACCATCACAGGACCCGTAATCGCCGTGCCGTACGACGTACCCGTGCGGGTGCCGAACGCCAACGGCGCGATGGAGGAACGCGCCGAGACCCGCTATGCCCACTTCCTGCCCGAAGAGCTGAAGGCCGAGGCCCAGCTCGATCCCTTCACCAAGCACCGCGGCATCCATGAGGTGGCCGTGTATCGTAGCCGCACCCACCTCTCGGGCTCCTTCGCTCCACTGAACACGAACCACCTTCCCGTCGGTGCGGCCTTGAAATGGCATCAGGCCGTGCTGGTGCTGGGCATCAGCGACCTGCGCAGCATCAAGGAACAGGTGACCTTGCGCATGGGCGAACGCAACGTGCGCTTCGAACCCGGACTGCCCGGCACGCAGATCGTGGAAAGCGGGCTCAGTGCGCCATTCCCGTTGGATTCCGCACGGATCACCACGGCCATTCCTTTCACCACGGACCTCACCATCAACGGCAGCGGCAGCTTCAACCTGGTGCCCGTGGGCAAGGTGACACGGGCCTCGTGCATCAGTACATGGAAGGATCCCAGCTATCAAGGGGCCTTCCTTCCGGACCCGGTGGACAGTACCGTGGCCACAACCGAGGGACTGCATGCGCAGTGGACGGTGCTGCACCTCAATCGGTCCTATCCGCAGGAATTCCTCGATGATCGCAGCGGTGCCATCGCGGCGAGCGCCTTCGGGGTGCGGCTGATGCAGCCGGTGGACGAATACCGCAAGAACGAGCGAGCCGGCAAGTACGGCGTGATGCTCATCGTGCTCGTCTTCCTCGTCTTCTTCTTCGTGGAGGTGTTGCAGCATCTGCGGATCCATCCCATCCAGTACCTCCTAGTGGGCTTCGCACTGTGCCTCTTCTACACCTTGCTCATCGCCATCAGCGAGCACATCGGTTTCGCCAAGGCGTACATCCTTTCGGCCACGGGAGTCATCGGCCTGGTGGTGCTCTACGCACACAGCGTGTTCCAGGTGCGACGGGCCTCCCAACTGCTCGGCCTCATCATGCTGCTGGTGTTCGGCTTCATGTTCGCGCTGATCCATCAGCAGGACTATGCCCTGCTCTTCGGTAGCATCGGCCTCTTCGTGGTGCTGGCGCTGGTGATGTGGGTGAGCCGTCGGATCGACTGGAACGGAACCCGCGAACGGCAGTGAGGGCGGTCACTTCCGCGGATCGCGGGCCGGATCAAGGCTTACGGCACCGGCGGAGCGCAGGGCCTGTTCCATCACCACATCCTCTCCACGCAGGAACTGTCCGATCGTGGGCTGCAGCGCGATGTCCGGCAGCACGCCCCGGTCCAGGGCCTGACGGTCCACCGCCAGGTTGAAGTAGAGGATCGGCACCTCCACCGTGATGTGCGAATGCGGCAGGGTCAACGTGAGCATGTGTCCGCTCGTATTGCCTCCGAAAGCACCGCCCACTTCTTCACCGATGAAGATAGCGCCCGTGTGCTGGCGCATGAGGCTGGCGAACTCGGCACCGCCCGAATAGGTCCAGCCGCTCGTGAGCACGTAGACCTGTCCGGTGAAGGCATCCGGTCGGGGAGGAGCGGGCTCCATCACCCCGGGCCGGCGCAGCAGCCGTCCGTCCGGTGCCGCGGCATGTTCCCGGCGCAGCTCGATCTCCAGTTCCCGTGCATCCGCCTTGCGCCGCAGATCGGTGTGCCGGAGGAAGGAAAAGGTGAATGCGGACGCCTGCACCGAGCGGTACTTCACATAGGGTCCGGTGTTCAGCTCCGCGAAGAGCAGGTCCTCGTTGCCTTCGCTGCCACCACCGTTCTCGCGGATATCGATGATCAGGCTCTGGCACTCCCTTGTGCGGATGCTGTCGAAGGCGGTCCGCACGAACTGAGGAAAGTCCAGGTCCGCCTCCTTGTACCGGCTGT
>DASWWQ010000219.1:0-23219 GCA_036405935.1 Flavobacteriales bacterium
GACCGCGACGAAAGCGAACATCCTGCTGGTGGAGGACGATGCGAACCTGGGGTTCGTGGTGCAGGACGCCCTCAAGCGCAAAGGCTACACGGTACACCTCTGCCGCGATGGCAAGGAAGGCCTCAAGTACTTCAACGAGCACAGTTACGACCTCTGCGTGCTCGATGTGATGCTGCCCCAGAAGGACGGATTCAGTCTGGCACAGGACATCCGGCTCACCAATGCGCAGGTGCCGATCATCTTCCTCACCGCGAAGAGCCAGACCGACGATCGGATCGCGGGTTTCAAGGCCGGGGGCGACGACTACCTCACCAAGCCCTTCAGCCAGGAGGAACTGGTGCTCCGCATCGAGGCCATCCTACGCCGCACCCAGGACAGCGACCAGCCCGCTCGGCCGCGTGACGTGTTCGAGATCGCCGGCTTCCACTTCGATCACCGCAACCTGGAGCTGAAGCATCCCGAAGGCGATCGCAAACTGACGCGCAAGGAGGCCGATGTGCTGCGCCTGCTGTGCATGCACCGCGACCAGGTATTGCCCCGCGAGCTGGTGTTGAACATGGTGTGGGGCGATGATACCTACTTCCTGGGCCGCAGCCTGGACGTGTTCATCAGCCGCCTGCGCAAGTACCTGAAGGCCGACGAACGGATCCACATCAACAATGTGCACGGCGTGGGCTTCCGCTTCGTGGTGGATGCCTGATGCCCGAATGCGATGTCCTGAAATACCCGCGGCGACCCGTTCCCGAGCCGCCGCTGGTCCCATCTACCCTACTGCTTCCTGCTAGCCGCCGCCCAGCACGCGTTTCACCAACGCGGCGATGGCGGCACCATCGGCCTTGCCGGCCAGTTGTTCGTTCACGGCCTTCATCGCCCTGCCCATGTCTGCCATGGACCGGGCCTCGATCCGCTCCAAGGTGACCCGCACGGTGGCTTCCACCTCCGCATCGCCCAAGCGAGCGGGCAGGTAGGCCTCGATCACCTTCGCCTGCGCTTCATCCTCCGCGGCCAGGTCGGCACGCCCCTGTTGGTTGAAGATGGCTGCGGCCTCCTGGCGCTGCTTGTGGAGCTTCTGGAGGATCCGCATTCCCGCCTCTTCGCTCACTCCCGTGGAGCCTCCCTCCTTGGTCAGTTCCAGCAGGATGGCGCTCTTGATCGCACGAAGGGCGTTGAGCTTGTCCTTCTCGCGCGCCAGCATGGCGGCTTTGATATCGGCGTCGATGCGCTCCTGCAGGCCCATGGCGATGCCTAGTCGACGTTATCGTGCAGATACGGGTTGTTGCGCTTGAGCTCCATGCGGCGCTCTCCGTTCTCATCCACGCCTTCGCTCAGCGTGTAGCGGCTCACGTTGCTGTCCGTGCTGCGCGGGCCGTCGCCCAGGGGAACGTTCTTGCGCTTGAAGGCGGGTTCACGCTCCAGGTCGGCCAATCCGTTCGGCGTGCGCAGGCGCAGGCTCATCTCACGCATACGGGCCAAGCGCTCGTCCACGCGTGCCTGATGCTCCAGCGGTGTGGCGCGTTGCACATCCCCTTGGAATTCGGCCTTGGTCACCGCTTCGATGGCCGGTGCCTGGTCCACCACGGGAGGTGTTTGCGGAGCGGGCTTCTCCTCCGGAGCGGCATACAGATCGAAGGACACCTTCTCCACGACCGGGGTCGGTGCCGGAGCTGGCGCGGGGGTCGCTGCCGGGCGGGCCGGAGCCGCCGGTTCACTGAACTCGATACGCGCCTGTTCCTGGACGGGAGCAGGAGGAGTGACCGTCTTGATGTACGGCTCCTCCGGCGCGGGAGGCAACACAGGTGCTGCAGCCTTCGGGATGCCGGCGAGGGGGCTCGCTATCGGTGAGGTGATCATCGTGGGCAGCTCGGTATCCAAGGGGATCACCTTGCGTTCCTCACGCTTGGGCTCCGAGGTACCCAGCAACTCGTTCTGGTTGAAGCCGGTGGCGATCACCGTGACCCGGATGCGGTCGCCGAGCGAATTGTCCGTGCAGTAGCCCCAGATCACATCGGCACTGCTGCCGGCCGCCTCCTGGATGTGGTCGGTGATCTCGCTCATCTCGTCCATGGAGATCGTCCGATCACCGAGGGCGATGTTGAGCAGCACGTACTTCGCGCCTTTGATGTCGTTGTCGTTGAGCAAGGGCGAAGCGAGGGCATCGGTGGCGGCACGCAGGGCGCGGTCCTCCCCTTCGGCCTCGGCCATGCCCATGATGGCCACGCCGCTGCTGGTCATCACCGTACGCACGTCCTCGAAGTCCACGTTCACCTTGCCGGTGGTGGTGATGATCTCGGCGATGCCCCGGGCGGCGGTGGTCAGGATGTCATCCGCGTGGGCGAAGGCATCATCCATGGTGAGGTTGCCGTAGAGATCGCGCAATCGATCGTTGTTGATCACCAACAGCGTGTCGACGGCCTGGCGCAGTTCCTCCACGCCGGTGCTGGCCTGCATCTTCCGGCGACGACCCTCCCACTGGAAGGGCATGGTGACGATGCCCACCGTGAGGATGCCCATGTCGCGGGCCACGCGTGCGATCACGGGAGCGGCACCCGTACCGGTGCCCCCACCCATGCCGGCGGTGATGAAGAGCATCTTCGTGCGCGAGCTCAACAGCTGACGGATCTCGTCGATGTTCTCCTGGGCGGCGGCATGGCCGCGCTCGGGCACCGCGCCGGCACCCAGACCTTCGGTCAGAGCGGTGCCCAGCTGCAGCTTCACCGGGATGTTGCTCATATCGAGCGCCTGCTTGTCGGTGTTGCAGATGATGAAGTCCACGCCGCGGATGCCTTGGGCGTGCATATGGTTGACGGCATTGCTGCCGCCACCACCTACGCCGACCACCTTGATGATCGAGGACAGTTCAGTGGGCAGTTCGAATTTCATGGGACGAAGGGATTGAGGGATGGGGTCGAGGGAATGGTCGGGTGCGTGGACGATGATCAGCCGTTCTCGTCCTCTTTCAGGATCTCGTTGGCGGTGGCGAAGACACGGTCGAAGAAGTTGCCTACGCGGCCCTTCTCGGAGTGGTTCTTCACCACGTCCTTCTCCTTGCGTTGTTGGGTTTCGATGATGTGCGGACGACGGCGATCGAGGTAGTCGAAGCCCTTCATCACCAGACCCACACCCGTGGCGAAGAGCGGACTGGTGACGGCGTCCACGTTGCTCTTGGCGAGATGCTCATTGGGATAGCCGATGCGGGTGCTCATGCCGGTGACATACTCGGTGAGCTGGCGCAGATGCTTGAGCTGCGCACCGCCACCGGTGAGCACGATGCCCGCGCTGAGCTGCTTCTCGAGGCCGCTGTTCTTGATCTCGAAGTACACATGCTCCAGGATCTCCTCCATCCGGCACTGGATGATGTTGGCCAGGTTCTTCAGGCTGATCTCCTTGGGCTCACGGCCGCGCAGCCCGGGGATGCAGACCACCTCGTTCTCCTTGTTCTCGGCCGCGAGGGCGCTGCCGAAACGCGTCTTCAGCAGTTCGGCCTGGTCCCGGAGGATCGAGCAGCCCAGCTTGATGTCGTCGGTGATCACGTTGCCGCCGAAGGGGATCACGGCGGTGTGGCGGATGATGTGGTCGCTGAAGATGGCGATGTCGGTGGTGCCCCCACCGATGTCCACCAGCACCACACCCGCCTCCTTCTCCTCGGCGCTCAGCACCGCGTCGGCGCTGGCCAGGGGTTCCAGGATCAGCTCGGTCACCTCCAGGTTGGCGCGGTGCACGCACTTGTTCAGGTTGCGCGCGGCCGTCACCTGTCCGGTGATGATGTGGAAGTTCGCCTCCAGACGCACGCCGCTCATGCCGATGGGGTCCTTGATACCCTGCTCCGCATCCACGATGTACTCCTGCGGCAGCACATGGATGATCTCCTCGCCCGGAACCATGGCCAGCTTGTACATGTCGTCGATCAGCTGATCGATGTCCACTTGGCGGATCTCCTCCTCCAGGCTCTTGCGGGTGATCATGCCGCGGTGGTGCATGCTGCGGATGTGCTGACCGGCGATGCCGACGTTCACCGTGCTGATGTCCACCCCGGAGGTCTGTTCGGCCTCGGCGATGGCGGCCTTGATGCTGTCCACGGTCTTCTGGATGTTGGCCACCATGCCACGGCTCACCCCGTCGCTGCGGCTCTTGCCCATGCCGAGGATCTCGATCTTGCCCTGCTCGTTACGACGGCCGACGATGCAGGCGATCTTGGTGGTGCCGATATCCAGTCCGGCGACGATGTCTTGGGTGTGTTCCATGGGTGTGCCTGGGCGACGTGGACGGCGCCCTTACAAGGTTCGTTTGGTGCATACCACCTGATCACCGAAGCGCAGATCGATCACGCTGTATCGGCGCCAATCGGTCTGGGCGATGCCCTGGTGATAGAAGGTGCGGAGTTTCTCGAGGCGTTGGGCGAGCTGTTCACCGGTGCCGATGCGGATCCGCTGGAGGCCGACACGGGGGATGAGCTCGAAGCCTCCCTCGGCATCCAGCACCACCTGCTCGAAGAGGGCGTTCCACAGGGGATCGGCCACGATGGTGCGCGCCACCCGCAGCATGCGCAGGCTGTGCGTGGCGGCGGTCAGGCTGTCGTCCATGGCCTCCAGGTCGGTGACCTGCGTGCTGAACGGCTCGTGCAGGGGGCCGGTGAAGACGAGCACCCGGGCGGTATGCTCGGTGCTCAAGGGCATGGTGGAACCGTCGCGGGCGATGTAGAAACCGGTGCCATCGGCATTGATCACACGGGCGATGGGTTCGCGCTGCGCCACGCGGATGTGGAGCTTGCCGTCCATCGTGTGGTACACATCGGCCTTGGCCACGCAGCCGATGTTGCGCAGGTCGTTCTCGATGGCGGTGATGTCCACCTCGCTCACGGCGGCGCCGATCAGCCCGGTGTGGGCGGCGAGCACCTTGGCCCGTACGGCCTCTTGATCGATGAAGTGCACCCCGGCTGCACCCTCCACCTCCACTTGGAGATCGGTCACGGGTGTGCGGCGGGCGGAGTGCTCCACGAAGCCCAGCACCACCAGCAAGGCGCAGGCCGCGCCGATGAAGGCGAGCGGACGGAGCAGGCGGCGGAAGCGGTTCATGCGGAAGCGTCTTCGATGAGTTGGGCCAATGCCGGAACGAGGCGATCGATGTCGCCCGCGCCAAGCGCGAGCAAGATGTCGAGGTTCCGCGAGCGCAGCAGGGGCACCAGCTGGTCCTTTGTGCACACCACCTTGTTCATCATGGGCACCTGCTCCAGCAGCCATTCGCTGGTGATACCGGGGAGGGGCTGCTCGCGCGCCGGGTAGATGTCGAGCAGGATGAGCTCATCCAACCGGGCCAATGCGGTGCCGAATTCCGTTGCCAGATCGCGCGTCCGGCTGAAGAGGTGGGGCTGGAAGATCCCGGTGATCCGGCGACCCGGATGAAGCTCCCGCACACTGCCGATGCACGCCTCCAGCTCCGCCGGATGATGGGCGTAGTCATCGATCAAAAGGCTCGTACGGTTGCGGGCACGGACCTCGAAACGACGCGATACGCCCTGGAACGAGGCCAGGGCCTTCCGCAGCTTCTCCTCCGGAACCCCCAACTGCAGGGCCATGGCGCTGGCGGCCACGGCGTTCTCCACGTTGTGCCGGCCGGGCATGCCCAGCACGAGGTCCTTCAGATGATGACCATCGGCGATCAGGTCGAAGCGGTAAGCGCCGTCCTGCACCCGCACGTTCTCGCCCCGCACCGCGGTGTTCCCCTCCAATCCGTAGGCCTCGGCCCGTGCTCCGAAACGGTCCACGACGCGGGTGTTCACCAGCAGGCGGCCGGTGACCAATGCCGTGAACTCGAGGTAGGCGGCATGCATGGCCTCGGGTGTTCCGTAGATGTCCAGATGGTCGGCGTCCATGGCGGTGACGATGGCCTCACTGGGGGATAAACGCAGGAAACTGCGGTCGTATTCGTCGGCCTCCACCACGTTCACCTGCGCATCGGCATCGAGCAGCACATTGGTCCCGTAGTTCGAACTGACCCCGCCGAGGAAGGCATTGCACGGCACACCACCCGCGGTCAGCAGATGGGCCAGCATCGTGCTCACCGTGGTCTTGCCATGCGTTCCGGCCACCGCCACCGTTCGCCGATCGCGGGTGATCATGCCCAGTACTTCGCTGCGTTTCAGGATGCGTGCACCCTTGTCCTCCCAGTACTTCAGCAGGGGACTGTCCACGGGCACCGCCGGGGTCCGCACCACGAGCACGGAGGCCGGGTCGGCCTCGCGGAACTCCTTTGGGAGCAGGCCGGGGTTCTGATCGAACTGCACCTCGATGCCTTCCATGCGCAGTTGGCCGATCAGCTCGCTCGGCGTGCGGTCGTAGCCGGCCACCACGGCCCCTTGCCGCTTGAAGTAGCGCGCCAATCCGCTCATGCCGATGCCACCGATGCCGATGAAGTAGAGGAAGGGTGCGCGTTCCATGTCAGTTCGATCGGGTTGTGCGGGCCAAGCGGACCACCTCCGCCGCGATCGCATCCGCAGCGTTGCTCATCGCCAAGGCCGCGATGGCCAGCTTCAATCTGGCGCGTTCGCCCTCGTCCTGTACCAGGGCGAGGATGGCGGGACCGAGTTCCTCCACGGCACCGGCATCCCGCACCAGCACGGCAGCACCGCGATCGGTGAGGGCCCGCGCGTTCATCGTCTGATGATCCTCCGCAGCGGTGGGCAGCGGCACGAGGATCGCGGGCAGTTGCACGAGGCACAGTTCGCTCACGCTCATCGCACCGGCGCGGGCCACCACCACATCGGCAACGGCGTAGGCCAGGTCCATGCGCGTCACGAATTCGAGCACCTTGCAATCCGCGTAGCCCAGTCGCGCCGCCGCTTCCTGGGCCTGTTTGAAGTAGGGTGTGCCCGTCTGCCAGATCAACTGCACGCCGGCCTGCTGCAAGGCCGGCAAGGCCGCTTCGATGCCCCGGTTCACGCCCCGCGCGCCGAGGCTTCCCCCGGTGACGAAAACGATGGGACGGCCCTCCTGCAGTCCGAACTGCTCCAATCCACGCGGACGTTTACCCGTGAGCTTCACCACCTCCTGCCGCACAGGATTGCCCGTCAGCAGCAGTTTCTCCTTCGGGAAGAAACGGTCCATGTTCGGGTAGGCCACACAGATGCGGTCCACGCGCTTGGCCAGGTAGATGTTCGTTTTGCCCGGGAAGCTGTTCTGCTCCTGGATCAAGGTGGGGACGCGCATGCGCTGCGCTGCGGCCAACGTGGGACCGCTGGCATACCCGCCGACCCCTACGGCCACATCCGGCCGGAAGGTGCGGACCAGCTTGCGGGCCTTCATCATGCTGCGCAGCAGGCGCCACGGCAGGGCGAGGTTCTTCACGATGCTGCCCCGCTGGAAACCGCGGATCGGCAAGCCTTCGATGCGATACCCGGCGGCGGGCACCTTCTCCATCTCCATCTTCCCTTCGGCGCCCACGAAGAGGAACTCCGCATCGGGCACGGCCTCCTTCACGGCATTGGCGATGGCGATGGCCGGGAAGATGTGTCCTCCCGTGCCACCTCCGCTGATCATCACCCTAGGCGATCGCTGGACCATGGGCGGTGCTGGTGCGTTGGCGCTGGACCGGTGCCTCGGGCTTGGGTCCTTCGGGGGTCAACGATCGGCTCACGCTCAACAGGATCCCCAAGGCCAAGCAGGTGAACCACATGCTGGTGCCGCCCATGCTCACCAAGGGCAAAGGCTGGCCCGTGACGGGCACCAGGTTCACGGCCACGGCCATGTTCACCAAGGCCTGCAATACCAGGCTGAGCGCGAGGCCCACCGCCACGAGCTGTCCGAACCGTTTCTCGCAACGCATGGCGATACGGATCGCGCGGAAGAGCAGGATGAGGTAGAGCAGCAGCAGGCCCAGGCCACCGATGATCGAGCCGTACTCCTCGATGATGAAGGCGTAGATCATGTCGCTCTCGGGGTGCGGCATGAAGTTGCGCGAGGTGCCGGTGCCCGGTCCGTTCGGCAGCAGACCGCCATGCACGATGGCGATCTTGGCGTTGTTCACCTGGTAGTCGTCGTTGCGGTCCTCCGCGGTCTGCACCCCACCACCCGCCTGGGTGAAACGCTCGATGCGCTTCTCCCATGTGGCCACACGCGGCAGCAGCTCGGGACTCGTCCGGGCCAAGACCAGCAGCAACAGGAAGCCACCCACCGCAATGCCGCCGAGCGCGCCGATATGCTTCAGCGGAACACCGCCGATGAACAGGAGCACGATGCAGGTGAAGCCCAACAGGGCCGCCGTGGAGAAGTTCGCCGGCAGGATCAGACCACAGATGGCCACCATCGGTAGGGCGATCTTCAGCAGCACCTCCTTGAAGGTCCAAGGCTCCTCACGGTGCTTCCCGAGCACGCGGGCCAGGTAGACCATGATCACCACCCGCGCCAGATCGCTCGTCTGGAAGGTGATGCCGATGCCCGGCACCTTGAGCCAACGCGCGGCGCCGTTCACGTTCACGCCGATGAGCAGGGTGATCAACAGAAGTCCTGCGGTCACCGGCAGCAGCACCTGCGACAATTTGGAGTACAGGGTGAAGGGCAGGCGGCTGGTGCCGTACATGATGGCGGCCCCACCGGCCAGCATCATCGCGTGTTTCATCAATACTCCGAAGGTTCCGCCACCACGCCACACCATCCAGGAACAAGCGCTGTACACGGCGAGCAGGCTCACCAGCCCCAGGAACAACGCCACCACCCAGATGGTACGATCCCCGCGCAGATGTTGGGTGAAGAGCTTGTCCATGTCGATCAGACGATCAGGGAATAAGGTGATCGGAAGATCCGATGGCGAGGAGACCGATACGCCAAAGGATCATTTTGCACGGTTCGCATGGCTGGTGGAGATGATCTTGTTCAGCACCTTGATGATCGGTAACAATTGGTCCAAGCATCGATCGGTGCCACCCATATCCATGGAGCGACAGAGCAACAACCAATACTCGGTTTCATCGGCCTCCTTCAGGGCGATCTTCATCTTGTGGATGAAGTCCGCCCGGCTCTCTGCATTCTGGGCTTCACGCACCAATGCACCAACGGCAGTACCCGAGCGGAAAAGCTGATTCGCGATCGGATACCGACGAGCTTGCCCAAGTTGGTCCGATAGTTCCCATACGGACCGCGAGAATGCGAAAGTGAGCGATACGATGACATTGTCCTTGTATCGCGGGTTATAGGAAGCAGCGGGGTCCTGCAATGCATCCGACCGGCGGATCTCCTCCACGGCCAGCGCATTCTGCCACTCAAGTATTCCTATTTCCTCACCCGGGTTCATAGCATCATCTCATTCTCTCATTCTCCCATCGTCCGATCACTACAGATCGCGTACGGCCCGTTTGAATTCCGCACCGCGTTCCTCGTAGTTGGCGAAACCATCTCCGCTGGGGCAGGCCGGGCTGAAGAGGATCGTCTTGCCCTCGCTGGCCAGTTCCCGGGCGAGGAAGGTGGCGGTGCGCACCTCCTGCGCCGAATACACCGCATCGATCACCGTGCGGAGCTCCTCAAGGATCGTCTCGTCCACCTCACCGAAGAAGACCACGGCCACCACGCGGCGCCGCAGGAACTCCTGCACATGCTCCGCGCTGATGCCCGCCACCTGGGCCCCGGCGATCCACACGATGGGGGTTTGGAGCGCGGCCATGCTTCGGAGCGTGGCATCGAGGAAGGTGCTGCGGCTGTCGTTCACCAGGTCCACGTCGCTGAGCGTGGCCACGAGTTCCATCGCATGTGGAACGGCCTGTTGTTCGCCCAGCGCACGGCCGCGGGCCTGCAACAGGCGTGCGGCGGCATCGGCCGTGGAGCGGGAGAGGTCCTTCTGTTCCATGTCCGGTAGGGGCATCAAAGGGCGCGTACGGCGGCCTTGAACCGGCGGCCGCGGTCCTCGTAGTTCTCGAACAGGTCGAAGCTGGCGCAGGCGGGGCTGAGCAGGACCACATCGCCGGGTTCACCGATCTCGTAACCGGCCTGCACGGCGGCTTCCGCACTGGTGGTATCCACGATGTTCGCCACCAGGTCGCCGAAGGCGTTATGGATCTTCTCGTTCTTCAACCCGAGGCACACGATGGCCTTCACCTTCTGCCGCACCAGCTCCCGCAGTTCGTTGTAGTCGTTCCCCTTGTCCTCGCCACCCACGACCCAGATCACCGACTTCTCCATGCTCTCCAAGGCATACCACGTGCTGTTCACGTTCGTGGCCTTGCTGTCGTTGATGAACTCGATGCCGTTCACGGTGGCCACCCGCTCCAGGCGATGCTCCACGTTCTGGAAATCGCTGAGGCTTTCGCGGATCACCTCCTTGCGCACCTCGAGCACGCGGGCGGCGATGCTGGCGGCCAGCGAATTGTAGACGTTGTGCTTGCCTTGGAGTGCGAGGTCGAAGATGCTCATGCTGAACGGGGTTTGGGGAACGGTGATGTGGATATGGTCGTCTTGCAGGTATCCGCCCTGGTCGATGGCGGTGCGGATGGAGAAGGGCCAGCGCTTGGCGCGGACGGGATGCAGCTTGAGGCCTTCGCGCGTCACCTCGTCATCGGCGCAGTGGATGAAGTGGTCCGCGGGGGTCTGGTTCATGGCGATGCGGAACTTGCTCGCCACATACCCCTCCATGCGGTTGTCGTACCGGTCGAGGTGGTCGGGGGTGATGTTGGTGATCACCGCGATGTGCGGACGGAACTCGCGGATGCCGTCGAGCTGGAAGGAGCTCAGCTCGAGCACGTACAGGGCGTGTTCACGTTGCGCCACGAGGCCCGCGAACGAGGTGCCCACGTTGCCACCGAGGCCCACGTCCATGCCTGCGCGGGAAAGGATGTGGTGCGTGAGCAGCGTGGTGGTGGTCTTGCCGTTGCTGCCGGTGATGCCGACGATGGGTGCGTTGGTGTACCGGGAGGCGAACTCGATCTCGCTGATCACGGGAACACCGCGATCCAGCAGGGCGCGGACCATGGAGGCCTTGTCCGGGATGCCGGGGCTCTTCACCACCTCGTCGGCGTCGAGCACCTTGTTCACGCTGTGCCCGCCCTCCTCGAAGGCGATGCCCAGGAACTTCAGCCGATCACGGTATTCGGGCTTGATCGTACCGGCGTCGCTCACGAACACATCGATGCCCATCTTCCGGGCGAGGACGGCCGCTCCCACGCCGCTCTCCTGTGCACCGAGCACCACGAGCCTGCGCCCTGCACCGTCACCTTGAGCTCGTCGAAGGGTCATCGGAGCTTCAGGGTTACGAGGGTGAGCACGGCGAGCATCACGCCGACGATCCAGAAACGCGACACGATCTTGCTCTCGTGGTAGCCCAGCTTCTGGTAGTGGTGGTGCAGCGGGCTCATCCGGAAAATGCGCCGTCCCTCACCGTACTTGCGCTTGGTCCACTTGAAGTAGCTCACCTGCATCACCACGCTCAGGTTCTCCACGAGGAACACACCGCAGAGCACGGGGATCAGGAGCTCTTTGCGCACCAGGATGGCGAGCGTGGCGATGACCCCGCCCAAGGCGAGACTGCCGGTATCGCCCATGAAGACCTGCGCGGGGAAAGCGTTGTACCAGAGGAAACCGATGCAGGCCCCGAGCAGGGCACCGATGAACACCACCAGTTCACCGATGCCGGGGATGTACATCACATCGAGGTACTGGGCCAATACGATGTTGCCGCCGATGTAGGTGAGCACGGCCAACGCCAGCACGATGATGGCACTGCTTCCCGCGGCCAGGCCATCGATGCCGTCCGTGATGTTGGCACCGTTGCTCACCGCGGTGATGATGAACACCACCACCAGCACGTAGACGATCCAGGTGTAACGGCGCGCTTCGCGACCGAAGAGGCCCAGGATCGAGGAATAGTTGAATTCGTTCCCCTTCACGAAGGGGATGGTGGTGCTCGGCTGTCGGCGATCGAGCAGGTAATGCACCTCGCCGGTCTTCTCCGTCCACGTGCTCACCTCGCTCTCGTCGAACTGTTCGGCGAGCACCTGGGGGATCTCCACCTTGGTGCGGATCGCGGAGTTGAAGTAGACCGTGAGACCGACGACGAGGCCGATGACGACCTGCCCGATGATCTTGCTGGTACCGGCCAGTCCACGCTTGTCCTTCTTGAAGACCTTGATGTAGTCGTCGATGAAGCCGATGCCGCCCAGCCAGAGGATGCTGGCGAGCATGAGCAGGATGTACACGTTGTTCAGGCGGGCGAAGAGCAGGGTGGGGATCACCGTGGCGGCGATGATGATGAGGCCGCCCATGGTGGGGGTACCCTGCTTCTGGATCTGGCCTTCCAGCCCGAGGTCGCGCACGGTCTCACCCACCTGCATGCGTTGCAGCATGCGGATGATGCCCTTGCCGAACCAGAGCGAGATCACCAACGACACCAGCAGCGCCATGCCGGCGCGGAACATGATGTAGTTGAATGCGCCGCTTCCGGGTACGCTGAAGTCCAGGGCGTGGAAGAGATGGTACAGCATCAGACGGTGGGTTCGAGGGTCTGTTTCAGCACGGCCGCGTCATCGAAAGGGTGCTTCACCCCGTTGATCTCCTGGTAGGTCTCGTGGCCCTTGCCCGCGAGCAGCACCACGTCGCCCGGGCGTGCGAGGTTCACGGCCTGACGGATGGCCTCGCGACGGTCGGCGTTCACGAAGACCTTCTGCGTTTCATGGGGGGTCAGACCCGCGCGCATCTCATCGAGAATGGCCATGGGATCCTCCGTGCGTGGGTTGTCGCTGGTGAGCACCACGGCATGGCTGAGCGTGGCGGCAATGCGCGCCATCAGCGGACGTTTGCTGCGGTCGCGGTCACCGCCGCATCCCACCACGGTGATGATCCGGCCCTCCTCCCCGCCCACCTCGCCGATGGTCTCCAGCACGTTCTTCAGTGCATCGGGCGTGTGCGCATAGTCCACCACACCCATCACGCCGTTCGACCCGCGCACCACCTGGAAACGGCCCGTGGGCGGTTCCAGGTCGCTGAGCACGGTGAGGGTGTCCAAGGGCGCTTGGCCCATGAGGATGGCGGTGCTGTAGACGGCCAGCAGGTTGCTCGCGTTGAAGGCCCCGATCAGGCGGGTGTACACCTCGTGCCCGTCGATGTTCAGGTGGAGACCGCTCAGCTGGTTCTCCACGATGCGGGCCTTATGGTCCGCCATGTTGCGCACGGCGAAGCTCCGTTTGACGGCCTTGGTGTTCTGCACCATCACGGCGCTGTTCACATCGTCCGCGTTCACCAGCGCGAAGGCCGATGCGGGCAGCTGGTCGAAGAAGCGCTTCTTGGCCTTGATGTACTCGGCGAAGGTGCCGTGGTAATCGAGGTGGTCGTGCGTGATGTTGGTGAAGACGCCCCCGATGAAACGCAGCCCGGTGATGCGCTCCTGCACCACGCTGTGGCTGCTGACCTCCATGAAGCAGTGCGTCACCTTGGCCTCCACCATTTCGCGCAGCAGTTCGTTGAGGCGGATGCTGTCGGGCGTGGTGTGCGTGGCGGGCACCACCGTGTTGCCGATGCGGATCTCCACCGTGCTGATGAGCCCGCACTTGAAGCCGAGCGCTCGATACAGGCGATAGAGCAGCGTGGCCACGCTGGTCTTGCCATTGGTGCCGGTGATGCCCACGAGCTTCAGGCCGGCACTGGGGTCATCGAAGAAGTTGCAGGACATCACGGCCAGCGCGTGCTGGGCGTCGGCCACCCGTACGTAGGTGACGCCTTCCTTCAGTTCGCCGGGAAGCGCTTCGCAGATGATGGCGGTGGCGCCTTGTTTGATCGCCTGGGGAATGAAATCGTGCCCGTTGCTGCGCGTTCCTTTCACGGCCACGAAGGCGGTGAAGGGCTGTACGGCGCGGCTGTCGAACGTGAGGTGCTCGATGGCCGTGTGGGTGCTGCCCACCACCTGTTCCAGACGGGCCTTGTAGAGGATGTCCTTCAGCAACTTCATGTGGCCAGGTCGATCAGGATGGCGGAACCCTTGAAGCAGCGCGAACCGGGCTGCAACGATTGCCGGCGGACCATGCCGCTGCCGGTGACCTGCACGCGCAGGCCCCGCTGTTCGAGGATCTGCAAAGCGTCCTTCAGGCCCATGCCGAGCACGTTCGGTACCATGCCGATGCCTTCCGCGGGGATGTTGCGCGGCGACACCACCACCACGCTGTCCGAAGCACCGGTGGTCACCCACTCGGCCTCACCGGTCAGGTTGGCCTTCACGCCCAATCCATCCAGCGCCACCAGCAGGTCCTGCCGCGAACCGCTCATGGTGATCGGCGCCCGATGCTTCTCGTTCACCGCCGCGAGCGCAGCGGCCGGCGCATCGAGCTGCATGTCCAAGCGGTTGCTGTAGATCTTGTCGGCGATGCTGCGGAAGACCGGACCGGCCACCACGTTGCCGTAGATGCCGCGCTGGCTGGGCGAGCTCACCACCACGATGCAGGTATACTTCGGGGCATCCGCGGGGAAGTACCCGACGAAGGAGGCCTGGTAGCTCACGCCGTTCACCTTGTACCCGGCCTTGTCGGCCGCGATCTGCGCGGTGCCGGTCTTGCCGGCGATGCGGAAATGCGCGTTGCGCAGGTTCACCGCGCTGCCCGTGTCCACCACCCCTTCCAACATGCTGCGGATCTTGTCCAGCGTGCCGCCCGAGCAGATGCGTTCCTGCAGCACCACGGGTTCGAAACGTTCGAGCTCCTTGCCGTTGCGGGTCACGCGGGTCACGAACTGCGGCTGCATCATGCGGCCCTTGTTGGCGATGGCGTTGTAGAAGGTCAGCGTGGCCAGCGGCGTGGCGGTGACCTCGTAGCCGATGCTCATCCAGGGCAGGCTCACACCGCTCCACATCTTCTTGTCCTCCGGTCCACGCAACGTGGGGATGGCCTCACCGGGAATGCGCACCCCGAGCGGCGAACCGAATCCGAGCTTGCGCAATCCGCTCACGAAGCGTGCGGGGTCCTTGCCGTAGGCGCCGACGATGGCCTGCGAGATGCCGGTGTTGCTGCTCACCTCCAAGGCATGCTGCAGGGTGATCTCGCCGTAGCCACCCTCGTGGGCATCGTTCATCCACTTGTCGTAGTACTTGCGTTTGCCACCGCGCGTGTCCACCATCTGCTCGGGGCGCACGAGACCATCCTCCAAGGCCACCATCAGAGCGGCCGTCTTGAAGGTGGAACCCGGCTCGGTGGCGGCACCCACGGCGTAGTTGAGGTCCTCCGCATAGGTGCTGTCCTTCTGCAACGTGAGGTTGCTGATGGCCTTCACATGGCCGGTGCTGGTCTCCATCACCACCACACAACCGTGATGCGCACCGTTCTTGCGGAGCTGGGCCTCCAGCGCGGCATCGGCCACATCCTGCAGGTTGATGTCGATGGTGGTGTGGATATCGCTTCCGGGCACGGGATCGATGCCGTTGCCGTCGTCGATCGGCATCCAGACCCCGCCGGTGAGGCGGCGCTCCAAGCGTTTGCCGGTGACCCCCTGCAGCCACTTCGCGTAGCCGCCTTCGAGACCGATCGCGGTGCTGTCCTTCAACACATAGCCGATGGTCCGCGCGGCCAAACGACCGAACGGATGCGCACGGACGTTGCTGCGGTCCACGATCAGGCCGCTCTTGTACCGTCCTTCACGGAAGAGCGGGAAGGCCTCCAGCTGTTGCAGCTGCATGTGGTCGCAGCGGCGTTTGATCAGGTAGTAGCGTTCGCTGCGTGCACGTGCACCGATCAGGTCACGGCGATACTCCGCCGCGGTGCGATCACCGAAGAGGTCGGCGAGCTGCAGCGCGAGCGAATCGATGTTGGCCCCGAAAAGCGCATCGGTGAGCCCATCGGCGCGCATGTCCATGCGCACCTCGTACTGGGGCACGCTAGTGGCCAGCAGACGTCCGTCCTCGCTGTAGATATGGCCGCGATCGGAAGGCACGGTGCGCACGGCGGTGGCCACGTTCACGGCCTGGGCCCGCCACTTGTCGCCCTCGCCCAACTGGATCATGAAGAGGCGCACGGCGATGGCGGCCCCGAACACCACGAGGGCGATGTAGACGCCACCGGCGCGCAGACGGAGGTTGCGGTCCTCGTTCATCGGGCGCTGGCTTCCAGTTCGTCCTTGTCCACTTCGATGTGCCGGGGGGGTACGCGGCTCTCCTTCAATCCGAGTCCGCTGATGCCATCGGCCACGCGGCTCTGTTGTTCGGCCTGTTCCAGGTGGCTGCGCACGGTGATGTACTCGGAGCGCATCTCCTTCAGCTCGCGGCTGGTGCGGTCGAGCTCGCGCACGGTGCGTTCGGTCCAGTAGCCGTAGGCGATGTAGCAGAGCATCAGGCCGGCCACGAAGAGGATGAACCGCATGTTGCCCAACACGTTCTCCCGCGTGAGGAAGGAGCCGTTGAGCACGCTGATGAGTCCCCGCGAGAGCTTCACGCCGGGCCCGGGGGAGTTCTTCCCCTTGGCCTTGGGCGCCGCTTCCGCTGCGGGCTCCTGCTTCTTCTCCTTGAGCTTGTTCACTGTCGTTCCGCTATCCTGAGCCGTGCGCTGCGGGCGCGCGGGTTCGTTGCTATCTCGTGTACCGAAGGCTGTATCGCCTTGCTGTGCGTGGGTCTGAAAGGGCGTTGGCTGCGGCCGAACACATCCTTCTCCTCGTTGCCGTCCAGGTCGCCGGTGCGCATCCAGTTCTTCACCAGGCGATCCTCCAGCGAGTGGTAGCTCATGATCACGAGCCGGCCGCCGGGGCGGATCAGTTCGGCGCTGAGCCTCAGCAGGCGTTGCAGCGATCCGAGCTCGTCGTTCACCTCGATGCGCAGGGCCTGGAACACCTGGGCGAGGAAGCTGTGCTCCTCCCCTCTGCGGGTCACCGGCCGCAGGGCCTCCACCAGATCGGTGGTGGTGGCGATGCGGCGTTCGCTGCGCGCCTTCACCAGCTGTTTCGCCACGCGGAAGGCACCCTGCACCTCGCCGTACCGGCCGAGCAGTTCCGCCAGCGCGCGTTCATCGAGGCCGTTCACCAGGTCCGCAGCGGTGCGCTTCGCGCGGTGGTCCATCCGCATGTCGAGCGGACCATCGAACCGGAAGCTGAAGCCCCGTTCACCGGTATCGAACTGGTGGCTGCTGACACCGAGGTCGCCGAGCAGCCCATCGATCGGCAGCTTGCCCAGGAAACGCAAGTGGTTCAGCACCCAGCGGAAGTCGGAGCGCACGAGGGTGAACCGGGGGTCGTCCGGAGCGTTGACCCAAGCGTCGCGATCGCGGTCGAAGGCGATCAGCGAACCCGAGGGCCCGAGGCGCTCGAGGATGGCGCGGCTATGGCCACCGCCGCCGAAGGTGACATCCACATAGATGCCGTCGGGGCGGATCGCCAACCCATCAACACAGTCTTGTAAAAGAACGGGAGCGTGATATCCCTCATCCGACTTCTTCATTGCCCAGGCTGCCCATGACATCCTCGGCCAAAGCCGTGAGATCCACTTTCTCGCGTCGCATGTTGCTGAGGCCTTCCTTGCTCCAGACCTCGATGCGGTCGCCCAGCCCCACGAGCTTGATGTCCTTCCCCAGCTTGGGATCGTCCATCAAGGCCTTGGGCAACAACAGGCGTCCGCTGCCATCGAGCTCCAACGGGGTGGCCCCCGAGGTGAAGCGCCGGATGAACTCCATGTTCTTCTCCACGAAGCGGTTCAGCCGTCGCAACATCTGGTTGGTGCGCTCCCATTCGGGCATGGGATAGAGCACCAGGCAGGGGCGGAACACATCGCGGTTGATCACGAAGCCCTGGGACACCACATCGGCGAGCTGCTTTTTCAGCCCACTGGGAAGCACGAGCCTCCCCTTGGCGTCCAGCCGGACATCGTATTCCCCGAGCAGGTTCAGCATCGTTCCACATGCGAGTGCGAGACGGCTGCGAAAGTAGACCCAACGTCCCACTTTCTCCCCCAATCTCCCACTTTGTTCAAAACTAACGGAACCAAACGTAGCCGAATTGTTCACATGGCGCAAGAAAATGCAGCATTGACGGCATCAAAAGCCGGTGGGAGATTGTGGAGAAGATGCCCGGAACCACCAGTTGAAAAGGTGTGGATGGCACCGCCGACCCGTACCCGCCACACCCCGGCTTCGCCCCCTGGAACCCTTACTGGACAAGGCTTCCAAGGCGGACGCACACCGTCCGCCGGCCAGCTCACACCGGATACCCTGAAAGGCCGGGTGGGGCATCGGTGGGGTCGGACGGGCCACCCCGGGGAGAAAGTGGGAGAGACTGAGGTGGGAGGTGGGAAGTCGGAAAGCTGAAGTGTGAAGTCCCGGCATCGCCCCTTCACACCTCACCCTTCGCACCTCCTACTTCACCCTTCGCACCTCTCCCTTCACACTTCCCTTGGGTACCTTCGCGCCCCGCGTCGAAAGGCCGCCTGCAAGCCTGCCATGACGCACCGACCGCATGTCCTACACCGCACATCCCACGGCCGTCATCGATGAGGGCAGCACCATCGGGGAAGGCACCCGGATCTGGCACTTCAGCCATATCCTACCGGGTTGCACCATCGGTGAGGGATGCAACATCGGCCAGAACGTGGTGATCGGTCCCGACGTGAAGCTGGGCCGCAATGTGAAGGTGCAGAACAACGTGAGCCTCTACACCGGGGTGGAATGCGAGGACGATGTGTTCCTCGGTCCCTCGTGTGTCTTCACCAACGTCATCAACCCCCGCAGCGCCATCGTACGCCGTGGCGAATACCGTCGGACCCTGGTGAAACAAGGCGCCACCATCGGAGCCAACGCCACCATCGTCTGCGGTCATCCGATCGGCCGGTACGCCTTCATCGGTGCGGGTGCGGTGGTGACCAAGGAAGTGCCCGACCATGCACTGGTGCTGGGCAATCCGGCCCGGCGGGCGGGATGGATGAGCGAATTCGGCCACAAGCTCCAGTTCGATGCCCAGGGCGAAGCCGTTTGTCCGGAAAGCGGTCAGCGGTACCGGTTGCAGGACGATCATGTAACGCGCACGGCCTGAGATGAGCGCTGATCGGATCCGGTTCGCCGTGGTGGGCTGCGGGCACATCGGCCGCCGCCATGCCGAGATGATCGTGCGCGATCCGGAATGCGAGCTGGTGGGACTGTGCGACATCCGCCCCCGTTCCGAACTGCCCCTGGAAGCCTATGCCGAGGTGCCCTTCTTCACCGACCTGGCGGACATGCTCCATCGCGTGCCCGACCTCGATGTGGTGAACATCTGCACTCCGAACGGACTGCATACGCCGATGGCGATCCTGGCCTTGGATGCGGGCAAGCACGTGGTGTGCGAGAAGCCCATGGGCCTTTCGCGCGCAGGCTGCGAGTCCATGATCGAGGCCGCCGAACGCAATCGGCGCCGTCTCTTCGGTGTGATGCAGAACCGGTACAGTCCACCCAGTCGCTGGCTGAAACGGATGGTGGAGGAGGAACGGCTCGGCCAGCTGCACCTGGTGCAGGTGAACTGCTACTGGAACCGCGACGAACGGTACTACCGTCCCGGCTCCTGGAAAGGCACGGCCGACATGGACGGTGGCACGCTCTTCACGCAGTTCAGCCACTTCATCGACATGCTGTACTGGCTGTTCGGCGACATCACCGATATCCAGGCCCGCTTCGCCGACTTCACGCACCGGGACCTTACGGCCTTCGAGGACAGCGGGCTGGTGACCTTCCGCTTCGTGAACGGCGGCCTGGGCTCCATCAACTACAGCACCGCGGTGTGGGACCGCAACATGGAGAGCAGCATCACGATCCTCGGCTCCACGGGCAGCGTGCGCGTCGGTGGGCAGTACATGGACCAGGTGGAGTATTGCCACATCAAGGACTATGTGATGCCCGAGCTTCCGCCCACGGGTCCAGCGAACGACTACGGCGACTACAAGGGCAGCGCCGCCAACCATCATCACATCATCCGCAACGTGGTGGAAACCCTGCGCGGACAAAGCACCATGACCACCAATGCCCACGACGGGTTGAAAGTGGTCGACATCATTGAACGCATCTACCGGAACAAATGAGCGGCTTGTACGATAAGCTCGTGAAGAAGGAGGCCAAGCTGGCCGTGATCGGACTTGGATACGTGGGCCTGCCCATCGCGCTGGCCTTCGCCCGCAAACTGAAGGTGGTCGGCTTCGACATCAACAGCGCACGCGTGGACCTGATGCGCAAAGGCATCGATCCCAGCAACGAACTGGCCCCGGAGGAGTTCGCCGACTGCGACATCCATTTCACGGCGGACCTCAACGACCTGAAGGACGTGGAGTTCTTCGTGGTGGCCGTGCCCACCCCGATCGACGACCAGAACATCCCCGACCTCTCCCCGCTCCTGAGCGCCACGCGCACCGTGGGCCAAGTGCTGAAGAAGAACGACCACGTGGTGTTCGAGAGCACCGTGTACCCCGGCTGCACCGAAGAGGACTGCGTGCCCCTGCTCGAACAGCTCAGCGGTCTGGAGTACATCCGCGACTTCAAGGTGGGCTACAGCCCCGAGCGCATCAATCCGGGCGACAAACTGCACACCCTTTCCAGCGTGGTGAAGGTGAGCAGCGGCTGCGATGCGGAAAGCGCGGAGACCATCGCCCGGGTGTACGAACTGGTGGTGAAGGCCGGCGTGCATCGCGCCAGCAGCATCAAGGTGGCCGAGGCCGCCAAGATCATCGAGAACACGCAGCGCGACGTCAACATCGCCCTCACCAACGAGCTCTCGATCATCTTCAACCGCATGGGCATCAACACGTACGACGTGCTCGAAGCCGCAGGCACCAAGTGGAACTTCCTCAAGTTCCAGCCCGGCCTCGTGGGCGGCCACTGCATCGGCGTGGACCCCTACTACCTCGTGTACAAGGCCAAGCAGCTCGGCTACCACGCACAGATCATCGATAGCGGTCGTTATGTGAACGACAGCATGGGTGGCTATGTGGCCAAACAAACGGTGAAGAAGATCATCAGCGCGGGCGTGAACCCGGCCGATGCGCGCGTGCTGGTGCTGGGCGCCACCTTCAAGGAGAACGTCACGGACATCCGCAACAGCAAGGTGGCCGACGTGGTGAAGGAATTGAAGAGCTTCAGTGTGCAGGTGGATGTCAGCGACCCCCACGCCGACAGCAACGAGGTGATGCACGAATACGGTTACCCGCTCGTTCCCGAGATGAAGGGCCCCTACGATGCCGTCATCGTGGCCGTACAACATGCCGCGTACGCCGATAAGGACGAGGCCTGGTTCAAGGGGCTGCTCTCGCCCAAGGGCATCGTGGTGGACCTCAAGGGCAACTACCGGAAGAAGATCAAGGACCTGGCGTATTGGAGCTTGTAGAATGCAATCACCACGGAGGCACAGGGAACGCGGAGAATACAAGGTGGATGCCCTGACGGTCACGCTCCGTGCCCTCTGTGCCTCTGTGGTGGAAAAATGAGCTGATCATGCAACGCAACATCCTCATCACCGGCGGCGCCGGTTTCATCGGCAGCCATGTGGTGCGCCGTTTCGTGACGAAGTACCCGCAATACCGCATCATCAACCTGGATGTGCTGACCTACGCGGGCAACCTGGAGAACCTGCGCGACATCGAGAGCGCGCCGAACTACGTGTTCGTGAAGGCAGACATCTGCGATGCGGAAGCCATGGCCAAGGTCTTCAGCGAACATGCCATCGACGGCGTGGTACACCTCGCGGCGGAGAGCCATGTGGACCGCAGCATCAGCGATCCGCTGTCCTTTGTCCGCACCAATGTGTTCGGCACCGTCACCCTGCTGAACGCCGCCAAGGAAGCCTGGAAGGATCGCCTCGCCACGGGTTCCTCCCCTCTCCCCGGGAGAGGGGCCGGGGGTGAGGTCCGATTCTACCACGTCAGCACCGATGAGGTGTATGGATCGTTGCACGACGATGGCCTCTTCCTGGAGACCACGCCGTACGATCCGCAGAGCCCGTACAGCGCCAGCAAGGCCGCCAGCGACCATTTCGTGCGCGCCTACGGCAACACCTACAAGCTGCCCTTCGTGCTGAGCAACTGCAGCAACAACTACGGCAGCCACCACTTCCCCGAGAAGTTGATCCCGCTCATGATCAACAACATCCGCAACAACAAGCCGCTACCGGTCTACGGCAAGGGCGAGAATGTGCGCGATTGGCTGTGGGTGGAGGACCACGCGTCGGCCATCGACACCATCTTCCACCAGGGCGTGGACGGCGAGACCTACAACATCGGCGGGCACAACGAGTGGAAGAACATCGACCTGGTGCACCTGCTGTGCGGCATCATGGACCGCAAGCTCGGGCGCGCCGCTGGTGAGAGCGCGAAGTTGATCACCTACGTCACCGACCGCGCCGGGCACGACCTGCGTTATGCGATCGATGCGGGCAAGATCGAACGCGAGCTGGGCTGGAAACCGAGCATCACCTTCGAGGTGGGCCTGGAGCGCACCGTGGATTGGTACCTGGCGAACACGGACTGGCTGGACCACGTGACCAGCGGCGCCTACCGCAACTACTACGAAGCGATGTACACCGCCCGCTGACGATGGGACTTTTCGGCAAACTCTTCGGCAAGAGCGCACCGGCCGCGCCACCCGTGGACCTTTCGGTGCTGCGCTGCGACGTGCACTCGCATTTCATCCCCGGCATCGACGATGGTTCGCCCACGCTGGAGGCCAGCATCGAGCTGATCAAGGCCATGCACGAGCTCGGCTACACCAAGGTGGTGACCACCCCGCACGTGATGGCCGATGGCTTCCGCAACACGCCGGAGATCATCCTTGGTGGCTTGGAGAAGGTGCGCCGTGAACTGGAACGCCAACAAATACCGGTGACCATCGACGCGGCGGCGGAGTACTACCTGGACCACGAGCTGGAAGGGCTGGTCCAGAAGCGCCAGGTGCTCACGTTCGGCGACAACCTGGTGCTCTTCGAACTCCCCTTCATCAGTGAGCCTGCGGTATTGCTGAGCCTCATCTTCAGCATGCAAACGCAGGGCTATCGTCCGGTGCTGGCGCATCCCGAACGCTATCCCTTCTGGTACACGGACACTTCACGTCTGGAACAACTGAAGGAGCGCAATGTGCTCTTCCAGTTGAATGCGATCGCGCTCATCGGCGCGTACGGTCCTGCCGCGCGCAAGGCCGCCGAACGGATGATCGATCGGGGCTGGTACGAGTTGCTGGGCAGCGATTGCCACGGGCTGGACCATGTCCGCGCCCTACAGGTGACCCGTGAGGAGCCGTACCTGCGCAAACTGATGGAGAGCGGTAAGCTGATCAACGCCAC
>DASWWQ010000220.1:0-21320 GCA_036405935.1 Flavobacteriales bacterium
CTTCGGGAACCAGTGATAGATCCCGGCGAACATGCCGAAGATCGCGCTCATGCCCATCACGATGTGGAAGTGCGCCACCACGAAGTAGGTATCGTGGATGTTGATGTCCAGCGCGCTGTCCGCGAGGATGATGCCGGTAAGACCGCCGGCGATGAAGGTGGCCACCAGACCGATGCTGAACAGCATGGCCGGAGTGAACACGATGTTGCCGCGCCACAGGGTGGTCAGGTAGTTGAACACCTTCACCGCGGAGGGGATGGCGATGAGCAGCGTGGTGAACACGAAGACCGAGCCCAGGAAGGGGTTCATGCCCGTGAGGAACATGTGGTGGCCCCACACGATGAAGCTCAGGAAGCCGATCGCCAGGATGGAACCGATCATCGCGCGGTAACCGAAGATGGGTTTCCGGCTGTTGGTGGAGATGATCTCCGAAGTGATGCCCAAGGCGGGCAGCAGCACGATGTACACCTCGGGGTGGCCCAGGAACCAGAACAGGTGCTGGAACAGGATGGGGCTTCCTCCGATGTGGTCCAAGGCCTCACCACCGATGTGGATCTCGCTCAGGTAGAAGCTCGTGCCCAAGGAACGGTCGAGCAGGAGCAGGAGGCAGGCGCTCAGCAGCACAGGGAAGGACAGTACGCCCAGCACGGCGGTAACGAAGAAGGCCCAGATCGTCAGGGGCAGGCGGGTCATCTTCATGCCCTTCGTACGCAGGTTCAACACCGTTACCACGTAGTTCAGGCCTCCCATCAGCGAACTGGCGATGAACAGGGTCATGCTCACCAACCAGAGCGTCATGCCCGTACCGGAGCCCGGAATGGCCTGGGGCAGCACGCTCAACGGAGGATAGATGGTCCAACCTGCGGAGGCCGGTCCACCCTCCACGAACAAGGAGGCGATCATGATCACACTGGCGAGGAAGAAGAACCAGTACGATAGCATGTTGATGAAACCACTGGCCATGTCCCGCGCCCCGACCTGGAAGGGGATCAGCAGGTTGCTGAAGGTACCGGACAGACCACCGGTGAGCACGAAGAACACCATGATGGTACCGTGGATGGTGACCAGGGCCAGGTACATGTTGGGGTTCAGCACACCCTCGGGGGCCCACTTGTCGCCCAGGAAGAAATGAGCGAAGGCGAAACCCTGCCCCGGCCAGGCCAGCTGCAGCCGGAAAAGGACGGACATGATCACTGCCACCCAGGCCATCACGATGGCGGTGACCAGGAACTGCTTGCTGATCATCTTGTGGTCCTGCGAGAAGATCCACTTCGAGATGAAGCTCTCCTCGTGGTGATGATGATCCGCGTGGCTGTGGCCGCTGACGGCCTCGTGCGCGTGGGCTACGGAACCCATGTTCAGTGCTTTGTTTGGTTCATGGCGGTCGCGGGAACGGTATCGGCCGCGACGGCCTTGATCGTGTCGGACGTGGCCGTCGTGGCGGTGCTATCGTTCACCGGTTCGGCCGGCTTGGCGCTCTGCGGAGCCGCCGTTTGGAATCCTTTCTGCTGGGCCAACCAGGCCTGGTAGGCCTCGTCGGGCTCCACCACCAGGGTCATCTGCATGTTGTAGTGCGAGGCCCCGCAGATCTTGTTGCACAGCAGGATGTAGTCGAAGGCCGCATTCCCCGTCACCGATCGCATGCTGTCGGTGGTGATGGTGGGGGTGAGGCGCATGTGCGTGGTCATGCCCGGCACGGCGTTCATCTGTGCACGCAGGTGCGGCAGATAGGCGCTATGGATGATGTCGCGGCTGCGGATCAGGATGTCGATCTCCTCATGCACCGGAAGGTGGAACTCCTTCACCACGATGTCGTCGGCGCCATGCTTGTAGGGGCTGGCATCGCCACGGGCGGTGATGTCCTGCTCCATGAGGGTCTTGAGGTTCGTCAGACGCGCGGCCATACGTTCCACGTGTTCGATGTGTTCCTCGAGACCGTGGACCTGATCGGAGGGGAGCAGTTCCCGTTCGGCCTGCAACTTGGCGCGGGCGGACTCCACATCCGCCTTGAGTTCGTCCATGCGCTGGGCGATGCTCTCGGGTGTGACGATGCCCAGCGGATTGTTGTCGTTGATCAGGCGGTAGTCCGTGGCGCCCAGCCGGCCGTCGACACCTGGATAGCGAGCGGTCCAATCGAACTGCTTGGCGTATAGCTCCATCTCCGGCGTGCCGGGGGCCGCTGCGGTGGTGATGCGGTTCCAGATGGTGAGTCCGTAGATGATGATGCCGATCAGCACCACCGAGGGTACCACGGTCCAGGCCAGCTCCCACTTGTTGTTGTGCGGGTAATAGTAGGCCTTGCGGTCGGGGCGATGGTAGTACTTCGCCGCGAACACGAAAAGCAGCACGTTGGTGATGATGAAGGCGATCAGCAGGATGATCCAGTTCACGTCCAGCAGCTGGTCGGTCCACACACCGTGCTCGCTGGCCGCCACCGGCAACATCTTGTCCTTGTAGGCCAAGGTGAGCCACAGGAAGAAGCCGAAGTACAGCACCAGGAAGATGATCATGAACCGCGAGTTCATGCGGTTGTCGCGGTCGCTGATGGCCTCTTCGCGTTTACCGCGCAGGGTGGCCGTAAGCTCGTAAAGACGGCTCAAGCGGATCACGGCCATCACACCGAGGACCAGTACCGCCAATATCAAGAGGGTCGTCATGCCTTCGTTCGGTTATCGCTGTCCTGTCCGGATCAGATCTGGTGATGCACGCTTTCGTCCAGGTACGGGCTGTTCACCACGGTCAACGGAGCCTTGGTGAGCTGCGTGAGAACGCGGTTGATGAAGAGGCCGAGGAAACCGATCAGCAGACCGATCTCCACGAGGCCGATATGATGGAAGTGCGAGCCCAAGGTCCCCGGCAGCACCATCTGGCAAAGGTCCAGCCAGTGGCCGATGAGGATCAGGGTGCCCACACCGATCAGGAAACGCGGGTTGCGCTTGGCGTCGCGGCTCATCAACAGCACCATCGGGCAGAGGAAGTTGATGAAGAACATGCCCCACATCAGCCAGGTGTGGTTGTCGATCCGGTCCTTGAAGTAGATCACCTCCTCGGGGATGTCGCTGTACCAGTACAGCATGAACTGGCTGAAGTAGAGGTAGGTCCACAGGAAGCTGGTGGCGAACACCCACTTGCCCATGTCGTGGATGTGGCTGCTGTTCACCTGGGGCAGGTAGCCCTTGCTCTTCAGGTACAGCACCAGGATCACCGCCGTGGTCATACCTCCGCACCACATGCCGGCGAACACGTACCAACCGTAGAGCGTGCTGAACCAGTGCGTATCGATGCTCATCAACCAGTCCCACGCCATCACGCTGCTGAACACGGCGAACAGCACCAGGAAGGTGGCCGAGCGGCGGTACACCATCTTGTGGTGCTTCACCAGTTCCTCACCGTGCATGCGATCCATGGCCAGGCTCTGCTTGCGGTACCACATGGCGCCGAAGAGGAAGGTGCCCAGGAAGGCGATCGCCCGGATCCAGAAAAAAGGCTTGTTCAGGAAGGCCGCTTTGCCTGCGATGATCGCATCATAGTGCTCCACGTTGTCCACATCGTATACCCGCGGGTCCATCCAGTGGTACAGGTGATGCACTCCGAAGGTGCCGGCCAGGAACACGATCACCAGCACGGCAGCGCCGTAGGGCAGGTAGCTGTAGATGCCCTCGTACACGCGGCGGACCATCACGCTCCAGGCCGTTTCCGTGGCGAACTGCAGGCTGTAGAAGAAGAGCACGCCCAAGGCGATACCGAAGAAGAAGAAGCCGTTGATCAGGAGCGCCGCCCAGGAATGCTGGTGGTGGTCCGTATGGTCGCCGAACACCCCGATGAGGGCCAGCGCGAAACCGACCACGATCAGGAACATGCTGATCGCCCGGGCCCGTTTGCTGAAGGTGAATTCCATCGCTTCGTATCGTTGTCGGTTCACTTACCGGCGGTCGCCGTGGCCGCTTGAACTGTGCTGTCCGCGACGGCGGGAGCACCGGCGCCGGACAGCTTGCCATCGTTCTGGAGGTACTGCACGTAACGCGTCACCAACCAGCGCTCCTCCTTGTTCAGTTGTCCGGCGTGGCTGCCCATCATGCCCTTGCCGTAGGTCACGGTGTGGAAGATCTTGCCTTCGGGCAGGGACTTCAGTGGACCGTTATAGGCGGTGGGGGGCGCATGCCCGCCCTTCACCACCACCGCACCGTCCCCGGCTCCGGTGGCACCGTGGCAGTGCGTGCAGAACTTGTCGTAGATCACCTTGCCCTGGTCCACCGTGGCCTGGGTCATCGCGATAGGGTTGCGCAGTTCCAGACCGGCGCGCTCGTAATCCTCGGTGGTGTTCGCGTAGGGATAGGGGTAGTTGAAGGCCGCCTTGTCCTCTTCGGCATGGAAAGGGATGGTACCCTCGGGCGCCAGACGGGCCTGCTGCTTCAGACGCTGGGCCTGGGCCAGGCTGTCGCCGAAGTAGTACGGGTCCTGTCCGTAGTCCACGTAGGCCTCGATGGCCGGGCTGCGGTACATGTCGGGCATGTATTCGATCCCGGGTGAATCCTTGTCGCCGGCGCAACCGGAAAGGATCGCCAGAGCTCCGAAACCTGCGGTGTAGAGAAGGGTGCGCATGGTCATCGGGGTCAGCATTGGCGTTCGTTGATCTCGAACACGGTGGTCTGGCGCAGCAGATCGGTCATCCCTTCGGCACTATGGCCGTGGTTGTCCTCGGTCCGCAGCTCGATGATGAACTTGTCGTCCGTGCTTCGGGGATCCGGGTTCCGTCCGGGCATACCGGGCAACGTCTTGTTGCGGATCAGGTAGGTGATCGCCATGCCGTGCGCCGCGCAGAAGACGGTGAACTCGAACAGCACCGGTACGAACGCCGGGATGTTCTGGTAGAAGTACTGGTTGGGCTTGCCGCCGATGTTCATCGGCCAGTCGTAGATCATCATGTAGTACGTGCCCAGCAAGGCCAGCGAGGTGCCGGTGATGCCGAACATGAAGCTGGCGATGGCCAGCCGCGTGCGTTTCACGCCGATGATGGGATCCAGACCGTGCACGGGGAAGGGGCTGAAGACGTCGCGCACCTTCACGCCGGCCGTGACCAGCTTGCGGGCCGCGCTCTTCAACAGCTCCGGATCCTCGTAGACCGCGTAGATGACCTTGTTCGCCATACGCTCAGTGATGATGTTGTTGTTCCGCCTCCTTCTTGTAGCTCTCGCCGCTCGTCTTCAGGATCGACTTCACCTCGTTCAGCGCCAGCACCGGGAAGTAGCGGGCGAAGAGCAGGTACAGCGTGCTGAAGATGCCCAGGGTGCCGATGAAAAGGCCCGCATCCACCCAAGTGGGATGGAACATGGTCCAAGCACTGGGCATGTAGTCCCGGTGCAGCGAGGTCACGATGATCACGAAGCGCTCGAACCACATGCCGATGTTCACGATGATGCTCATGAAGAAGGTGAACGTCAGGTTCCGGCGCAGGCTGCGCACCCAGAACACCTGGGGGCTGATCACGTTGCAGGTCATCATCGCCCAGTAGCTCCACCAGTAGGGGCCCGTGGCGCGGTTGATGAAGGCGTAGCTCTCGTACTCCACACCGCCGTACCAGCTGATGAAGAGCTCGGTGATGTAGGCCACACCCACGATGGAACCCGTGACGATGATCACGATGTTCATGTACTCGATATGCTTGATGGTGACGTACGCCTCCAGCTTCATCACCTTGCGCATGATCAGCAGCAGGGTCTGCACCATGGCGAAGCCGCTGAACACGGCACCGCTCACGAAGTAGGGCGGGAAGATGGTGGTGTGCCAGCCGGGTACCACCGAGGTGGCGAAGTCGAAGCTCACCACCGAGTGCACCGAGAACACCAACGGGGTGGCGATGCCCGCGAGCACCAGGCTGACCTCCTCGAAGCGGGTCCAGGCCTTGGCATTTCCCGTCCAGCCGAAGGCGAGCACGCTGTAGAACTTCTTCTGCCAAGGCTTCACCACCCGGTCACGGATCGTGGCGAAGTCGGGGATCAGGCCGATGTACCAGAACACCACCGAAACGGAGAAGTAGGTACTGATGGCGAACACGTCCCACAGCAGCGGGCTGTTGAAGTTCACCCAGAGCGAACCGAACTGGTTGGGCAGCGGAAGCACCCAATAGGCCATCCATACGCGGCCCATGTGCAGCACCGGGAAAAGCGCCGCCATGATCACGGCGAAGATGGTCATGGCCTCGGCCGAGCGGTTCACGGCCATACGCCAACGCTGGCGGAACAGCAGCAGCACGGCGCTGATCAGCGTGCCGGCGTGGCCGATACCGACCCACCAAACGAAGTTGGTGATGTCCCACGCCCAGTCCACCGTCTTGTTCAGGCCCCAGCTTCCGATACCGTTGCTGATCAGGTACAGGATGCAACCGATGCCGTAGACGGCGATCAGGGAGGAGATGGTGATCAGGACGAACCAGCCCTTGGCGGGCTTGTTCTCGATGGGTCCCACGATATCATTGGTGATATCATGGTAGGTGCGATGCCCCAGGATGAGCGGTTCGCGGATCGCGGCTTCGTGCTGCATTTGTCGCGGTTCTCTTCTTAGGCGTGATGATGTTCGGTCTCCTCCACATTGCGCACCTTGGCCATGTAGCTGATGTTCGGCTGCACGCCGATCTCCTCCAGCGCATGGTAGGTGCGTTCGGCCTTCACCAGCTTGCTGATGCGGCTGTCCGGATCGTTCAGGTCACCGAACACGATGGCTCCGGTACCGCAGGCGCTTTCGCATGCGCAATCCACCTCGCCGTCGCGCACCGGGCGACCTTCCTTCTTGGCCTTGAGCTTCGTGGCCTGGATCTCCTGCACGCAGAGGCTGCATTTCTCGATCACCCCACGGCTGCGCACCACCACATCGGGGTTCAGCACCATGCGGCCCAGCTCGTCCCAAGCGGGGTTCACCTGACCGAATTTCTCGGTGACGTAGTTGAACCAGTTGAAGCGGCGCACCTTGTAGGGGCAGTTGTTGGCGCAGTAACGCGTGCCGATGCAACGGTTGTAGGCCATCTGGTTGAGGCCCTCGTTGCTGTGCGTGGTGGCGGCCACCGGGCACACCGTTTCGCACGGAGCGTGGTTGCAGTGCTGGCACATCACCGGCATGAACACCACCTTGGGCTGTGCGCTGGGCACCTCCATGTCCAGGTAGCGTTCGATCTTGCCCTTGCCCTCGGCCTTGCCCTTCTCGTGGGTCATGTCCGAGCTGTAGTAACGGTCCAAGCGCAACCAGTGCATGTCGCGACTGCGGCGCACCTCGTCCTTGCCCACCACCGGAACGTTGTTCTCGATGCTGCAGGCCGTGATGCAGGCACCGCAACCGATGCAACCGTTCAGGTCGATGCTCATGCCCCAACGATGGCCCACTTGCGCCACCGGATGCTCGGCCCAGAGGTCCACCTCCGTGGTGGGCACCTTGTCGCGCGCATCGATGACCCCGTCCTCGTTCACATCGGCATGCACCGCCAGCATATGGCGATGGTTGTACGTCTCATGCGGCTTATGCTCGCTCCAGGTGGCGAAGGTGGTCTGCTTCACCACGCTATGACGGTCCATGTCCGTCATCTGCGTCTGGGTGAGCGCCAAGGGGTACATGTTGCCGGTGAACTCCACCGTGGCCGAGGCCGCGCCGTAGTTCAGGTGACCGTTGGCCCAATGGCTGAACACGTAGGCGTTCTTGCCGACCGGTGCATGGGTTCCGTCCTCGTTGCGCAGGCAGGCTGCGCGACCCACACGCTCGCCGTTCTCGCCACGCCCGTAACCCAGGGCTATGGCCACCGCTCCGGGCGCCATGCCGGGGGCGGGTACCGCCGGCAGTTCCAACGTGAGGCCGTTCACCGTCACCTTCAACAGGTAGGCGGGAGACTGTTCTCCGATGTACAGATCGTTGAAGGTCTTCTTGCCCACGGTGGTGAGCAGGTCCGAAGGTGCCATCAACACGTAGTTGTCCCAGGTCACCTTGGTCAGTGGATCGGGCATTTCCTGCAGCCAGGGGTTGTTGGCATGCAGACCGTTGCCGATGCTGTCCTTGGTATAGAGCTGCAGTTCGAAGGCACCCGCACCTTCGGCGCTCTTGCGGGCGCTGGCGGCGGCGGCGTTGATGTCACCCGCGAAGGCGGAGGCCGTACGCACCGGCGTGAAGGCCTGATGCACACCGTCGTGCAGGCCTTTGTTCCACACCTCCGTGAAGGCCACGGTCGGCATGGTCGCACGCCAGTTGTCCTGGATGAAGTTGTGGTAGTTCACCGTCGATCCGCTCCAACGCAAGAGGCTCTCCTGCCACTGGCGCGTGTCGAACAGCGGACGGATCGTGGGTTGTGCGGTGGTGTAGTGACCGGGTTTGGGCGAATAGTCGTTCCAGCTTTCCAACCAGTGGTTGTCCGGCACCATCCAGCCGCAGAGGCTCGCGGTCTCGTCGGCGTAGCCGCTGAAGCTGACCGTGAGGGCCGTCTTCTTCAGGCCTTCCTTGAAGTCGGCGGCGTTGGGCAGGCTGTAGGCGGGGTTCACACCCACGATCAGCAGCGCACCCACGGTACCGGCGTTCATGTCCTTCACCAGCTGGGCCACGGCGGCATCGTCCCCTTGTTTGAAGGAGGTGCCGTTCACCACGTCGATGGTGGTGCCGTAGTTGCCGAGCAGCGCGTTGATGCCGTTGATCACGGTCTGCACGCCTTCATCCGAGCTGCCGGAGAAGACGATGCTCTTGCCCTTCGCCTTCAGCAGCTCCTCAGCACACTTCTGGATGGCGTGGTCCGTATGCTCGTCGATGCTGCCCGCACCCGTTCCGGCGGCACCGCTCCCTTTGGCCACGGCATCGTAGAGGGCCAGCGCCACCAAGGGCAGGCGACTGGGCTTCAGGGCGATCCGCTCATCGGCGTTGGCGCCGGTGATGCTCATGCGCGATTCGAACTGCCAGTGGCGGCTCATCGGTCGCACGGCGCTCACCGTTTCCGGGCGGCGGCGGCTGGTGTACTGCCAAGCGTATTCCGTTGCATTGCCCCACCCCCCGAGGAAGTCGGCATCGATGCCCACCAGCACATCGGCCTGGGTGAGGTCGTAGTCGGGGAACATGCGTTGGCCGAAGCTCTTCGCATTGGCGTTGGTGAGCGCTGCTTGGCTGACGGTGTCGTACTGAACGTGCTCCAGCTTACCCCCGAGCTTGGTGCTCAACGCGGCGATGGCCGCCTTGCTGCTGGGGCTGATGATCGTGTTGCTGAGCAGCACGGCGCGCTTGCCGGAGGCCACCGCAGCGGCGAGGCCTTCAGCGATGGCCTTGTCCGCCGTGGCCCAGTCGCTGGCAGCACCGGCCTTGTGCGGACCTTGGAGGCGTTCGCTGTCGTAGAGCGTCACCACGCTGCTGTTGATGCGCGCGTTGATGGAGCTCGTGTTCACCAGGTTCGGATCGCGGTTGATCCCGAAGCGGGGATTGCCCTTGATCATGATGGGACGGCCCTCGCGGGTCTTCACCAGCACGCTGGCGAAATCGTCCCCATCGAAATAGGTGCTCGCATACCAGTTGGCCACGCCCGGGGTGATGTCCTCCGGCTTGGTGACGTACGGGATGCTCTTGATCACCGGCGTCTCACAGGCGGCCAGGGTAGCGGCGCTCAGGGAGAATCCGAGGAACTTGAGGAAGTCGCGTCGACCCGTGCTTGCGCCCGTGATCGTGCTATCCCCCAACACCTGGTCGATGGGCAGCGGCGCGTTGAACTCGTTCGCGTTCCTGCTCACCACCTCGGCGGACGGGTCCAATTGGGCCAGGTCCTGCCAGTATCGCTTCGTGCTCGGCATCGTCAGCGTTGCTTCTCTTAGTAGTGGCACTTGGCGCATTCCCAGCCGCCAAGCTCCTTCACGGTGATCTTCTCGTCCTCCAGGAACTCGCGGAGCTCCCTGTTCCCCATGGGGGTCTCCACCAAGCGGCGGTGGATCTCCTCGTAGTATCCGTTGCCCGATCCGGCCACCTTCACCTCGGTCTCGCCGTGGCACTGGATGCACCAGCCCATGGTCAGTGGGGCCCATTGCTCGGCCACCGTCATCTCGGTATCGATGGGCCCGTGGCACTTCTGGCATTCCAGTTTGCCCACGGCCACGTGCTGCGCATGGCTGAAGTACACGTGGTCGGGCAGGTTGTGCACCTTGTTCCAGACCAGCGGCCGGGGGGTACCCGAATACTCCTTACCGTCCCAACCCACGGCCGCGTAGATCTTGGCGATCTCCGTCGTACCGGTCTTGGTGCCTTCGCTCACCGCCTTGTGGCAGTTCATGCAGACACTGGGGCTGGGGATGCCGGCATGCTTGCTCTTCTCCGCACCGCTGTGGCAGTACTGGCAGTTGATGGCCAGGTTGTCCTTGCCGGCGTGCAGCGTATGGTCGAAGGCGATCGGCTGGCTGGGCTTGTAATGCGCCACTTCCTCGCCGCCGTAAACACCGATGTTGATGGCCCAATCCCAACCCAGCACCACCAGCCACACCACGAAGAGCACGCCCAGCACCGAGGCCCAGGCCTTGTTCCGGCCGGCCCATTGCACGAAGTTGCCCCAGATGCTGCGCTCGGGTTCGGGTTGCTTGCCTTGCTTCTCCAGTACGGCGTTGCCGAGCTGATGCTTCACTCCGCCGAGGGACAGCACCACGATGGCCAGCAGCAGCACCACGATCAGCAGCCACTGCCAGTAGGTGTCGTCGCCGGCCTTGCGGGTGTCCTCGACCACATCACCACCACCTCCGGGCTTTACAGGCGCCACGAAGTTGTCGGCGTAGTAGAGCACAGCATCGATCTCCGCGTCGGAGATCGCATTGGGCGTCATCACGCTCTTGTTCCACTTGTTGAAGAGCTCGTTGGCGTACGCGTTGCCGCTCTTGATGACGGCGGTGCTGTTCTTCACCCAGGCATGGATGTCGCCCTTGCCCTCCCACCGGGCCTTGGCGCCCTTGATGGCCGGACCGGTCATGTCCTTGTCGGGCTTGTGGCAGCTGGCGCAGTTCCCCTTGAAGACCTTCTCCCCCGTGGAATACAAGGCCTTGTCCGCCTGCGCGTAAGCACCGGTCACCGAGGTGAAAAGGACAACAGCAAGTACAACGTGGAGAAGCCCGGCGGAACTCTTGAAAAACCTTGGTACGAGCGGCATTCCGGACATTTTTGGGACGGACCGTGGTCGGTCTTCGCGGCGCAAAAATAGAAGCCGATGCTTACGCGACTAGGCGTGGTAAGTCCCGTCCATGACAGGTCCACTTATTTAGAGTGGTTCCAAATAACAAGAATCCGGCGTGGACCCTCCAGAACCCGCTCCGATCGTGGGTCATAGGACTGTCACAAGTTGCGAAGGCCGATCCAGCACGCGGGTTGCAGGGCAAAGGGGTGCCGATACTTTTGCCCGCCATGCGCCATTTGTTGATCGTTCTTCCGCTGCTCTTCCCTTTGGCCATCCAAGCCCAGGACGATGCGCGCGCCTTTCGGCCCCATACGCCCGTGGATACGCCGGCCGTGGGAGGTATCGGCACCATCACGGTGCACCAGAGCGACCGCATCGGCACGTTGATGGGTGATTACTCCGCACGTAAACGTCCCTTGAAAGGCTACCGGGTGCAGATCTACCTCGGCGACCGCAACACGGCCGAGGATATCCGCCGCTCCTTCCTCTTGAAGCATCCCGACATCCCCGCCTATCTCAGCTACCTGGCCCCCAACTTCCGGGTACGCATCGGCGATCAGCGCGACCGCACCACCGCCGAGAAGCTGCGTGAGGACCTGCGTGCGGAGTTCCCCGGCCTCTACGTGGTGCCGGACGATATCGAGCTGCCCCGGCTGCCCGAGCCGTGAAGCGGTGCGTGACCGTGACAAAAAGGCCCGTTGCTTCCGCAACGGGCCTTTCCATGTTCGCTCGATAGGCTCAATCGTCCAGCTTCCGCTTCACCTCAACCAGTTCGAAGGCTTCGATGTGGTCGCCGTTCTTGATGTCGTTGAAGTTCTTGATCGAGAGGCCGCACTCGTAACCGTGCGTCACCTCCTTCACATCGTCCTTGAAACGCTTGAGGTCGCTGAGGTCCCCGGTGTACACCACGATGCCGTCGCGGATCAGGCGCACCTTGCTGTTGCGGGTGATCTTGCCGTCCAGCACGTAGCAACCGGCAACGGTGCCCACCTTGCTGATGCGGAAGGTGTTGCGCACCTCGGCCGTACCGATGATCTTCTCCTCCTCCTTCGGAGCGAGCATGCCTTCCATGGCCAGCTTGAGCTCCTCGATGGCGTTGTAGATGATGGAGTACAGGCGGATCTCGATCTCCTCCGTCTCGGCCAGCTTGCGGGCCCCCACGGTGGGGCGCACCTGGAAGCCGACGATGATGGCGTTCGAAGCGCTGGCCAGCAGTACGTCGCTCTCCGCGATGGGGCCCACGGCCTTGTGGATCACGTTCACCTTGATACTCTCGGTGCTGAGCTTCAGCAGCGAGTCCGTCAGCGCTTCCACCGAGCCGTCCACGTCGCCCTTCACGATGATGTTCAGCTCCTTGAAGTCGCCGATGGCGAGGCGGCGGCCGATCTCGTCCAGCGTGATGTGCTTACGGGTACGCATGCCCTGCTCACGCTGCAGTTGCTGGCGACGCGTGGCGATGGTACGGGCCTCGCGCTCGTCCTCCATCACGTAGAAGTGGTCGCCCGCGTTGGGCGCACCGTCCAGGCCGAGGATGGACACGGGGGTGGAAGGACCGGCCTCCAACACGGCGGCTCCGCGTTCGTTGAACATGTTCCGGACACGGCCGCTGAACTGGCCCACGAGGAGCACATCGCCCTTGCGCAGGGTACCGCCTTCCACCAACAGGGTGGTGACGTAGCCGCGGCCTTGTTCCAAGGTGCTTTCGATCACCACTCCGGAAGCGCGCTTGCCGGGATCGGCCTTGAGGTCGAGCATGTCGGCCTCCAACAGCACCTTCTCCAGGAGCTGGTCCACACCCTGGCCCTTCTTGGCACTGATCTCCTGGGTCTGGAACTTACCACCCCATTCCTCCACGAGGATGTTCATCTGGCTGAGCTGCTCCCGGATCTTCTCCGCGTTGGCACCCTGCTTATCGATCTTGTTGAAGGCGAACACCATCGGAACACCGGCGGCCTGCGCGTGGTTGATGGCCTCGCGGGTCTGGGGCATCACGCTGTCGTCCGCCGCGATGACGATGATGGCGATGTCGGTGACCTGTGCACCACGCGCACGCATGGCCGTGAACGCTTCGTGACCCGGTGTGTCCAGGAACGCGATACGCTTGCCGTTCTCCAGCATCACGCTGTAGGCACCGATGTGCTGGGTGATGCCACCGGCCTCACCGGCGATCACGTTGGCCTTGCGGATATGGTCGAGCAGGGAGGTCTTACCGTGGTCCACGTGGCCCATCACGGTGACGATGGGGGCTCGACCCACCACGCGTTCGGCCACATCCTCGTCCTCAAGCTGCACCTCGGTGTTCTCCGCACCGACGAACTCCACCTTGAAGCCGTACTCCTCGGCGATCACCGAGAGCGTCTCTGCGTCCAAGCGTTGGTTGATGCTCACCATCATACCCAGCGCGAAACACGCCTTGATGATGTCCGTGACCGGAACGTTCATCATGGAAGCCAGCTCGCTGGCCGTCACGAATTCGGTCACCTTGATGGTGCGGCCTGCCAGTTCGCGCGCGGCCTCCTCTTCCTCGAAGCGCTGGAACCGCTGATCGCGTTTCTCGCGGCGGAGCTTGGCCCCACGACCCTTCTGACCGCCTCCGGTGAGGCGTGCCAGCGTTTCGCTGACCTTGCGCTTCACGGCGTTCTCGTCCAGTTCGCCCGGACGTCCCGGAGGAGCGTTCCGATCGGTCTGCTGGGCCACCCGGTCGATGTTGACCGGACCGGGTTTCACGATGCGCTTGCGTCGGCCACGGTCGTCGTTCGAGGGGCGTTCGGCAGGCTTCCGCTCACGCTCCACGGGCAATTCGATCTTGCCGATGGTCTTCGGGCCGGTGAGCTTGGTGACATTGACGCGGATGGTCTCGGGCTCGGTCGGGCCGCTGGGAGCCGGAGGTACGGCCGCCACCGGGGCGACCGGTGCAGGGGGAGCCGCCGGGGCCGCGGGGGCCACTGCTGCAGGGGCAGGTGCGGCAGGGGCCGGTGGTGCGGGCTCCTCCTTCTTGGCGGCAGGGCGACCTTTCCTACCGGCATCGAGGTCGATCTTGCCCAAGGTCTTCGGGCCGACGGCCTTCTCCGCCCGTGCCTTGATCACCTCGTTGGCACCGGTCCCGGGAGCAGGTTCCACGGCAGGGACCGGGGTCTTGTCCACAACAGGCGGGGCCGGTTCCACGACCGGTGCACTGGCCACCGGAGCGGGGGGCACAGGTGCCGCAGGGGCCGCCTCGGCCGCCATTGCTTTACGGGCCGCCTCCTTCTCCGCGCTGGCCAGCAGGATGCTCTCGCGCTCCTGGCGTTGCTGCACACTGTGTTGGCTCGCCTCCTTCTCGGCCTTGTCCGTGCCGAATTCCTTGTCCAGGAGATCGTACAGTTCCCCCGCGATCTTGGTGTTCGGATTGGGATCCACGGCATGCCCTCGGGATGCCAGGAACTCCACCACCGTGTGCACGCCGAGGTTGAACTCGCGAGCCACTTTGCTCAATCGCACCGTTTTGTCCGCCGTTTCGCTCATTCAGTTCCTTGGCCCTGCTTCCAGGTCCCTTGGTTTCGTTCTGTTCCTTCCGGCGATACGAAGATCGCCTCTACTTCCCCTGCGGGCGACGTGCCCTTCAAATTCCGGGTGACGTGAACGTCGCCCTACTTCTCCAATTCGTCCTTCAGGATACGCAATACCTCCTCCACCGTTTCCTCCTCCAGGTCCGTACGTTTCACCAGGTCCTCCTTGCCGAGGTCGATCACGCTGCGCGCCGTATCGCAACCGATGCCGCGCAGTTCGTCGATGATCCACTGCTCGATCTCGTCGCTGAACTCGCTCAGGTCCACATCATCCGTCACCTCATCGCTGTCCCGGTACACATCGATGTCGAAACCCGTGAGGCGACCGGCCAGCTTGATGTTGTGGCCGCCCTTGCCGATGGCCAAGGCCACCTGATCGGGCTTCATGTACACCTCGGCACGCTTGTGCTCGTTGTCCAGCTTGATGTTGCCCACCTTGGCGGGGCTCAATGCGCGCTGGATCAGCAGCTGGTCGTTGGCCGTGTAGTTGATCACGTCGATGTTCTCGTTGCGCAGTTCGCGCACGATGCCGTGGATCCGGCTGCCTTTCATACCGACGCAGGCCCCCACGGGATCGATGCGATCATCATAGCTCTCCACGGCCACCTTGGCGCGCTCACCGGGTTCGCGCACGATGCGTTTGATCGTGATGAGGCCATCGGCCACCTCGGGCACCTCCTGCTCGAACAGCTTCTCCAGGAACTCCGGGGCCGTGCGGCTCAGGATCACCACAGGGGTGTTGTTGCGCATCTCCACCTTCCATACCACGGCGCGGACGGTGTCGCCCTTCTTGAAGAAATCGGTCTTGATCTGCTGGTCCTTGGGCATGATCAGCTCGTTGCCCTCGTCGTCCAGGATCAGCGTCTCGCGTTTCCAGATCTGGTATACCTCGCCGGCGATGATCTCGCCCACGCGCTCCTTGTACTTGTTGTAGAGGTGGTCCTTCTCCAGCTCCATGATCCGGCCCTTGAGGTTCTGCCCCAAGGCCTGGATGTTGCGTCGGCCGAAATCCTCGATCTTGATCTCCTGGCTCACCTCCTCGCCCACCTCGAAGTCGGGCTCGATCTTGCGGGCCTCACTGAGCTCGATCTCCAGGCCATCGTCCTCGGACATACCGTCCTCCACGATCTTCCGGTTCAACCAGATCTCCAGATCGCCCTTGTCCGGGTTGATGATGATGTCGAAGTTGGCATCCTCGCCGTACTTCTTCTTCACCACACCGCGGAAAACGTCCTCCAGGATGCCCATCATGGTCACCCGGTCGATGTTCTTGACTTCCTTGAAATCCCCGAAGGATTCAATGAGGTTGACAGTGCTCATTGCGCGTTCAGTTGAACTTGATGGTTGCTTGCGTGCTTTTGATCTCGTTGAACAGGATGGGCGTCATCTCATCGCTGAGCTTGGCCGCCCGGCCCTTCACCTTGCTGGGTATCTCGAGCTGCAGCGTGATGCCGCCCTCGTTCAGCGCGGCCAAGCGCCCCAGCAGCGACTTGCCGTTGTTCAGCTTCACCTCCACATCACGCCCCAAGTGCTTCTCGTACTGACGGAGCACCCGGAAGGGGCGTCCCATACCGGGCGAGGACACCTCCAGCTCCAGGTCGTCCAGCTGCTCGCCGAAGACCTCGCGCAACCCCTGGTTGATGGCCGTGAGGTCGTCGAGCGTGATGCTCCGGTCGTTGTCCACCTCCACGATGGCCTTGCCGCTGGGGCGCACCTCGGCGAACACCAGGAAATGCGGTGTTCGGGCCAATTGGCGTTCCAGTGCTTCGGTCAATTGCGCGGTCGTGATCATCGGTCCGGGACATGCGGGGCAAAAAAAAAAGGGGCGGTCCCCTCTTCCCTCTTCACCGCATGTCGGGTGCAAATGTAGCATTTCCACCCATTTCCCGAAGTGCGTCCGGCCTCCTCGACCCTTCCTAGGGTGCTGAACGCTCCTGCAGCACAACCTCCAGCGGCCGCTTCACCGGCCCTTGATAGGCACAGCGCTTGCCCCCGTCCTGCAGTTCCATCCGGGCGATATCCTCCACCGGGATCCGGATGAAGTGGTCGCCGAACAGCCGTCCCCGCGGCATCACGGGGATCCCCCTCCTTCACATAGCTCGCATCAAAGAAGCCATGATGCCTTTTCCCGGCCTTCGTGGTGATGCGCATCTCGATGGCCGGAGTGATCACCAAACGCCCTTCCGGTCCGGTACGGCAACCTCGGAGATGGCACCGACCCGATAGGTGTGGCCTTCGCCGAATGGCCCGTAGGCATCGGCCCGACCATCGCACTGGTGTCCATCGCCCGGAAGGTCCCGGTATGGGGCCGTGCGGGGATCTCGTAGGTGCGGCAACTCGAAAAGGCCAGGGCCAGGACAACGAGCAAAGTGGTTCTGGACAGCCCGATCATGGCGGAAGATCAGGGTGATCCTCGACGACATTGGCCGCATCTTCGCCCCATGTCCGAGACCGAGACCCCTGCCATCGTCCCCCCCCCTTCCGAGGACCGCCGACTTTTCCTGCTGGATGCCTACGCCCTGATCTACCGCGCCTACTTCAGCTTCATCCGCGCCCCCCGGGTGAACAGCAAGGGCTTCAACACCAGCGCTTCGTTCGGCTTCACCACCACGTTGCTGGACCTGATCAAGCGGGAGAAGCCCACGCACATGGCCGTGGTGTTCGACACCGCCGCCCCCACCGAACGCCACGAAACCCTGTTGGACTACAAGGCCAACCGGGAGGAGATGCCCGATGACATCCGCAGCAACATCCCCTACATCCGCCGCATCATCGAGGCCATGTGCATCCCCATCCTCGAGGCCGACGGCTACGAGGCCGATGATGTGATCGGTACGCTGGCGAAGAAGGCCGAAGCGGAAGGCTATGTCACGTACATGGTGACGCCCGACAAGGATTTCGGCCAATTGGTGACGGACCGCATCATCATGTACAAGCCCGGCCGCGGCGGTGATCCCCCCGAGAAGCTTGGACCCAGGGAGATCTGCGACCGTTGGGGCCTGGAACGCACCGAACAGGTGAAGGACATCCTGGGCCTGATGGGCGATGCGGTGGACAACATCCCCGGCATTCCCGGCATCGGGGAGAAGACCGCCATCAAACTGGTGCAGCAGTTCGGCAGCCTCGAAGCCGTGATCGAAGGCGCCGACCAACTGAAGGGCAAACAGAAGGAGAACGTGATCGCCTTCGCCGAACAGGGCCGCCTGAGCAAGATGCTGGCGACCATCAACGTGGCCGCGCCCGTGGAACTGGACCATGACAACCTGCTCATGTGCCCGCCGGACCGGGACAAGGTGCTCGAGGTCTTCAGCGAACTGGAGTTCCGCAACCTGACCAACCGGGTGTTGGGCACCGAGCCCGAACCCGCACCCAAGGGATCCAAGAAGGCGCCCGCGGCAAGGCCCGGACAAGTCGACCTCTTCGGCACCACGGTGGACGGCGAGGGAAACGTGGAGTTGAGGGATCTGGCGAACATCGACACCGTCGATCACCGCTACTACCTGGTGGAGGGCAACGAATCGCTCTTCATGCTGGCCGCCCAATTGAAGAAGCAACCGCGGTTCTGTTTCGACACCGAGACCACCAGCAAGGATGAACGCACGGCCGAACTGGTGGGATTGGCCTTCAGCTGGGAGAAGCACAAAGGGCACTACGTCCCCATCCCCGCCGACCGCGCCGAGGCCGATCGCATCCTGGGGATCTTCAAGCCCATCCTGGAGAACGAGGCCATCGGCAAGGTGGCGCAGAACGCCAAGTACGACATCACCGTGCTGCGCAACTACGGCGTGGAAGTGAAGGGCCCCCTCTTCGACACCATGGTGGCGCACTACCTGCTGAAGCCCGACCTGCGGCACGGCATGGACTACATGAGCGAGACCTACCTCGGCTACCGACCCGTGAGCATCGAAACGCTGATCGGACCGAAGGGCAAGGCGCAGAAGAGCATGCGCGATGCCGATCCGATCGCCGTGAAGGAATACAGCGCCGAGGACGCCGACATCACCTGGCAACTCCACGAGCACTTCCTTCCCAAGCTGGAGGAGGACGGGATCACGAAGCTGTTCAATGAGGTGGAGATGCCGCTGGTGGGCGTGCTGTCCGAGATGGAGATGGAGGGCATCCGCATCGATATCCCGGCCCTCAAGCAGTTCAGCGAAGAGCTGGGCCAGGACATCCTGAAGCTGCAGGAGCGGATCCATGAGGCCTGTGGTGTGTCCTTCAACATCGACAGTCCGAAGCAACTCGGCGATGTGCTGTTCGAGACCCTGAAGCTCGGTGGTGACAAGGTGAAGAAGACGCGCACCGGCCAGTACCAGACGAGCGAGGACATCCTGCAGGAGATGAGCAACCTGCATCCGGCGATCCCCTTGATCCTGGACTACCGCAGCCTGCGCAAGTTGAAGGGCACCTACGTGGACACGCTGCCCGAGGCCGCCGATCCCGGTACCCACCGCGTACACACCAACTACCTGCAAACGGTGGCCGCCACCGGTCGACTGGCCAGCAACGACCCCAACCTGCAGAACATCCCCATCCGGACCGAGAAGGGCCGCGAGATCCGCAAGGCCTTCGTGCCGCGCGACGGGAACCACCTGCTGCTCAGCGCCGACTACAGCCAGATCGAACTGCGCATCATCGCCCATATGAGCGGCGACAGGAACATGCAGGAGGCGTTCCGCCAAGGGCTCGATATCCACGCCGCCACCGCGGCCAAGGTGTTCGGGGTGGACATCGCCGACGTCACCCGCGAACAGCGCAGCAAGAGCAAGGCCGTCAACTTCGGCATCGCTTACGGACAAGGGGCTTTCGGTCTATCGCAGACGCTGAACATCCCGCGCGCCGAGGCCAAGACCATCATCGACGACTACTTCACGCAGTTCCCCGGCATCCGCAACTACATGGACGAGATGATCGGGTTCTGCCGGACCCACGGCTACATCAAGACCTTGATGGGTCGCCGTCGTTACCTACCGGACATCACCAGTCCCAACAACACCGTGCGCGCCCACGCCGAACGCATCGCCATCAACGCACCCATGCAGGGTACGGCCGCCGACATCATCAAGGTGGCCATGGTGGATATCAGCCGCGAGCTGAAGCGCCAACGCCTGAAGAGCAAGCTGTTGCTGCAGGTGCACGATGAACTCGTGTTCGACGTGGAACTTTCCGAGGCTTCGGTCGTTGAAGGCCTCGTGAAAGAGAAGATGGAAGGGGCGCTTTCCCTTGACGTTCCGCTGGTTGTTGACACCGGAATGGGGAAAAACTGGCTTGAAGCGCACTGACCTCCATCCACCTGACCGACACCTTTACCGTGCTGCACCCATTCCCGAGCACCATGCATAGAACCCTTTCCCACCTTGGCCTGCTGGCCGCTCTGTTGCTCGCCGCTTGCGGGGGTGAACAGCCGCCCCAGGACTCATTGAAGGTGGACCCCCTGACGGATTCCACCCAAGCCGCACGGGCCCGGAAGACGCGCAACATCTTCCACAACATCCCATCGCCCATGGAGACCGCCGCCCTGCTGAAGAAGGCCGGGGCTGAATATGACAAGGACATCCTGAACGATGTGAAGAAGGTGGACAACTACACCGCCGCCAGCAAGCAGGCCCTCAACCTGGGCATCTATGGCGCGGACCTCAGCTACGCCAGCGTTTTCAACAACACCCAGGAGAGCATGCTCTACACCAGCTGCGTCCAGAAGCTGGCCAAGAAGCTCGACGTCAGCAGCGCCTTCAATGAGGACGTGGTGAACCGCATGGAACGCAACCGCAACGAACGCGATTCGCTGCTGAACATCATCAGTGAAGCGTACTGGAACGTGGATGCCTACCTCAAGGAGAACAAACGCGACCACATCAGCGCCCTGATGATGGCCGGCGGATGGCTCGAAGGGCTGTATGTGGCGACCAAGGTGGCCGAGCAGCACAGCACGCCGGAGCTGCGTCAGCGTATCGCCGAGCAGAAGCTGCCCCTCAAGGACCTGCTGGAACTGGTCTCCACCTACAGCACGGACGATAAGGTGGTGGCCGAAGTGCTTGCCGATCTCCGTGCCTTGGATGCCCTTTTCGGTGAGGTCATCGTACCGGGTGGCGGAAGCACCATCACCGAGGAGAACGGTGTGGCCGTGATCGGGGGAACGGCTCCGACGGCCTCGCTCACCGATCCCCAACTCAAGGCCTTGAGCGAAAAGGCCGCCGCTATCCGCGCATCATACGTGAACTGACCCATGGCCATGAAGCATATCCACTCCCTCATCGTCCTCGTGGCGTTGATGGCCCTGCCTTCGGCCGCCAGCGCGCAGTGCCGCAGTTTCGCCAAGAACAAGTGCATCCCGGCACTGGCGCCCTATAAGTTCAATGAGACCTTCAACGCGGCCCAGTTGGCTCCCGGCGAAGAGGCCGAAGTGGAACTCACCTTCTACAGCGGTCAGGAATACCGCGTGCTGGTCTGCACCCACCCGATCCTGGGCGAAGTGAACTGGAAACTGGTGGACGCCACCGGCAAAAGTCTCTTCGAAAGCAGCGCGGACGAGCCCAAGAACACCTTCGACTTCAAGGTGGCCACCACCCAGAAGCTCATCGTGCACATCGAGGTGCCCAGTGCGAAGAAGGGCGGTA
>DASWWQ010000221.1:0-12224 GCA_036405935.1 Flavobacteriales bacterium
TGCTTTGGCATACCCCTTTCCGATGGCCGCCTGATGCTCGGCCAGGTGATCCGCTTTGAACGCGAAGCCTTGATGAGTGTGAGCTGTGTACTATTTGAGCAATACTTCGCATCCGGCTCCATGGCTCCCACGCCAGACCCCGAGAGTGTAGTTTGCGCGCAATACATCACGCCCGACCTACTGGATCGCGGCGTATGGAGGACCACCGCCAATCACCCAATCGCGATCCCCGAAGAGTTGTATCCGCGAAAAAAACCAACATCAAGCGGTTACATTGGAGCTACAGTAGAAGGCTCTGGGATCATCACGCACTTTGCCAATGCTTTTGCCGGCCTAGCCGCATGGGACAGCTACTTAGACCCTCAATACTTGGACAAGCTACTGATCGAACCTGGAAAAAAACCTACTCATCTGCTGTACGAAAAGGATGTACCGCAATAGGTTGATGAACTGTGCTCTGGGGCTACTATACGCAGTCAATCCAGCTCGACCTCGAACTCAGGATAATCATCACTGCCATCCTTGAACTTGAGTTTTACGGTCGCGCCTTTCATGAAAGGCACCTGCAATAGAAGCTCTTTGATGCCCTTGAACATGGCTTCGGCGCTTGGGCCGTATAGATAGAGAAACCCATGGCTCAGGTCGACCGCTACTTCATGGCCGTCCACCTCACCCAATGCACTATCCTTCAGGAGTTGATTCAGTTTGGCAGAAAGCTGCCGTAGGGCACTAAGATCCTTCAGGCCGTAACGGAACGATATGGTTATTTGCTGTTCGACCGCCATCTTACGATACTAGGTGCTGGGTAAAGATAATAGGGCAAATTCCCGAGCACGCGCCCGCGTGCCGCGAGTGCGCTGACCCTTCCTATCACCTATCACCTCTCACCGCACCACCACCCCACGCAGCACCTGCACCGCTCCATCACGGCCTTGCACGTGCAACACATAAGCGCCTTCCGCCCAAGCCGCAGTGTTGAGCATCAAGGAACTGTTCGGCGTGCTGCGCTCCAGCACCTTCCGACCTTGCGCATCGAACACCGTGATCAGTCCCAAGGCCTCGCCTTGGCGATGGTCCAGCGCAAAACCTTCCGCCGTATGGCGTAGCAAGATGGGTGCGCTCGCCTCCACCTCCCCCACGCTCTGGCCGCCCTCGGAACAGAGCGGATGGAAGTCGAACACCAGCGGCATGGGCTCCGCCCAGTTCAGGGCCATCTGCTGGCCCAGATGCAGGCCACCGATACCCACGCCGACGTACAATTGGCCCAACGGCACCTCCCCGCTCTGGTCGATGGACAATTCGTATCCACCCGGGGCCATGCAGAGCGTATCGGCATCGTACTGCACATCACCGCCCAGCACGAATTGGCCGGTCGCGGTCGGTTCGCCGCTTTGGAAGAGCGTCCAGCCGAAGCTGCCCTCGGTGCTGCCGCCGCCCAGGTTCTGCAGGCTGACGATCAACGGTGAGCACGGCGGCGCTGGACAGAGATCGAACTCCATTTCGAACGAGCAGGACAGTTCCTCATAGAAAAGCGTCCATAGTTCCAGCGTGCCGGTGAAAGGACCGGTGGGCAGCACCGCATCGTCATGGATGCGCAGGTAATGCGTGGACTCGTCCACCAGGGCGAAGGTGATGTCGGTTTCCACGGCGAGGGTATCACCGTTGGCATCGAACAGCACGAAGGCCGGGTACGAGAAGATCTCGGTGGTGCTGTTGTTGTCCACCACCACCTCCACCAACGTGTCGCTGAAGGCACCGTAGCTGACGGAAAGCACCTCCAGGTCATCGCACGGGCCGCCACCGGAGACGATGAAGGAATGCTGGAACTCCGGCGCGAAGTCGTCCGTACCGCTCCCTTGCACCAGGATGGCGTAGGTACCCGCAGCCAGCTGCCCGATGGGGATCGTTTCCGTATGGGGCACCAGTACCGATAGGCCGCCGGTGCTGGCGGACACCACCGTGAGCTGCACCGTATTGCCCATCACCTGCGCCGTGGCGCTGACCACGTAGGAGCCCGAGCTGCTGAGGTTTCCGATGAGGGAGATGCTGATGTCATCCGCCGTGGTGGGTGCGGCCGGTTCCACCTCGATCTGGTCCACATAGAAGTAGGTCTGGGCCTGCAGGGCGGGGCTGAGGGTGAAGACCAGGGCGAGGAGCGGGAAGAGGCGCAGCATGAGGGGGAGGGTTGTATGTACGGGACGCTGAAGTTGGGCATTTCGCCGCCCGGATGGTTTTTCAACCGCGGAACGGGCGGTGAACCGGCGGGCCTTGGGCAGCAAGGTGAAGCGGGTCGCGGGGATCGTGGAGAACCCGGGCCGGCGCCGCAGGCGATTCGGGCATCAGCCGATACCTTTGCGGCCCGAGATGCTGACCAGCCAACGCCCCAAAGCCCTGCTGCTGCTCGCGGACGGGACCCAGTTCGAAGGTCGCGCCATCGGCGCGCAAGGAACCACGGTCGGGGAGATCTGCTTCAACACCGGCATGACCGGTTACCAGGAGATCTTCTCGGACCCCAGTTACACCGGCCAGATCATGGTGATGGCCACCCCGCACGTGGGCAACTACGGCGTGAAGGAGGGCGAAGGCGAAAGCGGCTCGCCCAAGATCGCCGGTCTGGTGGTGAAGAAATACAGCGAGGTCTGGAGCCGCCCCGGTGGCACCGGTTCGCTGGACGACCACCTGAAGGCCGCCGGTGTGGTGGGCATCAGCGATATCGACACCCGCAAGCTGGTGCGCCACATCCGCGACAACGGCGCCCAGAACGCCCTGATCTGCTCGGAAAGCACCATTCCCCTCGACGTGCTGAAGCTGCGCCTGTCCACGGCGCCCTCCATGGCCGGTTCCGAACTGAGCAGCAAGGTCACCAGCGCCGCACCCCACGTGGAAGGCCGCACCAACGGCGCCTACCGTGTAGCCTTGGTGGATTTCGGGGCGAAGTCGAACATCATCCGCTCCTTGGCGGAGCGCGACTGCGAGGTGCATGTGTTCCCGATGGACACGCCCGTAGCCGACATGCTGGCCGCCGAACCCCACGGGTTCCTGCTGAGCAACGGTCCCGGCGATCCTGGTGCCATGCCTGCCAGCGTTTCCCTGGTGAAGGACATCATCGGCACCGGCCTGCCCGTGTTCGGCATCTGCTTGGGGCACCAGTTGTTGGCGGAGAGCCAAGGCATCCCCACGGAGAAGATGCACCACGGGCACCGCGGCATCAACCACCCGGTGAAGAACCTGGTGACGGGTCGATCGGAGGTCTCCTCCCAGAACCACGGCTTCGTGGCCGATCGGGCCGCGTGCGAGAGGAACACCGCCGTGGAGATCACGCATGTGCACCTGAACGACAACAGCGTGGCCGGCCTGCGCCTGAAGGGCAAGCCCGTGTTCAGCGTGCAGTACCATCCGGAGGCCGGGCCCGGTCCGCTCGATGGCCGCTACCTCTTCGATGAGTTCACGCAACTGATGGCCGAGCATGCGCGTAAAGCGGCCCCCGTGCTGCGCAATGCCTGAGCTGCATATCATCATCACACGCAACCTTACCGTATGAGCGTCATCGCCAAGATCCAAGCCCGCGAGATCCTCGATTCCCGGGGCAACCCCACCATCGAAGTGGACGTGTTCACCGACAGCGGCCACATCGGCCGCGCCGCCGTGCCCAGCGGCGCCAGCACCGGTGCCCATGAGGCCGTGGAACTGCGCGATGGCGACAAGAAGCGTTACCTCGGCAAGGGCGTGTTGAAGGCCGTGGAGAACGTGAACAGCACGCTCAACGACGAGCTGCAGGGGGCGTACATCCACGATCAAGGCATGATCGATCGGGCCATGATCGGTCTGGACGGCACGCCGAACAAGGCCAACCTCGGTGCCAATGCCATCCTCGGCGTTTCGCTCGCCGTGGCGAAGGCCGCCGCCAGCGAGGCCGGATTGCCGCTGTACCGCTATGTGGGTGGCACCAACGCCTGCACACTGCCCGTACCGCTGATGAACATCCTGAACGGTGGTGCACATGCCGACAACAAGGTGGATGTGCAGGAGTTCATGATCATGCCCGTGGGTGCGCGCAGTTTCTCCCAGGGCCTGCGCATGGGCGCCGAAGTGTTCCACAGCCTCAAGGCCGTGTTGAAGGCGAAAGGACTGAGCACCAACGTGGGTGATGAAGGTGGTTTCGCCCCCGACCTTGCCAGCAACGAGGACGCCTTGAAGCTGGTGATGCAGGCCATCGAGAAGGCCGGCTACAAACCCGGCGACGACATCGTGCTCGCCCTGGATTGCGCCAGCACGGAATTCTACGACAGCAAGAAGAAACGCTACGTGCTGGAGAGCACCGGCGACAGCCTCACCAGCGCACAGATGGTGGATATGTGGGCCGATTGGGCCAAGCGCTACCCCATCGTCAGCATCGAGGACGGCATGTCCGAGGACGATTGGGACGGCTGGAAGAAGCTGACGGAAAAACTCGGCAGCAAGGTGCAGTTGGTGGGCGACGACCTGTTCGTGACCAACACCGAACGTCTGTCCGAGGGCATCGAAAAGAACATCGGCAACAGCATCCTGGTGAAGGTGAACCAGATCGGCACCTTGACCGAGACCTTGGAAGCCGTGGAGATGGCGCATCGTGCGGGCTTCAGCGCCGTGATGAGCCACCGCAGCGGCGAAACCGAGGACAGCACCATCGCCGACCTCGCCGTGGCCACCAACTGCGGCATGATCAAGACGGGCTCCGCCAGCCGCAGCGACCGGATCGCCAAGTACAACCAGCTGCTCCGCATCGAGGAACAGCTCGGCAAGAGCGCGCGCTACCCCGGTAAGGGATTGCGTTTCGGCAAGGCTTGAACTTTTCGCGGCTGCGGCCCAAGGCCGGAGTGACATCCTATTGGAAGAGGAAGGGCGGCTTGGCCGCCCTGCTCGCATTTCCGAGGGATGCTCGCTCACCGTTGGCGAGCAGTTCCATTCTTCAACCACGGATGAACACCGATGAACACGGATGGAAAGGCACTATCCGCGTGCATCCGTGGTTCGATGGCATGGCAACGGAGCCTACTGATCGAACTCGATGTAGCGGTCCAGCAGCACCTGCAACCGGGCCTGTCCTTCGTGCAACAAGCGATCGCGGTCGTTCATGCGCGTGCTGTCGCGCAGCTCGATGATGCGTTTCCCCAAGGCATCGTAGACCACGGTCTGTACACTGTCCGCCGTTCCGAAACCCTCGTCGAAGGTCCAGAAGGCCCGATGGGTGGCAGCGCTGTCGAAGAGGTCCCGCCCCCATTCGAAGCCGTCGGTGGAGAGACCCAGTTGGGCCAGCAAGGTCACCGGAAGGTCCACGTGGCAGCCGACGGTGCGCTCCACCTTCCCGCGGAATTGCGGGTCCAAGGCCCCACCGGTGATCAGGAAAGGGATGCGATGCCGGGCCGCGCTGTGGTGTTGCCGGTTGTGCGGCAGATAATGTCCGTGATCGGCCACCACCACGATCAACGTACGATCGTACCAGGGTTCGTTCTTCGCCTTGCGGAGGAAGCGGCCCAACATGCGATCGGTGTAGTGCACCGTGTTGCGGTACCGCTGCGGCTCGCCTCCGCGGAAGCCCTCCTCCACCGGCGCATCGAAGGGCTCGTGACTGGTGGAGGTCATCACCACATGGAAGAAGGGTTCCGGGTCCTTGCGTGCTTCCTTCAGGTGGAAATCGAAGAGTTCCTCATCGTAGGCGCCCCAACGCGTCCGTTGCCGGATCGGGAAGGAGTTCTCGTCGTGCACCCGGTCGAAGCCCATCGCCTCGAGATAGGCGCGCGTGTTGGCGAAAGCGACATCACCGGCATACCAGTAGGTGGCGTGATAACCCGCGCTGTCCGCTCGGCGCACCAGGCTGGGCAGCCGATCGAACTTGCCGTATTTCCGGATGATGGTGGTGGTGGGCTGGGAAGGGAAGCCGCTGATCATGGCGCACAATCCTTGCTCCGTGCGGAAACCGGTGGAGTAGAAGTCGTGGAAAAGCAGGCCTTCCTGGCACAGGGCCGTGAACTCCGGGGCCACGCCACTGTCCCCTCCCAGCGGCTCGATGATGTCGGCCGTCCAGCTTTCGAGGAAGACCATCAGGATGTTCGGACGCTCCACACGCAGGATGCTGCGGTGCTGCGAAGGGACCCGCCGCGCGCCCGCATGCATCACGGCCTCCGCCTCGGCCTGCGGCATGAACGCGTAAGGCTGCGTCTCGAACTCCGCGGGCTGCACGGCGATCTCCAAGGTGTTCCATACCCCGTTGAGCGCGGCAAGGTTCAGCACCGGATGACGCGAGAAATAGCTCCAGCTCTTGTCGATGGGCAGGTCCTGCGGGCCGCCGCGCGCAGCGAGCACGCACAGGGCCGGGGCCACCAACATCGCCAGGCCGGCCTTGTAGGCGCTTCCATGGAAGCGGTGTAGCCGGAAATCGATCCTCCGCAACAGCCGTTCGAAGAGGAAGACCTGCACACCGGCCAAGGCGATCAGCGCGGCCGCATGGATCGGGCGCACGATGCCGATCACCTCCTTCGGATAGGCCAGGTAGCCCAAGGCCTTGCGCACCACCTTCGTTCCCCAGGCATCGAAGAGCCCGATATCGACGACATTGATCACGGCCGCGAGCACCAGGAACACCACGACGAGGATGCGCGAAACGTGTGCGAACACCGCACGTCCGCTGAGCACGGCCACCAGCATCAACACCACCGGCAGCAACAGCAGATAGCCCGTGGCGGATAGATCCATCGGGAGGGCCTTCCCGTTCGCCAGCAGGATCCCGCTCCACGCGATGCCTTCCAACTTGCCCATGGCAGCCGCGAGAAAGAGCAGCCGCTGCACGAGGAAGACCAGCATCCACCACAAGGCCAGAAGAAGAAGCCAACGCCAGAACGCCTTCATGCCCTATCGGTCCAGCACCACCACACGGCCCAATCCGATCTCCCCCGCACCGGGAACCACCGCACTGACGATGATCGTGCCCCCTGCGAAGCGGGCCACATCGATGCTGGTGCGTCGTCCTTGTTGCTTCTGTTTCCACAGGATGCGGCCTTGGACATCGCGCAGCACCAGTTCGGAACCGGGCACCACACCGGCACGCGGCGACTGCACGTGCAGCACATCCTGCGCAGGGTTCGGAAGCAAGGTCCACTTCCCTTCGATCGCGGCCGCACCCTCCATCCCCACACTGGTGCGCGCAAGACCGAAGGCGTAATCGCCCGGCGCGATGTCGCCCACCTCCAACCGAGCGGAACCATCGGTGATGGAGCCGAGCGTGGTCAAGGTGACATCGGGCAGGATGGTCCAATCGAAACGGGCATCCGGCCGATAGAGGATGCGCAAGCTGTCCTCGCGGAATCCGGCACCGCCCACCTCCTGCACCAATTGCCGATCATAGGCGTTCACTCCCGTGGTCCTGCCATCCAAGGTGAAGCGCAGGCGCGCTGAGTAGCTCTCCGGAAAATCACCCGTGATACGCCACCACCGATCGGGCGAAGGGACCACGGGCAGCGCATCGTCCGCAGCACCATCGGCCGCCGTCCAGAACTCCTCGAGCCGGATCGGCATCGGCGCGTCGATCGCGGTGGTGATCAGCACCAGATCGGCGCGCGTGAAGCTCCGTGTGCCGGTGGTGGTGACCGTATCATCGGCGAAGGTGGTGGCCAAGGCCAGGCGCGTGTCGTTGTTCAGGAAGGCACGGACCGGAAGGAAGGGCACCTCGGCCGTGATGGTCGACTGCGCTCCGCCCAGCATCAGAGGAGCCGGAAGTTCCCATCGATCGCCGCTGGCACCCTCGAAGGTCACCGCCACCGGTACCTGCGTGTAGAAGTGCTCCGCGAACCGCAGCTTCTGCTCCACGTAGGCCGTCACCTGCCAAGCCCCGCCTTGTGGCTGGGCCACGATCGAATCCACCTCGAAGGCCGCCCATCCGGGTTGCAGCACCCAATCGTCGAAGAAGGCGGTGAGGTCCACGCCGGTGGACGCGATCAAGCTGTCGCGCAGCTCGATGCTGCCCATGTCGCTGTATGCATTGTTGGCCAGTACACGCTTGAAGCCCACGGAGAAGAGGCTGTCGCCGAGGTAACCGCGCAACGTGTGCCCGATGTCGGCGCCCTTCTTGTAGGAATGCTCGCCGTAGGTGATCTCCTGAGGCACTTCGGACAAGGCGTGGGACGCACCGTCCAGGAGGTGCACACGCGCGACCATGTTCCGGTGCACCGTGTTCACCAGGTCGAGATAGGCCTGGCGTCCGTAAAGGTCCTCGATGAAGAGGTAGCCACAGAGGTCGGCCATGCCCTCGTTGATCCACATCTCCTCCGCACGCGCGCAGGTGATCAGGTTGCCGAACCAATGGTGCGAGAGTTCGTGCGCCATCAGCCGCTCATCGGCCAGGCTTCCGTCCGCGGCGAAATCCGGGTAGCAGATGTTGGTGGCATGCTCCATGGCGCCCGCGCTGGTGAGCGTGTAGCCCACGCGATCCCAGCGGTATGGACCGAACCAGCGCTCATAGGTATCGAAGGCGTTGCGCAGGTGCAGGAACGAAGCGCGCAGATCGGCGGTATCGCCCGGGAGGCCGGAGAGCGTCACCGGGATGTCGATGCCGGCGATGCTGGGGAATGAATCGTGGATGGTGGCGTAGTTGCCCGCTGCCACCGATGCGAGGTAGGCCGGTATCGGTTCGTCCATGGCCCAGTGCGTGATGCGCTCCCCACCGCCGAGCTCCTCCACGCCCATCAACGTGCCGTTGGCGGTGACCTTGCGATCGCCCGTGGTATGCACGAAGTACTCGAAGCTGCAGCGCTCCACGAAGTTGTCGAAGCACGGGAACCACGAACGGCCGAAGGAATGCGGGATGGCATCGAAGGCCACGCCCAGATCGTACTGGTAGTTTGGCGTGGTGTAGAAGCCACCGAAACCGCTGGGATCGGTCACGGGATCACCATGGTAGAAGAGCTCCACCTCCACCGTATCCTCCGCACCGAGGGCCGCTTCCCAAGACACCGACACCAGCTCCCCGACCTGTGTGAAGGCCAAGGGAAGACCTTCCGAACGAACCGAATCGACGGTCAATTGCAACAGGTCCAAGGGCAGCACGGTGATGCCTTCCACCTTCGGCACGAAGCGGATCGACGCCCGGGCCCGGATGATACCGGCGGCGGTCTGGGTCAGGTCCAGGTCGATCCGCGTATGCAGCAGGTCCAAACTGTCGCTGCGTGAAATGCCACCCGTGGATCTTGTCCGCCGGGCGTTCCTGTCGCTACCACCCGCCATCACCCCCCCGGCCAGAGCGAGAAAAAGAAGAACATGAGCCGTTCGCATGGCACGAATGTACCGTTGGCAGGACTTGCGTTGACCCGGGTTGGGATTCCTATATTTGGGATAGCCCCTTGATTTCCTAGCCCCCTTCACCATGAAACCCAGCACCGAACTGCACGACCTCATCCGTTCGCTGACCAAATCGGAGAAGCGCTTCTTCAAGTTGCATTCGGCCCTGCAGAGCGGTGACAAGAACTACCTGCGGATCTTCGACGCCATCGACAAGCAGAAGACGTACGATGAGGAGTCGATCAAGAAGCAGTTCGCCAAGGAGACCTTCATCAAGCACTTCCCTTCGGAGAAGAACCACCTGTACAAGCTGGTGTTGAAGGCACTGCGGGCCTATCACGCGGAGGGATCCGTGAGCGGTGCGTTGAAGCAGGAGATCAAGAACATCGAGATCCTCTACAACAAGGCCCTGTACGGCGAGGCCAACAAAACGCTGCACCGCGCCAAACGCATCGCACGCGAGAACGAGAAGTTCTACTACTGGTTCGAGCTGCTGAACTGGGAGAAGATGCTGCTGGAGGAAGCGTACGAGAGCGGCGAGTTCACCAAGGATCTCGATGCGTTGATCGAGGAGGAGCAGATGGTGATCGAGAAGCTCCGCAATCTGGCGGCCTATCATATCCTGTACTCCAAGATCAACTACGTGTTCCGCAGCGGCGGCTACGTGCGGACCGATGAGGAGCATGCCATGGTGGAGGAGATCAGCGAACACCCGCTGATCAAGGGGAAGAACACGGCCCTCAGCGACCGCGCAGCCACGATCTGCTACTATACCCAAGGTTTCTGCCATTGGGCCAAACGCGACTGGGCCACGAGCAACGACAAGTTCACCCGGGCCCGGGAGATCATGGAGCGCAACCAGGGCCTGAAGCTGGACCTCCCCAAACGTTATGTGCGCACCCTGGACTATCTGGTGCAGTGCCAGATCGAGCTCGGCCGCTTCAAGGAGGCCGGCGAGAACATCCGGAAGCTGCGTGAGCTCACCGAGGAATCCGGGTTCGGCGGCATCGACATCCAGGTGCAGGTGTTCAACGCCAGCTACCTCGACGAACTGCGCCTCCTGGGCCGCACCGGCGATTTCGAGAAGGCCATGACCTTGGTCGCTCCCATCCTCCAAGGCATGGAGGAGCTCGGCAACAAGCTCCAGAAGGAGTACGAACTGGAGTTCTTCTATGAACTGGCGCACGTGCACTTCGGCGCGGGCCAGGTGAACAAATCCCTCTTCTGGCTCAACAAACTGCTCAACGACCCGGAGCCAACGCTGCGGCAGGACATCTTCACCTATGCACGCCTCTTCAACCTGGTGGTGCACTATGAGCTGGGCAACAACGACCTGCTGGAGTACATCGTGCGGAGCACGCACCGCTTCCTGAGCAAACGCCACCGGGCCTACAAGGTGGAGACGCTCCTGATCGACCACATCAAGAAGATGGCCCGGGCCAGCAACGCCAACGCACAGACCCGGCGCGATATCCATCACGCCCTCGTGGACGAGCTCACCGAAGTGGTGAAGGACCCGAACGAAAGCACGGTGTTGAAGTACTTCGACTTCCTCGCCTGGGCCGAGAGCAAGGTGGACAATCTCACCTTCGCGCAGGCCGTACGGCGGCATGCCACGCCCACGATCAAGTGACGGGGCTCAGGGCTGCGCCGCCGTTTCGCGCAGCGCCACCACCTTGAACTCCAGACGGCGGTTCGCCTGGTGCGCCTCCTCGGTGCACTTCACCCCGTTGCCGCATTCGTTCACGAGGCGTGTTTCGCCGTAACCCATGGCGCGGAGCTGGTCGGGACCCACACCCTGACGCATCAGGTGGTCCACCGCGCTCTTCGCGCGCGCATCGCTGAGCACGAGGTTGTAGGTATCCCCACCCCGGCTGTCCGTATGGGCGCTCAGCTCGAACAGGAAACCGGGATTGTCCGCGATGATCTTCGCCAGCTTGTTCAGCTCGGCGGCCGCGTCCGGACGGATGTCCCACTTGTTGAAGTCGAAGAGCACGTTCACCTCCACGATCGGTTTCTCCAGCTGCATGGGTTGCAGCTCGAGCTTCTCGCGCAGTACGGCGTTGGACGTGATGCCCATCGTGCTCACCGGTACCGAGCTGGTCAGCATCCCGTTCATGGAGGCCTTCAGCGTGTACATGCGGTTCGGTTGCAGATCGAACCTGAACGTCCCCCCTTCCGCCGTCGTGGTCCGCTGGATCCCGCCGGATTCGGCCACCAGTTCCACTTCGATGTTCGGCAGGTACATCCCGTCGATGGGATTCATCACCACGCCTTCCAGTACGAACTCCGGCTCGTGCATGGTGAAGCCGAACACACGATCCTTCCCGTTCCGGTCGCTGCTGAAGAAACCGGAGACCCCGCCGGTGTCGAGCACCATGCCGAAGTCGTCGTGCTCGGTGTTGATGGGGTACATCATGTTCGCGGGTTCGCTCCAGTAGCCGCTTTCGGGGTGGGTCTCGAAGATGTCCAGGCCACCCATGTTCTCATGCGCGTTGCTGCTGAAGTAGAGCGCATCACCGTTCACCGTGGGGAACATCTCGTTACCGGGCGTGTTGATCGTGGCCCCGAGGTTCTCCGGCCTGCCCCAGCCCTGGCCGTTGTCCACGCAGCGCCAGAGATCGGTGCCTCCCTGACCGCCCGGCATGTCGCTGGCGAAGTAGAGCGTGCGGCCGTCGGTGGACAGGGCCGGATGCCCCACGGACCATTCCTCGCTGTTGTAGGCGAACTCGCGGATGTCGTTCCACTCACCCGCCTCGTCCAGCGTGGCGCGGAAGAGCTTGAGGTGGCTCACGTCGGCACCGTCCTTCAACAGTTTCCGTCCGTAGTAGTTGCTGCGCGAGAAGTACATCGTGCGGCCATCGGCGCTGAAGGCCATCGGACCCTCGTGGTAGGGACCGTTCACCGCACCTTCC
>DASWWQ010000222.1:0-9919 GCA_036405935.1 Flavobacteriales bacterium
AGCGGCAAGGACAGCACCGAGGACCTGCTCCAGCTCATCCAGGCCCTGGACCGCGTGGACGGCATCGAACGGTTCCGCATCAGCAGCATCGAACCGAACCTCTGCCACGACGGCATCATCGACTTCGTCTCCACCAGCGAACGCTTCGTGCCGCACTTCCACATGCCGTTGCAGAGCGGCAGCGATACGATCCTGCAACGGATGCGCCGCCGGTACGACACGGCCCTCTACGCCGAAAGGGTGCACCACATCAAACAACGCATGCCCGACGCCTGCATCGGCGTGGACGTGATCACCGGAACACCCGGCGAAACCGACGCTGAATTCCTGCGCACGCACGAGTTCCTCCGCTCCATCCCGGTGGACTACCTGCACGTCTTCACCTACAGCGAACGCGCCAACACCACCGCCGTGCGCATGGACGACAGCGTGCCGATGGACATCCGCCGCGAACGCACCAAGCAGCTGCGTATCCTCAGCAGCAAGATGCAGCGTGCCTTCTACCAGAAGCACCTCGGCAGCACGCGTCCCGTGCTCTTCGAGGCCGAGGAACAGGACGGTCTGATGCTCGGCTTCACCGACAACTACCTGCGCGTGGAACTGCCTTACGACCGCGCGCTGGTCAACCGCATCGTACCGGTGGAACTGGAACGCATCAACGGCGACGGACATCTGATGGGCACGGTCGGGGTGTTCCGATCCTCCGAACTGCTGATCGCCTGATCGACCCGCTATGTATCCTACCCTCTACCACGCCCTGTTGGACCTTACGGGGATCGACCTGCCGGTGCTGAAGTTCCTGAACAGCTTCGGCTTCTTCGTGGCGCTGGCTTTCGTCGCGGCCTACCTGACCTTGGCCCGCGAGCTCCGCCGGAAGACCGCCGAAGGTCTGCTGAAGCCCACGCCGCAGACCACCGTGATCGGCGCACCCGCCGCACCAATGGACCTCGTGTTCCAGGCCATCATCGGCTTCATCGTCGGCTTCAAGGGACTCTACATGCTCCTGCACATGCAGGAGGTGACGGCCGACCCGCCGGGCTTCCTGCTCAGCGGGCAGGGCAACTTCATCGGTGGAGTGGCCGTGGCGGCGCTCTTCGCGTGGCTGCTCTGGCGCGAGAAGGACAAGCAGCGCAAGGATCCGCCCGAGACCCGCACCGTGCTGATCCCGGCCGTGCAGCATGCAGGCAACATCACCATCACCGCAGCGGTCTGGGGATTCATCGGCGCCAAGCTGTTCCACTGGCTCGAAAGCCCTTCGGACTTCCTGGACCTGGTGCGCACGGGCAACGTGAAGGACATCGTGTCCGGCCTCACCATGTACGGTGGTCTCATCGTGGCGGGCGTCATGGTGGTGCGCTACTTCAGGAAGCACGGTCTGGCCGTGCTGCCCAGCATGGATGCCGCGGCACCGGGACTGATGCTGGCCTATGGCGTGGGACGCTTGGGCTGCCAGGTGAGCGGCGATGGCGACTGGGGCGTGGCCAACACCGCTGCGAAACCGGGCTGGATCCCGCAATGGCTGTGGAGCTACGACTATCCCAACAACGTGAACGCCGTGATGGGCCCGCACCGCGGTGGCTACAGCGGTGAACTGCTCACCGATGGAACGGCCTTCGAGGGCTACGGCACCCATCTGGTACCCGGGGTCTTCCCCACCCCGTTGTACGAGGCCATCGCGTGCATCCTGCTGTTCGGCGTGCTCTGGGCGCTGCGCAAACGCATCACCACCCCGGGCGTGCTGTTCTGCGTGTACCTGATGCTGAACGGCGTGGAGCGGTTCTTCATCGAGAAGATCCGCGTGAACGTGCCTTTCCTGGGCGAACTGACCCAGGCCGAAGTGATCAGTACCTTGCTCTTCCTTCTGGGTGTCGGAGGGATGATCTGGTCGACGAAAAGACGAACGAATGGAACTGCGGAAGCTAACGGATGATGTGGTGGCGTTGAGCCGCGAGGTGGCGGACTTCATCCGTGCGGAAAGCGAACGCTTCACGGAGGCGAACGTGGAAAGCAAGAGCGTGAACAACCTGGTCTCGTACGTGGACAAGGTGGCCGAACAACGCTTCGTGGACGGACTGAAGAAGCTGCTTCCCGATGCCGGCTTCATCGCCGAGGAAGGCACCGGCGAACGGGTGGAAGGCCTCAACTGGGTGATCGACCCGCTCGATGGCACCACGAACTATGTGCACGGCGTACCCTGCTACTGCACCAGCGTGGCCCTGATCCGGGGTGAGGAGGAGATCCTGCTCGGCGTGGTGGTGGAAGTGGTGCGCAACGAGTGTTTCGCGGCCTGGAAAGGCGGTGGCGCCACACTGAACGGCAGACCCATCCGCGTCTCCACACGGGATCGCCTGCAGGACAGCTTGCTGGCCACCGGCTTCCCCTACGACGACTTCGCCTACGAGGCCGAATACGTGGACCTGCTGCGCGACCTCATGCACCGCTCACGGGGTATCCGTCGCCTCGGCAGTGCCGCTGCCGACCTCGCCTACGTGGCCTGCGGACGTTTCGAGGCCTTCTACGAGTACGGACTGAACGCCTGGGACGTCGCCGCCGGGATCCTGATCGTGCAGGAAGCGGGCGGGCATGTCACCGACTTCAAGGAGGGATCGGCCTACCTGTTCGGCGAGGAGATCATCGCCAGCAACGGCCACATCCACCAGGAGCTGCATGACGTGGTGGAGCGCAGCTTCTCCCCGCTCGACCAGCAGTAGGCGCTACCTTGGTGCGCAACCCATGCGCAACCTGCTTTTCCTTCCCCTGCTCGCCTCGTTCTCCGCCCCGGCGCAGGACTGCCTCAACATCTCCTACACCCAGCCGCTCTTCGGCTTCACGGTGCAGCAGGGCATCGTGTACGACACGGTGCCCCGCTTCGACGGCGGCACGGACACGCTGAAGCTCGACCTGTACCGGCCCACCGGCGATGGACAGACCGAACGCCCCTTGGTGGTGATGGTGCATGGCGGCGGCTTCACCGGCGGCGACCGTAGCGATATGGCCGAGCTCTGCGAGCAGTTCGCCAGCTGTGGATGGGCTGCGGCCACCATCAGCTACCGGCTCGGCTTCCACGGACAAGCCTTGCTCGGGAACCCGTTCGCCTACGACGAGGCCGAGGTGGTACGCGCCGCCTACCGCGGTCTGCTCGACACCCGCAGCGCGATCCATTTCCTGCAGTCCCGCAGCGCCATCGACGGCACCATCGCGGACAAGGTGATGCTGCTCGGCTTCAGCGCGGGTGGCATCAACGTGCTGCATGCCGCCTATGCCCGCAACGAAGCGCTGCGGCCCACGGCCTCCTTCGCCTTGGGAGACGTGACCCTTCCAAGCGGCACCTATGCGCGCCCGGACCTCGGCAGCCTCAACAGCACCGGTGCTTCGGGTGACGAGGTGCTGGGCGTGGCCTCGTTCTTCGGCGGGATCATCGACACGAACATGATCGCTTCGGCGAACGACCCCGCGCTGTTCATGTACCACCAGACCGGCGACCCGGTGGTGGGCTGCGGATATCAGCGCGGCCTCTGGGGCCTGCCCTTCGGCGTGTCGGACAACTACCCGTACCTCTTCGGCAGCTGCGTCATCGATCAACGGGCGCAGCATCTGGGCTACACCCCCGAACGCTACCGCTTCATCCCCTACGAGGGCAACGAGCACACGGTACACGACATCCCCGGCCTGATGGCCCAGACGCTCCTGTTCATGCGCGAGCAGATCTGTGGGAACCTCGTGGGGGTGGACGAGGAGGAATCCGAAGCCCCGCTACGCATCTGGCCCGTGCCGGCGAACGGCACCTTCCAAGTGGACCTGCCTGCCACGGTGCAGCTCGGTGGCGAACTCCAACTGCTCGATGCAAGCGGAAGGATCGTTCTGCGCGAACGGATCAATGGCCATCCGCAAACGGTACGCCTTCCGTCCGTGACCAACGGCAGCTACGTGGCCCGCTACACCGCCCCGGACGGACAGGTCCACCAGCGGCGGTTGGTGGTGGCGAGGTAGAAGGGATCAAGCCGGAACGGACCCGCGCCTGCTCAGCAACCCCAAGCCCAGCATCGTCAGTCCGGCCACAACCAGCAGCACTTCGAAGCCCATCTGGTAGCCGAAGAACAGCTCCTTCGAGTAAAGGCGCAGGAAGTAGGTCACGAGGGGTGCAGCGATGCACACGAAGGGCACCAGACGCTCGTTCGGGCGGCCCTTGAAGAACAGTCCGTAGGCGAAGAGGCCCAGCAACGGACCGTAGGTGAAGCCGGCGATATCGAAGAGCGTCTTGATCACGCTCGGTGTGGCCAGCCAGTGGAAGTAGAGGATGAAGGCCATGAACAGGGCGGCCATGCCGAGGTGCACCCGCTGGCGCACCTGCTTCTGCTTCACCTCGTCCCAACCGCGGTCGCGGATGCCGATAAGGTCGATGCAGGTGCTGGCGGTGAGGGCGGTGAGCGCGCCATCGGCACTGGGGAACAACGCGCTGATGAGACCGATGATGAAGAACAGGCCGAGCCACACGGGGAAGTGCTGCAGGGCCAGGGTCGGGAACACATCATCCGGCCGTTCGGGCAGCGCGATGCCCAGCTTGTCGGAGTAGAGGTAGAGCAGCGCGCCCAGCAGCAGGAAGAGCAGGTTGGCCCCGAGCAGGATCACGCTGAAGCTGCGCATGTTCTTCTTCGAGCCTTCGAGCGTGGCCACGCTGAGATTCTTCTGCATCATCTCCTGGTCGAGGCCCGTCATGGCGATGGTGATGAACATTCCGGCGAGGATCTGCTTCAGCAGGAACCCATCGCTGCGCCAGTCGAGGTCGAGGATGCGCGTCATGCCGCTCGCACCGAGGCGGCTGCTCCAATCCGACATATCCGCATGACCGGTGATGTACACGATGGTGCCCACGAGTGCGCCGAGCATGAAGAGCGTCTGCAGCGTATCCGTCCACACGATGGTCTTCACGCCGCCCTTGAGGGTGTACATCACGATCATCAGCATCACCACGAAGGCCGTGACCTCGAAGGGTACACCCATGGCATCCAGCACGAACAGCTGGATCACGTTGAGCACCACGAAGATCCGGATGGTGGCCCCCGCGAGACGGCTGAGGATGAAGAAGGAGGCGCCGGTACGGTAGCTCACCCTGCCGAAACGCTCACGCAGATAGCCGTAGATGCTCGTGAGCCCCATGCGGTAGTAGAGGGGCAGCAGCACGCCCGCCACGATCCAGTAACCGATGGCGAAACCCACGACGAGTTGGAAATACGTCCATCCCTTGGCGGCCACCTGTCCGGGTACGCTGATGAAGGTGACCCCACTGAGGCTCGTGCCGATCATCCCGAAGGCCACCACCCACCAGAGGCTCTTGCGCTCACCGCTGTAGAAGGCGTGCTCCCCCGCCCCGCGACTGGTCCACCAAGCGATGCCCAGCAGCAGCAGGAAGTAGCCGAAGACGATGGACAGCAGCAGGGTCGGGCTCATGTTGCGAAAGTGGCCGCCCACCCCGATCCCTCGCTCCGGGGTCCGGAGGAGTTGTCAACCGCGCACCGCCCATTGGCGCCTTGGGCCGGGGACCTACCTTGTCCCCTTGAACCCACCTCCATGGCACTCCGTACCCTGCTCCTGCCCGTCCCTATCGTTCTGGCGCTCCAGGTCATCGCCCAGAAACCCGATGCCGCCCGCATGAAGGTGGAAGAGGGCATCGCCTTGCACGACAAGCAGGACTACAAGAAGGCCATCAAGAAATACGACGAGGCCTTGGAACTCGACCAGGAGAACGGTTTGGCCATGGCCGAAAAGGCGTTGAGCCTCAGTGCCATGGGCCGCAATGAGGAGGCCGCCGCGCTGTGCCAGGAGATCATCCGGGTGAAGGACGGCGCCAAGGGCATGCCGATGGTGTACGTGACCTACGGCAACTGCATGGATGCCTTGGGGCGGCCCGAGGCCGCGCTACAGGTCTACGACCAAGGGATCAAGGTGATGCCCGACCTGTCCATGTTGCACTTCAACAAGGGCATCACGCTCTTGTCCATGGACAGCTTGGCGGGGGCGGACCGCGCGTTGCAGGCCAGCGCCCGCTTGGCACCCTTCCATCCCGGCACCCAGAACGCCATGGCCACCCTGCTGCAGGCGCAGCAAAACAACGTGCCGGCGGTGCTCGCGCTCTGCCGCTTCCTGGTGATCGAACCCGAAGGCGCCCGCGCCGAAGGCAACACTGCACGGCTGCTCGGATTGATGGCCGGCAACACCACGCACGACAAGAAGGGCAACATGACCATCAGCGTGGACGCCTCCAGGTTGACGGCCCTGGAGGACACCACCCCGCGACCCAACGACTTCCGCCGGAGCGAGATGCACATGGAACTGGTCGGTGGGTTGGGCGCCGCCGCGGCGATCAGCCGGGCCTTGAAGAAGGAGGGGCTGGATGCTCCCACGTCATCGGCCACCGACCTCAACATGCAGCTCCAGAGCTTGTCCAGCAGCCTGAAGGAAGCGCGGCCCAAGGGTTTCGGCTTCTATTGGGACTACCACGCCACCTGGTTCCTGGAACTGGAGAAGGCCGGGCACCTCGAAGTGCTGAGCCACCTTGCGGTGGTGAGCAAGCAGGAGCGCAGTGTATCCGACTGGCTGGAGCAGAACCGCCAAGCGGTGGATGACTACTACAGTTGGGAGAAGGACTACACGGCCCGCATGCTACAGGCCCGGAAGGAATGACCCTGACCCCTTCAGGCACGCAGCAGGTTCCCCTTCACGAAGCTGAGGTCCGTCATGTTCTGCTCGGCCTCGCAGAGCAACGCCATCACCATCTGCCGGGCGCGCTCGGAAATACCGGGCTCATACATCAATTCCTTCAGCTCGGTCAGGAGATGACCTTCCTCCAGCTCACATACCTCCATGAAGTTGGCCGGGTCATGGCCGTAGACATCGGGGATGAAGGCGGCCAAATGGTTCTCCGTGAACACGTTCGGCTTCGAGGATAGCAGGAAGGCACCCAATTCCTTGTCGATCAGGTTCAGCATGATCACGCGGCGGCAGGCGAGCATGAAGAACAGGTCCTGGAGCCACTTGTTGGGTACCAATCCACTCGCGTTGTCCAACGCGGCCTTGCTGTTCACCAGCAACCGATGCATCCGACGCAGACGTTTACGGAAGGCGGAGCGCTCCATGGACCTTGGTTTCCCAACCATCATCCAGCAATGGGCCAAGTTCCCTCCAAGCGGAATTGAACTCATGTAATTACCGGAGTGTGACAGAAATTCCCCATCGGTTTCCCGCCAACGGGACCGAAGCTCCATGTCGAAGAATGGCTACAAGGAGGGGAACGCCCGCCGATCGTAGCTTACCGGCCGATACTCCCCCAGCTCCATGCCGACCACGATCAAAGGCCTTTTCGACATCCGCTCCACCCCACACCCGGCCTCGGACATGGCCGAAGGACTGGATGTGGGACGGATCACCTTCCACAAGACCTTCCATGGCCCCTTGGAAGGCCAAAGCGTGGTGGAGATGCTCGGGATGATGGACCAGAAGCTGATGTCGGGCGCCTATGTGGCCTTGGAACGATTCATCGGAAGCGTGGATGGACGCCGAGGCACCTTCGCCCTACAGCACAGCAGCACCATGGATCGCGGAACACCGACCCAACGGATCAGCGTGGTGCCCGATTCCGGGACGGGTGAACTCCAAGGCATCCGCGGCACCATGGTCATCGACATCATCGACAAACAGCACCACTACACGTTCGAATACGCCGGTTGAAACCGAACGGCGCTGGAATGCAGCCCGACCCGGACGTGGAGCGGCCATACGATCAGCAACGCTCTTCACCCTTGCCGTACGGCGTCTCGTCCGCCGCATAGGGCCGCGAACGGATCTGCTCCACACGGAGGTGTTCGGCTTCGGTCTCGGAGGGAATGTACTTGTGCATGGTCAACGTGTTGCGTGGATTTCCTTCAACGGGTTGGGCACTTCCATCGGCAGGCGACGGGTAGTGGTCCGCGGCATCGTGGACAACAGCGCGAGGTACTCGGGAACACGGCCTTCCAGCATCAGACGCAGGGCCCGGCGCTTCAGGAGGATCGGATCGGCGTAGTTGGTTTCCATGGGGAAAGGGTTCGATGCCTTCTCCTTTGCCAAGAGGATGCCGTTCGGAAAGGGACGGGGACCTGCCCCAAAGCCGGGGAAAGCACAGGGGCAGCCACACCCCGAAAAGCCGTTCCGGGATCCCTGACCCCGCCCTACAGGCCCCGTCAACCTTGAAGAGGACATCACGACCGGGTTACGGCTCCGTCTTCGCTACACTGGGAGCAAAACCAGCCCATGAAACGCATCATCACCTATCCCGGCACGCCGCGCACGCCGGACCCTCGCCCCGACCAACAACCTGTTCCTGCGCAGGCCGAACCGAAACGCAAGCCCTTGCAGCAGCCGACCTTCCTGAAGAGCGGACTTTTCGTTCTGGCCCTCACGGCCTCCGCACTGGTGAGCGCCCAGACCACGCCACAACAGAACCCCACCGGACAGCAGCCCAACACGAACAGTCTACCCAACCAAGGTTGGACGATGTTCAACGATGATGTGGGCACCCGCCTCCGGCTCCAAGGCGACCAGATGCAACGCCTGCAGAACGTGGACGCCCAATACGCCGATCGTTATCGCGCCTTGGGCAACGATCCCTGGTTGAACGATCGTTATCCCACGCTGACCACCTCCCGCAACAAGGAGATCCAGCAGATCCTCACGCCCGAGCAATACAAGAGCTGGTCTTCCACCTACGGAGGCACGACCACCGGCACGCGGACCGAGAACGGGACGACAAGCCCCGAGCAGAGCACGGATCCCGACCGCAGCACCACGCCGAAGCCGGTACAGCCCTGAGTTCATCGGTCGGGCTCGATGTGCACCAGCACATGGCCCAACTCGGGCAGATCATGTTTGAGTCGATCCACCAGTGCATGGGCGATCGCATGACCATCGTGGACGGTGATCCCACCGTCCACGATGGCGTGCAGGTCCACATGGTGCCGGAGGCCCGCCTTCCGGATGAAGCACTTCTCCGTACCCCGCACACCGGGCACCTCCAAGGCCACGGCACGGATGCGCGCGATCAGGTCGCCATGAAGGTTCTCGTCCATGGCCTCGCCCCAGGCCGGCCGAAGGATCCGGTAAGCGTTGTAGAGGATGAAGGCGGAGGCGAAGAGCGCCGCCCAATCGTCCGCCGCCGCATAACCCGGGCCCAGGTACAGCGCCATGGAGATGCCGATGAAGGCCGCCACCGAGGTGATCGCATCGCTGCGGTGATGCCAAGCATCGGCCTTCAGCGCGGAGCTGTTGGTTTCCTGACCGCGCTTCATCACCACACGGAACGAGATCTCCTTCCAAGCGATGATGGCGCCCAGTACATAGAGCGTCCACGCCTCGGGCAGCTCATGGGGGGTGCGGATATTGCGGATGCTTTCCCAAGCGATCACCGCGGCCGACGCCACCAGGAAACCGACCACCACGAAGGTGATCAGTGGCTCGATCCGCCCGCGCCCGTACGGGTGTCCTTCATCGGCGGGTCGACTGGCGTAACGGAGCCCGACCAATACCAGGAAGGAGGCCAGCACATCCGCGGAGGATTCGATCGCATCCGCGATCAACGCGTACGAGTTACCGAGATATCCGGTCACCCATTTCACCGCCGCCAACACCACATTGCTGACCAGGCTGAAAAGCGTGGCCCGGATCGCCTTGCGTTCGGGGGTCATAAGGGGGACGAAAAGTACGGTGGCTGATCGGTGATCGGCGGGACCTTTCACCCACTCCCCAAATGTTGTCACTGCGGGCTTGACCCGGAGTTACATCCGAGGCGCAATTGCATCGGATAGCGCGCATGCTCCAAGCAAGGCTTCTGAGTCCTTTGGTGCGTTCATCGGGAACAATGCCGCAATGAAAGGAGTGCAAGGAGTGG
>DASWWQ010000223.1:0-6062 GCA_036405935.1 Flavobacteriales bacterium
GACGGACCCGCCGCTTCTTCGTTCCGCATTCGCCCATGGACCGCGACCGCACCGGGTCGTTGGCCGACCAGGAAGGGATCAATCGATGCGGATCGTTCGGCCCGTCTTCTCGGCCAAGCTCTTCGTCTTGGGGATGGACAGATGGAGGACACCATGCGCATGGGTCGCTTTCACATGGTCCCCGTCGGTGTTCTCCGGAAGTCGGAAGGACCGATCGAACGAACGGCAGCTGAATTCCATCCGGCTGTATCCGTTCTTCTCCTCCTCCTTCTCCTTCTTGCGCTCGGCGCTCACGGTGAGCAGACCGTCCTTCACGTTCACCTGCAGGTCCTCCTTGCGATATCCGGGTACGGCCAGCTCGATCTCGAAGCTCTTGGGAAGTTCCTTGATGTTCACCGCAGGGAGTCCGGTGTTGCGAAGAAGTGACGTGTTGAGGGCGGAGGGCCAGTTGAGCACGCCGGGCAGCATTTCGGGGAAGCCGAAGGTGTCATCGTCCAGCAGGGAGGGTAGTGGACGGCTTACGGGAATTTGGTTGGACATGGTACTTGTGGTTCGGGTTTCGCGACCGTCGGACATCGACGGTGATACGAAGGGAATACGGCCCTCCCGGGGCAACACTGATGAAGGTCAGCGCGTGGACGGATATCCATCAGTCCGTTCCCTGAACAGCAGCATCAGTTGCGTCAAGGCACCGTGTTCCGATTTGTTGATGCCGGACCGGCTGGCGGCGATGGCCCTGGCGGTCCGCAGCACGAGTGCTTTCGTGGACGCATCGAAGGTGTCCGGCTCGCTCTCGTAGTACTCCTTGAAGCGGTCGAACGCCTCGTGGGCGCTCATGCCCTCGCCCACGGCATAGTCGAAACTGATGTCCATGTATTCGGCCAGCACGGTGCCGAGATCATCGTGCGCCGGCTCGAGCGGGATCCAGTGCGCCTTCATCTCCGCACGCAAGCGCTCGGTCTCGGCGGGCGCGACATGGCGGTCGCTGGCTGCGACGCTGTAGAACAGGAACCCGAGGTTCGAATAGAATTCCTGCGGGATGTGGATACGTTCGGTCTTCATGGATCAGGAGGGTAGGATGAGGACGGGAAGAAGGCTGTGCAAGGCCACCGCCTTGCTCATGCTGGGGGTGAAGAGTCGGGACAGCAGGCCCCGGTTGCGATGGAGCACGGCGATGAGGTCCGTGTGTTCGCGGACGGCCAGGCCGAGCAGGGCCTGTTCCACATCGTTGCTCTCCGCGCGCAGGTCCGTGTGGTCGATGCCCTTGAACGCGTCCTTGAACGCCGGGGTGTTGTCCCACCTTCCCTTCCGGGTGCGCCCGGTGTCCACATGCACGATGGTGATGCGGGCCTTGGCCGAACGGGCAATGGCGGCCAAGGGATGGAGCATGGAAGGCGCGATGGGTGCACCGTCGTCGCCGAACAGGATGTGCTGTAGGGTGAGGTTGCGCAACTCCACGGGGATCTCCAGCACCGGCACGCGCGCTTCCAGGATCACATCGGTGGTGTGGGTGCCGGTGTAGGAATGCGGGTTGCGTCCGCGGGTGCCCATCACCACCAGGTCGATGTCGGTCCGGTGCGCTGCTTCCGTGATCACCGCCGGTAAGGGACCCGATGCCGTGAGCCGGCGCACGTGCGCGCCGGTCATATCGCGTTCGGCGCGCAATCGCCGTTCCAGGTCGGCGAGTCCTTCGTCCTCCCGGCGGCGGAGGGCGGGCAACTCGCGCATGAGCGGCAACGCCGGTCCGGGGTCCGACGAGGTATGCACCAAGGTGAAGGTGTTGCCTTGGGCGCCGAAGAGGTCCACCGCGAAAGTGGCCGCTTTCAAGGAAAGGTCGCTAAGGTCCGTGGGGATGAGCAGATGGGCCATGCGGTAGTGGGGTATCGTGGTCGATGCAGGTCGATCATCATTTCACCAGTATCCACCATGCATTCACGGCGGTGTCGATGCGGCCGGGATCGTGAACGGTGCGGCTTGCCAAGCGCTCACGATCCGGGGGGCGGGATACATCGACGCACAGGGGAACGGCTTCTCCTCTTTCGGCCTGTATCGCTGATGCCACGCGTTCCACCTCGTGCGCATGCAGGTCGGCGAGCATGACGCGTGCACCGTTGCGCGCGAAGAGCAGAGCGATGGCCTCTCCGATGCCCGAGCCGGCACACGTGATGATCGCGGTCCTGTTCCTGGGCATGGTGCTGGTGTTCATGAAGAGGGCCGATCGGTCCGCATCTTCATGGACGAAGCAATGGCGTTGCATCCGGTACCGCACTGACGCCCGTCAGTTTCCGCGGCCGCATCGGTATCGAGTTTCGCCATGCAACCGGAACGCCATGGCCCGCATACTGCTGCTCACCGATTTCAGCGACGATTCCTTTCACGCCGCCTGTTATGCCGCGCGGATCCTCGGCACCGAGGGCAATACGTTCAGGGTGGTCCATGCCTGGTCCGATGAAGGGATGGCCGGCACGCTGATGCCAGCCTATGGTGATCTCGTGCAGATCTGGCAGGAGGACCTGGACGGCTTCATCCGGAGGATCCAGCAGCATGCCGGGATCAACGTGGAAGGACAAGCGCTGCTGTACGGCACACTGTCCACGGTCATGGATGAAGTGGTGGAGAAGGAGTCCATCGATCTGGTGGTGATGGCCCGGCACAGGAGCGGAAACCCGCTTCTCTTTGGCAACAGCACCTTGGAGGTCGTCCGCAGGGGCCATGCCCCGGTCCTCATCGTTCCCGGGTCGATCGCCCTGCAGCCACCGGCACGCATCGCTTTGGCGGATGACCATCAACCGGTATCGGTCGCGGAACTCGATATCCTGCGCTGGATCGCACGACGGAACCGATCCGGTATCATCGTCCTGCACGTTCAGGAAGGGCAGGAGGCGGAGGCGGTACCTTCCACCCATCCCGACCATGATCTTGGCTTGGTGGGTGTGCCGCGGACCTATCGGACCTTGATCGGCAAGGACATCGCGCAAAGCCTGATGTCGTTCCTCTCCACAGATGGCGCGGACATGCTGGTCGTTGCACATCGTCACTTGGGACTGCTGCGGCGGCTCTTCGAGCCGAGCGTCACGATCGCTTTGGCGCGGCGATCGGAACTTCCCTTGCTCGTCCTGCCGCAGCCCAGGAACGGATAACAGGGCACCTCATGCGCCGATGGCCACCCTGCGCGCACCGAACCGCGCTAAGGCCGCTTTCTCCAGTTCCTCGCGATGTTCGGGATGGGCCACCGTTATGAGGGCAGCGGCGCGTTGGTGCAGGTTCTTGCCGTTCAGGTCGACCGCACCGTGCTCGGTGACCACATGATGGACATGCGCCCGCGTGGTCACCACACCGGCACCGGGCCGCAGCATGGGCACGATCTTGGAAGTGCCGCTGCCGGTGGTGGAGCGTAAGGCGATGATAGGCTTCCCACCTTCGGAGAGGGCCGCACCGCGCATGAAATCCATCTGCCCGCCCACGCCGGAGTACTGGCGGATACCGATGCTGTCGGAGCACACCTGTCCGGTAAGATCGATCTCGATGGCGCTGTTGAGCGCGACCACCTTCGGGTTGGAGCGGATCACGTCGCCGTCGTTCACGTACTGCGCATCCAGGAACGCGAAGGCCGGATTGTCATCGACGAGGTCATAGAGCGCACGGGTGCCCATGGCGAAACCGGTGACGATGCGGCCCGCATGCTTGCGTTTGAAACGTCCGGTGATGACGCCGCGCTGGATGAGGGGAATAAGGCCATCGGAACACATTTCGGTATGCACGCCGAGGTCGTGGTGGCCGCCCAGCGCGGAGAGAATGGCGTCGGGAATGACGCCGATGCCGATCTGCAGGGTGGAGCGGTCCTCGATGAGCTCCGCGCAGCGTGCTCCGATCCGTTGCTCCAAAGGACCGATGTGCGTGGATGCGGGCGCCTCCGGCAGGGCATCGTCCACTTCCACGTAGGCATCCAGCCGGTCGATGTGCACCTGCCCTTCGCCGTGGGTGCGCGGCATGCGCGGATTGATCTGCGCGATGAGCACGCGCGCGTTGCGCACGGCCGCACGCGCCACGTCCACCGACACGCCCAAGGAACAGAAGCCATGGCGGTCGGGCGGCGAGAGGTGGAGCAGCGCCACATCCAAGGGTAGCAAGCGGCGATCGAACAGACGCGGGATCTCGCTGAGGAACACGGGCACATGGTCTCCACCGGGGCCATTGGCCACCTCGCGCACATTGTCCGACACGAAGAGCGAATTCAAGAAGAAACTGCGGCGTACTTCAGGGCGGTCCAGCCCCAGGTCGCCCAAGGTGCCGATGCAGGTCAGTTCCACATCGTGCAGTTCATCGGCCCGGCCGAGGAGCGCGCGAAGCAGATGATGGGGCGTGGCCGCACCGCCATGCACGAATACACGCTGTCCCGGTACCACGCCCCGCACGGCCTCTTCAGCGGTGGCGCATTTCTTCACCGAGGCCATCACCGATGCTCGAAGCGACCGGTCTTCTCCTCCAGCCGGATGCGGAAGGCCACCGCTTGGTGGCCGCTACCGTGGTGTGGACTGTCGGGATGGGTGGGATCGGCCGTCACGCTGGGCAAGCGAGGGCGCAACCAGCGGGCCAGGTCCGTCATGGCCTTGGCCGCCTCCTCGGGGCCCAGTTCCTCGTACCGCCCCTGGGCGATCACGCTCTCCCAGTTGCCCATGTCCTGCATGCGGTCCACTTCGAAGCACACATACGGATTGGTGCGCATCATCCGCAGCTTCCGCCCTTCGGCGGAATGGCAGACCACGCTTTGTCCGTCGTACCAATAGGTCACGGGCACTACATAGGTGAGGCCATCGGCGTGGCAGCCGATGCGACCGATGCATTCCTGTTGCAATAGACGTTCGATCTGTTCCGGTCCGAGCTTGCCGAGCATGACGTCGTGTTTTCCGCGAACCTGCGGATCGTCGGTGCACCGGGCACTGACGGATGTCAGTCCACACGACCTAATGGCCCTGCTTCTCCTTCTCCTTGAAGTAGCGCCGGAAGAACCAATTGCGTTGCAAGGCACGTAGATCCTCGCGCAAGGTGGCCGAACCCGTATCGAGGTTGGCGGTCACGCGTCGCAATTCCTGTGCGATCACCGTGTCCCCGACCAACAGGTGGCCCAGTCCTCCCGGTTGTTGGAGGCCGTCGGTGAAGCGCTCCAATTCAGCGGAAGCCTGCTGCAGTGCGGCGAGGAGGTTGCGCACCTGTCGCTCCGTGGTGGTGTCGGAGAGCACGGCGCCCAATGCTCCTCGTCCGGCCTGGAGGTCCATCGCCAGGTGGTCCACGCGTGCGGCGAGGGCGCGCGCATGGGCTGCGGTGCGGGCCGCGTTGGTCACGGCCATACGGAGGTCCTGCACGAGGAGGCTGTCCTGGAACAAGTCGGCGAGGCCTCCGGGAGCATTGAGGCCGTGGGTGAGCGTACGCAGGTCGTTGGTGATGGCCATGAGATTGTCGTTGGAGCGGCCCAGCGTACGCAGCATGTCATCGGTATCGAGGCCTTGGAGACTGCGCAGCTCCGTGCCTTCCACGATCGGGGTTCCGGTTCCGTTCCCCGCCTCCAAGCAAACCAGCTTGCTTCCCATCAAACCGTCGGAGGAGATGCGCGCCAACGCGTCCGTGCGGATGTGCCGCGCATCCTCGGTACGCACCAGCATCGCCACCACCACCACCGTGTCCGAAAGGATACGCACCTCCTTCACCGTTCCCACATCGATGCCGGCGTAACGCACGTTGTCGCCGGTGCGCAATCCGCCCACCTCCGTGAAGCGGGCGAGGACCGTGAGCGTGCGACTGAAGAGATCGCGCTGGGTCCCTATCAGGTAGAGCCCGCCCAGGAGGAGGATCATTCCTGTGAGCACGAATGCGCCGAGCTTGATCGATCGGTTGTTCTCGTTGGTCATCAGAGCGAGGTGAAGAACTGTTCGATCCGTTTGTCGGGCATGACGCGCAGTTCGTCGTAGGTGCCTTCCGCGTGATTGCGTCCATCGATGAGCACGGCGATCCGGTTGGCGGCGAGCCGTGCCACGTTCAGGTCGTGCGAGATGATCACGGAAGAG
>DASWWQ010000224.1:0-1601 GCA_036405935.1 Flavobacteriales bacterium
CACCATGATCGTGGGCGTCGTCTCTCCAGTGCTCCAGTTGAACCGGTAGTCCCCGATGCCACCGCTCACCGTGGGCGACAAGATGTGCGTCTGACCGCACGATCCGTTGATGTCCGTGGTGACCACCTCCAAGGGGTCGGGTTGGGCGATGTAGAAGGTGAACACGCTCTGCACCGTTTGGCCGCTGCAGATCACGTTCTGGGTGATGGTGATGATGAGGGTCTCGATGCCGTCGGCGTCCAAGGGCACCGTCAGCGGCCACTCGATCAGGGTATCACCGGGCTGGTAGATCAGTTCGATCGGCATGGCCGGGTAGTAGTCCACCCCTGCCGTGGAGGTTCCTCCGATGGTGATGCTCACCGTATCGGTGTAGGTGGTGTCGCCCGTTCGTACGAAAGCGAAGGGGATCGGACCGCAGCCCTCGAACATCGTGCTGTCGTTCACGTTCATCCCCGCGTTCAGCTGCGGAGCCACCGTGGTGGTGCTGGCGAAGCTGCCTTCCTTCAGGAACACGGCGCTGTCGTAGCCCGTGTCACCGGCATCGGCCACGGCGATCTTGATATGGTAGGTCTGTCCGCAGATCACTTGGGCGCGAGCGGTGATCACCGATGTATAGCCATCATACTGGACATAGTGCGGATCCACGTTCTGCGGAGCGCTGTAGCCGTCGCCGTTGGCGATGTAGTAGATGCTGTTGTCCGTCCAGTTCGGATCGGCACTGGCGCAGGTGGCGGCATCGCCGGAACTGCCGGCCACCCCCGCATTCACCGTGTTGATGGCGATGGGCACGGTGGTGCCGGGGATCAGGGCGATGTTGGCGGCGTTGTTGGAGAAGGGGCCGCTGATGCCGGGGCCGCTCAGGAAGAAGCCGAACACGTCGTTGTAGTCGCTGCAGGCGAACTCCGGATACTCGTCCGAGGCGAAGATGAAGTCGAACTTCAGGGAGTCACCCGTGGGAATGAAGTCGAACTCCAGCACGGCTGCATCGTTGAGCGGGAAGCCGGAGGCCTGGGCCAGGTCGGGGTCGCTCGCACCGTTGTTGCCGCCACCTTCGGAACCCGAACCCATGTCGTTGGGACCCGTGGCGAAGTTGACATCACCCGTGGCCAGCAGCAGTCCGCTGGGGATCCCGAGGAAGGTGTTCTGTCCATTGCTGAAGCTTCCGGCCTGCTCATCCACCGTATTCCCGGCGGCGCTGTTGAACTGGATATTGAATGCCGTAACCCCCTGACCCAGAAGTACATTCTGTACGAGTTCTTCGGGGGTTTGGGTGTCGTCCACCACCAACTGGGCCGAAGCGGCCGCAGGCAGGAGGAAGCCCAGAAGGAACAGGTAGCGGGAGCGGTCCAAGGTCATGCCGGGCAAACGATTGGTGGGCAAAGGCAAAGCCCCGCCGCCACTAAAGACCACCGGAAAGCTCCGAAGGTTGCCTCCGGTAGGCTTCGGAGCTGAACGGGGTTATTCGCTCTGCGCTCCCCGCAGGAGGGTGACATGGCCATAACCGTCCTGGGCCTCGAAGTAATGTCCCTTGGCCCGGTAACGGTAAACATACACCCCCGTGGTGGCATCCGCACCACCCAACACCTTCCCATCCCAGGCCT
>DASWWQ010000225.1:0-5663 GCA_036405935.1 Flavobacteriales bacterium
GTCCTTCCTGTACGAACCACTCTTCCACCCGACCGGGTATGATGGCATGGATCGTTTGCGGACGTTGGTCGGGTGATAGACCGGTCACCGTACCGCGCGCCCGGATGTTCTGGGTCCAAGGCAGGAAGAGTCCGATCAGCACCACCACGCAAATGGCGATCACCCAACGCAGGAAAAGCTTGTTGGCACGGGCCACACCGATGGTCCGGAAGCTCTTGAACGAGCTGATACCGAGGTCGGGGATCGGGTTATGCGGGCTCAGGTCGAGCATGGTTCATCCGGCATTGATGGTTCCATCCGTCAAACGCAACGTTCGTCCGCACCGCTGTTGCAACCAGGGATCATTGCTCACCGCCAGCAGGGTCCATGGACGTTCCGGCGCGCTGATCCAGCCGAGCAGTTGCTCGCGGTCCTTCGTGTCCCAGTTCTGCAACGAATCCTCCAACAGGATCAGTCGCGGTCGGCCTGCGATGCACCGCGCTTGGATGATGCGTTTCACCAGGCTCTTCGGAAGTCGCGAGCCCTGCGGATCGAGCTTGGTCAACAGCCCTTCCGGGAATTGGGCGAGCTGGTCGAACAACCCGGTGACGCGGCAGGCATCGCTCACATCCTCCTCGCTCACCCATGAACGCCCCACGGTGATGTTCTGAAGGATGCTGCCCGTGAAGACCTCCTCGTCCGCAAGACTATCACCGATGATGGACCGCACATCGTCCAAGGCCAGGCTGTTCATCGGGTGGCCATCCAGTTGCACATTGCCTTCCGTGGGCTGCAGGGCACCGCCGAGGATGCGCAGCAGGGTGGTCTTACCCGAACCGTTCGCACCGCTGAGACACACCTTCTCTCCCGGTCGCAGGTGAAGATCCACGTCCTTCAGCACGAAGTGGGAAGTCCAATCCGAACGGAAACAGAGCCCGGAGATGCGCACCTCCAGCCCTTTGGACGGATCCGCCGACAGCACCTTCAGGCCATCGGTATGTTCAAGCGGCAGATCGGTGACCGACCCGATCTTCTCCAGGGCCGTGAGGACATCATACACCGTTTCGATGCGCAGGATGATCTTCTCCACTGCGGCCATCAGCAGCAGGATCACGATCTCCGCCGCCACGAACTGGCCCAGGTTCATCTGTTCGTTGATCACCAGCGCCCCGCCGAGCGCGAGCAAGGCCAAGGTCACCACCACCTTGAACACGACCATCGCGGAGAACTGGCCGAGCAACACGCGGAAATGCGCCTTGCGCGCGGTGATGTATCCGTTCACCAGGGAGTCCGTCCGCTCGATGGGCAGGTCCGTTCTTCCGATCAACTTGAAGGTGCCGCTGCTGCGGCCGAGCTCCTCGAGCCAATAGGCCACTTCATACTTGAACGTGCTCTCCGTGAGGCTGGTGGCCAGACCACGTTTGGCCGTCATGCTGAAGATCAGGTAAAGAAGGACCAGCAGCAGGAGGCCGAAGGCGATGAAGAAGGGATGATAGAGCGCGAGAAGGATCAGGCAGAGGATGATCTGCAGGAGGGCCAGGGGCACATCGAGCAGGAGCTTGCTCAGGCCCTTCTGCACGCTCACGGTATCGAAGAAGCGGTTCACCAGTTCGGGCAGGTACCGGCCACCGATGGCCTCGGACCTGATGCGCGGGATGCGGTACGCGAACTCCAGCGCGCTGCGGGCGAACAGGCGTTGTTGGATGTTCTCGGCCAAGGCGATCTGCATCACCTGCAACGCCCCGGTGAAACCCACGCCGATGGTGACGAAGGCGATCAACACACCCCAACTGGTGGCGATCTGCCCCCCGCTGATGAGGTTGATGATCGCCTGCACGCCCAATGGCACGCTCAGGCTGATCGCCCCACCCACCAAGGCATACAGGTAGATATGCCCGATCTCGCGCTTGTCCACGCGGAGCAGCCGAACGAGCCGTTGCCAAGGGGTGATGGGTCGCATCGCGGGGCAAATATAGTATTACTATATGCACATATGGCAATGCTATAAAATAGTCGGACATCCCTACATTCGCCCCGCTTCCAAGCATTCCCGACGATGCCCCGTTACCTGATCGAACCGGCCGCAGGTCTCGCCCTCCGCGATACCGGCAGTCCCATGGGCACACGCATACTCGCGGAAGGCTTGGTGCTGATGAACGAGATCGGCCTGGAAGCCTTCACCTTCAAGAAGCTCGCGGAGCGCATCGGATGCACGGAGGTGACGGTGTACCACTACTTCGCCAACAAGCAGCGTCTGTTGCAGTACTACTTCCAGGGTTATTGGCTCTGGTTGGCCACCCATTGCAAGCAGGAAGGACGCGCCCTGAAGGATCCGAAGGCCCGGCTGCATGGCGACATCCGTGCGTTGTGCGGGTTGTGGCCCGCCGATGCCCTTGCGGCGCAGTTCGACCCCGCCGATCTGAGGCAATTGGTGATCAACGAAGGATCGAAATCCTTCATGCACAAGAACGTGGACTCGGACAACAAATTGAAACTCTTCCAGCCCTACAAGGACCTGTGCGCCCACGTGGCCAGCGAACTGAAGGTCTGTGCACCGCGCATGCGCTCCTCCCATTCGTTCGCGACCACCTTGGTGGAGATGGCCCACTCGCTCGAGTTCGCCATGTACCACCTGCCGGCACTCACTGAACTGAGCGTGAAGAAGGAACGGAAACAGCTCGCGGATTTCCTGATCGACATGAGCGACCGGTACCTGGAAGGCCGGTGAAACCCCGGCGCGGTGACCGCCGCGTTGCATGACTGCACCTAACCCACCGAGCGAGGATCGATCTGCCGCAAGTGGTGCTTCAGGTGCTCCATGTAGTCGCGCATGAGCCAGTCCAAGGTGGGGATGCCGTCGGCGGGTAGCTCGGCGTAGGTGGATCCGAGCGGACGATGCCGCGGACGCGAAAGGTGTAGGATATCGGCCGGTACACGGTCCATCACTTGAGCGATGTGGAGGTTGTACCGGGACCACAACTCCACCAGATCCGTCCACCGGCTGTCCGCATGCCCCTGTACGCGGACCCAATGTTCCTGATCGTACGGCTCGAAGAACAGGTCATCGGTGGCCTGCAGACGCACGAAACGCGCGAGGTTGTTGTTCGCGGAATCGAGCAGATGGCCGATGACCTCCTTGGGACACCATTTGTCGGGGGCGGTTGCGCGTGAAGCCTGATCATCGGTCATGGACAGGAGGCGCGGTGTCGTTTCCTCGATCGTTGCGCGCAGGTCCTCACCGGGTGTTGCCATGCAACGAAAATATCGAAGGAGGCATGCACCTGCTATTCGTGCCGCAACGCCTTCACCGGATCGGTACCGGCCGCACGAATGGCGCGGAAGCTCACCGTGAACGCCGCGACCAGGAGCACCACGAGCGCCGCTCCCAGGAACACCAGCGGTTCGATGTGCGTGCGGAAGGCGAAGTTCTCCAGCCAACGTCCGACCCCGAACCAGGCGAGCGGGATGGCCACGGCCGCCCCCACCAGCACGAGCAAGAGGAAATCGCGCGTCACCACCCAGGCGATGCGCAGGGTACCGGCACCCATCACCTTGCGGATGCCGATCTCGCGGGTGCGTTTCTCGGCGGTCCAACTGGCCAGGGCGAAGAGACCGAGGCAGGCGATGAACACCGCGAGCAACGAGAAGATGGCGATGAGCTGGGCCAGTCGGCCCTGCGCCTCGTACTGCCCGTCGAGCTGGTCGTCGAGGAACTGGTATTCGAAGGGGAACTGGGTGGTGCGCGCATTCCATTGGCGGCGTGCGGCCTCGATCACCGGCGCGGGATCACCGGCCTCGGTACGGATGTAGATGTAGCGCAACCACTGCGTCACGTCGTGGGGCTGGCACATGTCGAACACGAAGGGCTGTACGGCCTTGAAGAGCGGATCGAAGGCGAAGTCCTTGGTCACGCCGATCACGCGTTCCTCCCCGTGCGGCGTGTCCATCCGTTCACCGATGACCTTCGATGGATCATCGGGGTGCAGCTGCTTGGCGAAGGTTTCGTTGACGATCACGCTCAACGAATCATCTCCTGGGAATTCGCGGGAGAACCAACGGCCGGCGAGCAGTTCGATGTCCATCGCATCCTGGAACTCGGGGTTCACGTAGAGCGAAGGCAGGTAGGTCCACTTGCCCTGTTCCATGGTGCCCCAGTTGAACTCGTGCGTGTTGTGCTTCTTCCCGAGGATGTCGTTGCTCCAGCTGACGGCCTTCACCCCGCTGATCTTCTTCAGTTCGGGATATACGGCGAGGTACACGTCGGCCATCGGTGCACGCACGGGGATCAGCACCACCTGCTCCTTGGTGAAGCCCAGGTCCACGCTGCGCAGATGATCGTGCTGGCGTTTCACGAAGACGGTGCCGATGATCAGCACCAGGGCGATGGCGAACTGCACCACCACCAAGGCCTTGCGCAACGACTGCCCGCGCGCGGTGCCGCCGCTGTTGCCCTTCAACACCACCGCAGGCCGGAAGGAAGAGAGGAAGAAGGCCGGATAGATGCCGCTGAGCAGGCCGACGATCACCGCGATGCACAGCACCAGCGGCAGCAGGAGCGCGGGAAGCCCAATGGACTCCCCCGCCAGCGCATTGAAGGCCGGCATCAGCAGGTGGATCAGCCCGAGGGCGATCACCGCGGCGAGCAGGCCCATCAGCACGCTCTCGAACAGGAACTGCCCGATCAACTGGGCCCGCGTGGCCCCGGCGGCCTTGCGCACGCCCACCTCCCGCGCGCGATAGGCGCTGCGCGCGGTGCTGAGGTTCATGAAGTTCACGCCGGCGAGCACGATGATGAAGAAGCCGATCACCCAGAGGATGTTCACGCTGCCCGCATCGCCGTTCTGCCGCATCTCGAAGTCGAGCTTGCTGGTGAGGTGGATGTCGGCCAGCGGCTGCAGTTCATGCCCGATCTGTTCCTTGAGGAAGTCCGGATAGTATTTGTGGATGAAGTCGGGGAAGATGCGGTCCACCTCGGCCTTGGTCACGCCTTCCTTCAGGCGCACATAGGTCCAGCAAGGGTTCCACACCCAGTTGTTGCGCTCGATGTTCTTCCAGAACTGGGTGATGGTGTAGAAGGAGACGAGCCCTTCGAAACGGATGTGCGAATCGCGTGGGATCTCGCCGAGGATGCCGGTCACCTGCACGTCCATGGCATTGTCCCACTTCATCATCCTTCCCATGGGATCCGCATCCCCGAAGTACTTCCTCGCCAGTTCCTGGCTGAGCACGATGCTGCCCGGGCGGCTCAAGGCGGTCTTCGGATCACCCGCGATGAGCGGGTAGTTGAACAGGTCGAACACGGTGCTGTCCACGAGGTACAGTCCGCTCTCGGTGAACATGCGGTCGGTACTCAGGCTATCGCCGACCTTGAGCGTGTGCTGCGGATCCTGGAAATCGAACCAGCGGCAATAGCGTTCGATCAGTTCGGGATGGTCCTGGTACAGCGTGGGACCCAGGCCGAAGACCATGGAACTGGAGTGTTCTCCATTGTCGGTCACACCGGCCCCCGAGCCGGTGTCGATCTCGCCCACCACCCGGTAAACGCGCTCGTGGTGCGGCACGAACCGATCGAAGCCCCGCTGGTAGTGCACATAAAGGGCGATCAACACGAAACAGGCGATGCCCGTGGCCAGCCCCAGGAGGTTGATCAGGGTGTAGAGCTTCTGTTTCCAAAGGCTGCGCAG
>DASWWQ010000226.1:0-5532 GCA_036405935.1 Flavobacteriales bacterium
TCACAGTTGATCCAACCCAGTTTGGAGGTGGTGAAGACGTAGGCGTTCAAGGCGGAAACATCACCGGTGCCGGCACTGTCCGAGGTGATCACGAATTCCTCCAGGCTCGCCATACGACGGTCCTGCCAGTCGGCCATCAACGAGTCGCGCAGAACGGCCAGGTCGCGGCCATCGTTGGTGTAGGCCGCATAGGCGGGCACGTACACCTCGTTCACCCACCTGGTGTGTTCGGCCTTCTTCTGCTCATCCCAAACGGCCTTACGTTCCTCGTACCGCGCCAGGCGTTCGGGATAGGTGGCGAGTTCCTCTTCGTAGGCCACCTTCGCTTTTTCGTAACGCACCAGCTGGGTGGCGTAACGTTCCATGGCCGCTTCATAACGGGCTTGTGCTTGGGACTCGGCACGGCGGGGATTCAGGAAGGAAAGCAGGGTACGATGCGCGGGATAACTCTCCCGCCGCGGCATGATCGGCGCGGCACGTAGTCCGGGCACGCTCGGTTTCGCGGGCCGGCCCTTCTTGTCCTCCTTGTAGATCGGCTCCTTGAAGGCGCGTTGGGTCACATACGGCCGGCGCGGCTCCACCCACTGCCGCACGGTGGTCACCTGCAACGGCTTGGAGGTGGTGGTCCAATCGGCCCCATCGGTACTGGTGAAGAGTTCCATGCCTGCCGTCGCTTGCGGGTTCGGCACCAGCACTTCCATCGCCGAAGCCGGCGAGAGACGCAGCTCGGCCCCGTTCGCATCGGTGGCGCTGACCTTCAACATACCACCGGTCTCCAACATCCGATCACCGCTACGCGTGCTCAGGTTGTGCCCGATCATCGCCAAGGTGCCCAAGGCTTCCGTCAGTTCGATGTTCACGGTCCCTGTCACCGGTCGGCCTAGCGCATCCACCAAGCTGCCAGCAGGCAGACGCAGACGAACACCCGCCTTGCCGGTGATCTCCATATCACTGGCAGCATCCACGGTGAAGCGCTGCACGCTGCCTTGGGTCAGCGCCTGTCGCAGTTCGTCGGTGTCGGCGTAATAGTTCCGGGTGAAGGTGAGGCGCACGCGGCGGTTCAGGGCCATGCCCGAAGCATCGCCGTTGCTGCCCAAGGGATCCAGTTCCCCGCTGCGCTCCACCTGCACGGCGTCGGTAGGCACACCGTGGTCGCCGAGGTATTGCATCACCACAGCGGAGCGCGCAGCCGAAAGCGCATCGTTGTAGGCCACGCTGCCATCGCTATCGGTGTGCCCGTGCACGGTGAAGGCGAAATCCCCGCTTAGGGTACACTCCTTCAGGAAGGCATCGAGCTGCGCGATGGCTTCGGGCGTCAGCACGCTCTTGTCCTTGTCGAAATGGACGAGCAGTTCGCGTTCGGTGGTGGCGGCGCCGGCGATCAGGCCGAGCAGCAGGGTCAAGAGCATCAGGAGTCTTCGGGGCATGGTACAGGGGGTATGAGGTGGATCCATTCGGCCGGAACGTCCGGTTTCTTCCCTTGATGGGCAGGGTTGGAAAAGGTGACCCGTGCCACGGGCTTCCGGCCGTGCATCCCGCATTCCACCCACAGGCAGGAAGCCTGTGACACACATAGGAAAGCCCCCGGGATCACTCCCGGGAGGCTTTCCTATGGCTCAATCCTCGGCGGCACTACCATCTCCGCACATGCGCACGATCCTCGGCGTGAACGACCCGATGACCTCCATCAGCTCGCGAAGCTGGTTGTTTCGTTCGTGATCTTTTTTCGCAGGCGCATCAACGCAACCAAGTGAAGCGCGCACGTGCACGCGAAGCGAGCGACCGCGGCACCGCAGTCAGGTGGAGCCGATCGGATGCAGATCACCGGAGCGGAGCCAATGGTCCCTTACCCTCGAGACCCTCCACCCTCTGCACATCATCCAACCGGATCAACAACGGAATGGGAAGCAGCCGACGGAACTGCACATCGGCCTTGCAGAAGATGCCCAAGGAGCGGTAGTCCCACGGGGACGCGAACGTTCTCGGGACGGGGGGCAATGTGGATGGATCCCAGCTCAGGGAAGTGTCGCAGAAGGGAACAGCACGGGAAGAGTCCACCTCCGGAGAGATCGGATGGAGTTGCTGCGCGGCGGCAGTCATCGCCAAGAACATCGCCGACAGTGCGACAAGGGGCCTCATGGTACCACAAGGTAGGACCGCGCTGACGGGATCCAGCCGAGGGCGGCGCTCCGCTGTCTGCTACACGAGAAGCTGGGGGGTAGGAACCGTTGGTCTGGCCGGAACCATCGACCATGACGCCCGATCGACCCGAACAACGCAACGATGCTTCAACCCTCGTCCGGCCCGCGCAGCAGATCGAAGGTTCCGTTGCTGAGCTGCACCTCGAACATCTCGAACGTGACGGGGTCGAAACGCATGGCCGTGCCGGAGATCGTGCCCCGGACATGGCCCCCTACCGCACCGTACTCGGTGACGGTGAGCGTGAAGTTCCAGCCCACGTAGTTCTGTCCGTTGATCCCGATACCGAACATCCCTTCGCCGCCGCCCTCATCGCTGGTCCAGCTGCCCGTACCGTTCCCGGGAAAGCCGATATTGAAGCTTGCGCCGGCGGACGTGGCGTATCCCACGGTGCCATCGTCCGGCACACTGTACACCGCCGTGGCGAAGATCCCATTGGTGCTGATGTTCACCGCTTGGTTGTTGAAGCCGTCGCCGTTCAGCGTGAAGGTGATGCCGTACTCACCACCACCACCGCCGCCCGTGGGGCAGACCTCGAAGGTTCCCGCGCCCACGGTGTTGCCCGCCGATGCCGGAAGCTGCACATCGGTCTCATGGGCCGCCCCGTTCGCATGCACCACCCGCAGTTCGGCGGAGGCATTGTTCGCCGGCACGGCGATGCGGTACGTTCCCGCGGCATCGAAGGGCAGCATGGTGGATCCGCCGCTCCACGCAACGGTAGCGTAGCCGAACACCGCTGCTCCACTGGTGCAGTTGAGGGTCAACGAAACATAGGCCGGACAGGGCACCGAGAGATCCGCGATGTCCGAGGTCTGCCCATCGGTGAAAGGGCCTGCGGCGATGGCCGAGGAAACGAGGCCGAGCTGCGGTTCGTTCACCTGCACGGTCATCGGGAGGCCCGTGGGCACGAAACGCTCGTAACGCCCTTGTGCATCGGTGACAGCCTGGGCCTGGCCGATCTTCACGGTCACCCCTTCCACGGGATCACCGTTGCAGTCGCGCACCAAACCGGTGACCGTGGCGCGGTCAAAGGGCAGATCGCAGTTCCAACTGCTGAAGTGGCCCACGCTGCCTACGTATTGTCCACCGACAAGCGTGGCCGTGCCGTCCTCCTCCCATTTGCCGGTGGACTCGTCATAGTGCCAGAGCGGCATGGTGGCGGGTGCTTCGCCGAGAAGCGACGGCGGCACGGGCAGGGTGATCTGTGCGGTGCTGCCTGCGGCCAGCTGCAACTCGTTCCCGCCGCCATCGGCCAAACGCACCATCAACATACCGAACGACTGAAGCTGGCGATCACCATCGGGCCCCACGGCCACCAGATCACCACCAGGCATGATATCGGCGAAATCCTCCGCCTCGGGGTCGAGGTGGCGCATCGACAGCGAGACCGAGCCGCTCACCGCGTTCCCACCGGCATCCACCACGGCGTTGGCCGCGATGTTCACGCGGGCCCCTCCGCTGAGCTCCGTGTCGGTCCCGCTGGAACCATTGAAGGTGGCCACGGGCGCATCGGACAGCAGGGTGATCCGCACGCGGGTGATGCCGTTGGCCTTGGTGATCGCACCGGCCGAGCCGCTGAAAAAACCGGCCTTCACGGCCCGCACGTAGCATCGGCTGTCGGTCGCCACGTCGGCGAGCAGGAAGGCTCCGGCGGCATCGGTGGTGGTGGTGGCACCGCCACAGCTGACGGAGGCCCCGGAGAGCGGCGCACCATCGGCGTCACGCACCAGTCCCACCACGGTGGTGCGCAGGCCGGTGCCACCACCGCCACCCGGTCCCGGCGTAGGCACATCATCACCGTCCTTGCTGCAGCCGGACAGGAAGAGCACCAGGCAACTGAGCACCGCCAGCATCAAGGCGATACCGAACCAACGGGAAGCAGGAAGGTGACGGGAGGGGTTTGCGGACATGTGCGGAGTGCCGGGCATGGGCCACGGACGCCGCAAGGCTAGCGCCTCGCGCAAGGCCGTACCATCACATGGAAGTAGGGGTCAGCGATCGAAACGGAAAAGATCACGGTCCGGGTTCGGGCGACCGGTGATGGCATCGCGGACGATCTCCGCACCCACATGGCTGAACGTGATGCCGTTACCGCCCATCCCCAGCACGAACCACGCGCCGGTGCGGGCATCCCGATCGATGTAGGGCAGTCCGTCCTTCGTGCTTCCGAAGGTGCCGCACCAACTGTACTCGGCCTCGAAGGGGAGCTTCGGGAAGAGCTTGTGGAACGCCCGGCCGAGCTGCCGTGTCTTCCGATCGCGCAAGGCATCGCGTCGCTTGGGGTTGCGGAAGGGCTCGTCCAGCCCGCCCATCATCACGCGACGATCCGGTGTGGTGCGCATGTACAGGTAAGGCATGGCGGTCTCCCAGATCAGACAGTCCTGGTACCAGAGTTCGTCTGCCTCGGTCCGTTGGCCCACCACGGCATAGGTGGAGTTGAGGTCCATCACCGACTTGGGCAGGTACTGTTGGCTGGCATAGCCGGTGGCCATCACCAGGTGCTTCGCGAACACCTTCGGTCCATGCTCCGTGCGGATGCGGAACTCGTCACCCGAACGCTCGAAGTCCTTCATCGGCGTGCGATCGAACACCTTGCCCCCTTGCTGCAACACCTCTTGGAAAAGCGCATGGGTGAGGCGGTAGGGATCGAGTTCGGCCGCCACGGCGCTCAGCAGCCCGGCCGGCTTGCGGAACCCGAAGCGCTTCTTGATCTCGGCCGCATCGAGCAGGTCCACGGCGATGCCATGGGCATTCCGCAATGCCTCCTCCTTTTCGAGACCCGCCACGTCGGCACGCGAACTGGCATATTGGAAGCTCTTGCGTTGCCGGGCATCCGTCAACTTCATCCGGCGCGACAGCTCGAGCAGTTCCTCCACCGCCTGTGCACAGAGCAGATAACTGCGGACCGCAGAGGTCTGTCCGACGAGGTCCACGAGCTTATGCAGCGGCGTATCGATCTCGTACTGCAACAGCGCCGTGCTGGCACTGGTGCTGGCGGTGCCGATGGAGGCGGCCTCCAGCACGCAGACCGCAAGACCGGCCCGCATCAGGCTTTCGGCACAGAGCGCACCGGTGATGCCTCCGCCGATGATGGCCACGTCGCAACGCAGATCATGATCGAGCGCAGGGTACGTGTGGGGGAGCCCGTTCCGGATCAGATGGAACGGAAGACCCGAGCGCAGGTCCATCATGCTACTTCGTGAAAGCGCTCAGCATCCAGTGGTGCTTCTCGATCTGTTCGATGAATCCCTTCACCAATCGCTCCGTTCCGGAATCCGAAAGTTCCAGGGTGAGCTCCACCGTTTCGCACATGTGGTCCACCAGCGTCACATA
>DASWWQ010000227.1:0-11657 GCA_036405935.1 Flavobacteriales bacterium
GAATCGGCGCACCATTCCTCAGAACTGGAAATAGATGAATTCACCGCCGTTGATCGGTGCGCAACGGAAGAGCACCAGGATCACCAGGTAGTACACGCCCAAACGTGCGTAGCGGGGGAGCTTGCCGTCCAGTTGCAGCCCGTACTGGCGATCGCGGCACCACCACTCCATGGCCAGCATGATGCCCACACCCAGGCACACGTACTGGAACGTGTTCTTCTGGTAGGACGATGGTGCGGTGAGCAGGGAAGGGGAGGCGATGGAGCCGAGCACCTCGAAGGCCTGGCGCACGCTCTCGGCACGGAAGAACGTCCAGGTGAAGCAGGCCAGCAGGAAGGTGCCGAGCATCGCGAGGAGCTCTTTGAACGTGGGCAACAGGCGGCCTTGGGCCACGGTGTCGGTCATCACCTTCCGCTCCTTGCTCAACAATGAAGGCAGGAAGAACAATCCGTTCAAGCCGCCCCAGATCAGGAAGGTCCAGTTGGCCCCATGCCAGAACCCGCTGACCAGGAAGATGATCATCACGTTGCGGATGGTCTTCGCCAGCGAGCCGCGGCTGCCGCCCAACGGGATGTAGAGGTAGTCGCGGAACCAGGTGCTGAGGCTGATGTGCCAGCGCCGCCAGAATTCGGGGATGTCGCGGCTGAAGTAAGGGTAGGCGAAATTGCGCATCAGATCGAAGCCGAAGAGGCGCGCGCAGCCGATGGCGATGTCGCTGTAACCGCTGAAATCGCCGTAGATCTGGAAGGCGAAGAGCACCACGGCGAGCAGCAGGGTGCTGCCGTCCTGTACCTCGTGCGTGGCGAAGATGGGATTGACGATGGACGCGCAGTTGTCGGCGATCACCACCTTCTTGAACAGTCCCCAGAGCATCTGGCGTACCCCGTCGTACGCGGCCGCCTCCCGGAAAGGCTGCGGCTTGCTGAACTGCGGCAGCATGTGGTGGGCGCGCTCGATCGGTCCGGCGAGCAGCTGCGGGAAGAAGCTGACGAAGGCGAAGAAGGTGCTCGGGTCGCGCACGGCGGGCAGCTTCCGTCGGTACACGTCGAAGGTGTAGCTCAGGCTCTGGAAGGTGTAGAAGCTGATGCCGACCGGCAGCACCAGTCCCAGCGGGCGCGCATCGATCGGACTGCCCAGCCAAGTGAAGGCCTCCACGAAGCTCAGCAGGAAGAAGTCGTAGTACTTGAAGAAGAACAGCAGCCCCAGGTTGGCCGTGAGGCTCAGCGCCATCAGCAGCTTGCGGCCGGAGGGGCGTACGGTGCGGGTGAAGCCCAGCGCAACGAGGTAGTCCACTCCCGCGGTGAAGAACCAGAGCCCGAGGAAGCGCCAATCCCACCAGCCGTAGAACACGCAGCCGGCGAGGATCAGGAAGGTGTTGCGCAGGCGTACGGAGGCTACCGGGATCAGCCAGTACAGCACGAACACCAGCGGCAGGAAAAGGGCGAAATCGATCGAGTTGAAAAGCATCCGAAGAGGCCGAGGGCCGACAAAATAGATCGACACGCGTCGCGCGGGATCTTTCCTACGCGGGTGCTCGGGGTAGGTTCCGGTCCGGGATCCGACGGGCGTTCGGCCTGCGCCCCGGCACATGCCTACTTTCGCGGCCCTCCATGCGCGCAAGGCTCTACATCGATGACACCCGGCAACGGGTCCGCCAAGGCCACCCTTGGATCTACGACAACCAGGTGCTGCGGAGCGAGGGTCATCCCGAGGCCGGTGGCATCGTGCAATTGTTCGATGTGAAGAAGGGCCCCTTGGGGCAGGGCTACTTCAACCCCGGCAGCAAGATCATCGCGCGTTTGCTGACCAAGGACCTCGATGAACCCATCGATCGGGCCTTCTTCCGCCGGAAGATCCAGGCCGCATGGGACTTCCGTAGGCGCATGGGCAACAGCACCAGCTGCCGGGTGGTGTTCGGCGAAGCCGATGGGCTGCCCGCCTTGGTGGTGGACAAGTTCAACGACATCCTCGTGGTGCAGGTCATGGCCTTGGGCATGGAGCGCCGGAAGGACGATATCATCGCCGCCCTGCACGATGTGCTGGCGCCCCGCGGGATCTACGAGCGCAATGATGCGGCCGTTCGCACCAAGGAAGGCTTGGAATTGCGCACCGGATTCATCGGCGAACCGTTCGACACCCGACTGGAGATCGAGGAGAACGGCCTGAAGCTCTCCATCGACGTGGCCAGCGGCCAGAAAACGGGGCACTTCCTCGATCAGCGGCTGAACCATGCGGCCATGACGCGCATCAGCCATCAGGCCCGCGTGCTCGATTGCTTCACACATACGGGAGGCTTCGCCTTGCATGCGGCCAAGTACGGCGCCAAGGAAGTGCTGGGCATCGACATCAGCGAGGAGGCCATTGCCCAAGCCCGGCACAATGCCCAGGCCAACGGGCTGGATCCGCGCTGTTCCTTCAAGGTGGCCAACGTCTTCGACTTCCTCACCGATGCCAGCAAGCGCGAGCTGAAGTGGGATGTGATCGTGCTCGATCCGCCCTCCTTCGCCAAGAACCGCGGTGCCTTGGAAGGCGCCACGCGGGGCTACAAGGAGATCAACCTGCGCGCCATGAAGTGCTTGCCCCCGGGTGGTTTCCTGGTGACGTGCAGCTGCAGCCAGCACATGACGCCGGACCTTTTCCGCGCCATGGTGGCCGATGCTGCGAAGGATGCCTACCGCGAGGTGCGTGAGGTGTACTACGGCACCCAGCCACCGGACCATCCCGTGCATTGGTCCATCCCGGAATCGTTGTACCTCAAGTGCATCGTGTTGCAGGTACTTTGAGCACGGGCCTACCTTAGGCCCGGTACTCTCCCGTTGTGCTCTTCCCGCAACGTACCGCAACCACGGTCGCGTATGCAGGGGAGAGAAGCTTTCAACAGTGCCGTAAGGCGTGCGCCGATGTTGCGCGCAGCGATCCCCTTGCTGCTGGGTCTGGTCATTGCCCGATCGCTCGATGTGCCCCTGGTGGTCTGCTATCCGACCACGATCATCCTCGTGGTGGTCTGGGCCGTATCGGCTTTTCGCCCTACCTCGTATGCCTTGCGATGGCGAACCGGAATGCTGTTGCCCTTGGGCTGGATAGCCTTGGGGGTCACGGTCGCCCGGTTGCACGATCCACGCTTTCGGCCCGACGACGTCGGACGGTTGGCGGATACGGCGCAAGGCTGGCGGGTCACGGTGCAGGAACTGGTCTCGGACAATGGTCGTACGGTACGCGCATGGGCCGAAGCGGACGCTGCTGTTGCCGATACCATCCAAGGGGCCAGCGGGGTTTTGTTGCTCACCCTGTTGAAGGACAGCCTGCATCCGCCTCCGGCCGTGGGTGCACGCCTGCTGGTGGCGGCGCGGGCGGAAGCCTTGGATCGTGTACCGGATCCCGGCGGGTTCGATCAACGGCAATGGGCCGCCACCCATGGTGCCCGCTACGGCTGCTTCGCTCCGCAGGGCCGATGGGCGATCATCGGGGAGCGGAGCCATGGTCCGCAGCTGTTCCAAGGCATGCGGGACCGCATCACGGTTTGGCTGGAGGCTTCCGGACTGCCCGGCCCGGAGCGGGCCTTGGTGAAGGCCGTTCTGCTGGGCGTGCGCGACGAGATGGACCAAGGGCAGAAGCAGGATTTCATCCGCAGCGGAACGGTGCACGTGCTGGCGGTGAGCGGAAGCCATGTGGCCATCATATACATCTCCATCGCCGGCGGACTCTCCTTCCTCGGCAAGAAGCGGCAGGGGCGGTGGGTGCGTGGGGCGATCACCCTGCTGATGCTCTGGCTGTATGCGGGAATCACGGGCTTCAGTCCTTCGGTGCTGCGCGCCACCCTGACGTTCTCGCTGTTCGTTTTGGCCGATATGGGCGGATGGCGCACGGGCGCATTGAACAGCCTGGCCTCCGCTGCGGTGCTGTTGCTGCTCTGGGACCCCGGGATGATGGTGCAGCCCGGCTTCCAGTTGTCGTTCCTGGCCGTGCTGGGTATCGTGATGTTCTATCGTCCACTGATGGACCGTTGGGCGGCACCGGATCCCGTACTGCACTACTTCTGGTCCTTGTGCGCGGTCAGCTTGGCGGCACAGGCCTTCACACTTCCCCTGTCGTTGTACCTGTTCCATGCCTTCCCGATCTGGTTCCTGCCGGCGAACCTGGTGGTGGTGGGGCTTGTGGGGCATCTCCGTCCATGGCGGCATCCTGTTGCTGGTCTGCCACCGGGTGCAGGTGCTGGGGGCCTTCGTGGCGCAGCTGATGGAATGGCTCCTGTTGGGGCTGGGGCGAAGCGCGGCCTTCTTCGCCGGTCTGCCGGGTGCCTATCCTCCGGTGCGCATCGATGGATTGCAGTGTTCGTGCCTCTACGCCTTGTTGCTGCTGGCCGCCGCTTGGATGTTCGGCATCTGGCGAGGGGCGCGTTGGGGTGTGCTGGCCCTGGTGCTCGTGTTCACCGGAACGGCCGCGCGGAATACCGACCGGCGCAACGGACAGGTCTGCTTCACGGTCTACGATGATCGGAACACCACCACCCTTTCCATCGAGCGAGGGCGGGCGCTCCTGGTGTTCGGTGACGTGAACGATCCTTGGTCGCAACGCAAGGTGGAGGCGCACCGGCTGGCGCACGGGGTGGATACGGTGCAGTGGTCGCCCGCTGGACCGGGCAGCCTGCGCTACGGGGAACTGGTGGTGCAGATCGATCCCGATGTGGCGCAAGGCCCCCCCTGCAGGCCGGACGTGGTGGTATTGACGCACGATCGGCGGTGGGCGATGGATCGGATGGCGGCTGCGTGGAAGCCTTCCACCCAAGTGGTACTGGGCCCTTCGATGCCGGCGCGGCGGCGGAGCCATGTGCGTGGCTGGTGCGCCGCGCATGGGGTGGCGGTGCACGATGTGAAGGAACAGGGTGCCTATGTTCGTACCGATGCTCGTGGAGTCGATACGCTGGCACCCGGTGCCCGATGAACGGCTACGGTCGCTTCCGGAAGGCGCCTCGTTGCGGGTGATGGTGAAAGGACGGGCCGTGCGGTTCATCAGGCTGAAGGGGAAGCTCCGGGCCCTGGTCGATCGGTGTCCGCACCAAGGCAAGAGCTTCGAGGGGGGCTGGTGCGAGGGCGACCACTTCGTTTGCCCATGGCATCGTTTCGCTTTCGACCCCATCACGGGCCGTTCCCGTTCCGGCTCAACCGTGAACGCGGAGGCCTTCGAGGTGGAAGAACGGTCCGATACGGTACTCATGGGATACCACTATACGACCCTGCGTTTGTTCGGGATCGACCTCTGGTAAGCGGAACCCTGCGGTGCATAACCCGTAGCAGGCCGCAAAACGTCCTGAATGTATCGGATCCTCTCCTCGGTCCTCTGCCTTTCCTGCTCGCTTTCCGCACTGGCCCACATCAACGGATATGCAGCGGTGACGGGGATCTCCGGAGCGGTGATCGCCGTCGGTGCCACCGATGAGACCGCAGCCTCCTTCACCACGGGCAAGCAGGTCATCATCATGCAGATGCAGGATGATATCATCGGGCCCAACACCACCAACGCCTCCACCTTCGGGGACATTTCTGATCCGAAGATGGCGGGGCGTTTCGTCATCGGGATCATCGCCTCGGTGACCCGCACCAGCGGGGTGCTCAACTCGATCACGCTGACAGGCTCCGTGGGGGCCTCGTTCAACATCGGCACCAACTCCACCGTGCAGGTGATCACGTACGAGCAGTTGGGCACCACCGACTACACCACCACAGCGGACATCGGTGCCTTGGCCTGGAATGGTTCCATCGGTGGCGTCATCGCCTTCCGGGTCAACGGCACGCTGCATCTGCGGCATACGATCTCGGCGGACGGCAAGGGTTTCCGGGGCGGTGTGCCGACCACGGGCGGCGGGGGATCCTGCGATGCCAGCACCTACATCGCAGCGTCCACCTCCACGATCTGCGCTGAGAAAGGGGAAGGGATCTACAAGCTCACGAACACCAACTGGACCCGCGCACGCGGTCACATCGCCAACGGCGCGGGAGGCGGCAACAGCCACAACGCCGGTGGTGGTGGGGGTGGTGGCTACACCGCGGGTGGTATGGGTGGAGTGGGCTACAGCTGCGGTTCCACGGCAGGCGGTATGGGTGGCGTGGCGATGAGCGGGCAGACCTCGGCATCGCGCGTATTCCTGGGCGGCGGCGGTGGCGGTGGGGAAGGCAACAACAGCAACGCTTCATCCGGAGCCACCGGGGGCGGTATCATTCTGGTCCGGGCCAATGCCATCACCTTGGATGCGGGCTTCTGCTCCACGGCGATGATCACCGCCTCAGGAAGCAACTCGGCCGATGCGGGCGCCAACGATGGCGTGGGCGGCGGCGGCGGCGGCGGCATGGTGGTGCTGAACGTACCCACCTACACCATCCCCAGCGGTTGCACGCTGAACATGCGCACCAACGGCGGAAACGGTGGCCGGGTGAACGATGGCGCGGTGCACGGCGGCGGCGGCGGAGGAGGCCAAGGGGCCGTGATCCTCTCCACCCCCACACCCAGCGGCATGATCATCCAGACCAACAACGGAACAGGAGGCTGCAACAGCAACGCGACACCCTGTACCAGTCAGGCGCCTTCGGGGGCCGGCACCAACAACACGGGCATCCTCAATTCCAACGTGGGTACGCTGCCCATCGAACTGCTGGGATTCAATGCCGTGGTCGGCGAAGGCACGGTGCACACCTCGTGGGCCACGGCCACCGAGCACAACAACGCCTACTTCACCGTGGAACGCTCGGAGGATCTGGCCCAATGGTCCGCAGTGGGCATCTTGGAGGGTGCCGGAAACAGTGTGGTACGTATCGATTATGCCATGCTGGACGGCGCCCCGATCCTGGGGTTGTCGTACTACCGTTTGAGGCAGACGGATTTCGATGGTACCACCACGATCTCCCAAGTGGTCCCCGTGCGCTTGCTGGATGGCCCCGTGCAGTTGCGGGTCTTCCCCAACCCGGCGGAGGCCTTGGTGCAGGTGCACGTAAAAGGCGTGGCCGACGGCAGGGTGGAGGTGGTCAACGCCTTGGGCCAGCGGATGGCCGCTCCCGTGCGGCTCTTCGATGGCCGTGCGGAACTCGACCTGGCCCGTGTGCCCTCCGGCACCTATGTGGTGATCGTGAGCACCGGCCATGCCGTGGTGCAGGAGCGCCTGGTGGTGCGCCATTGATCGTACCTCACACCGCGCTCAGCGGCATCACGGACTTCATGCGCACACCTTTCTCCGTGCGCTCCACCAAGGCGCATTCGTTCACGGCATCGTGCTCGAAGAAGAGCACCGAGCCTTCTTCGGCGGCCTTTTCCAGGAGCGGCGCCTTCTCCTGCATGCTCAGGAGCGGTCGCGTATCGTAACCGATCACCCAAGGCAGGGGGATGTGGTGCACGCTGGGCATCAGGTCCGCGAGGTAGATCAGGGTGCGGCCCTTGTAGTGCAGGTGCGGCACCATCATGGCATCCGTGTGGCCGTTCACCAACAGCACGTCGAAGCCCGGGAAGAGCTCCTTCACGTATTCATTGGTCGGATGTGCTCCCCTCTTCTCGGGAGAGGGGTTTGGGGCGCCTGCGCCGAAGCGCTCCGGTGACGGCGCGGTAAGGTCCACGAACTTCAGCTGTCCGCTCTCTTGGATCGGCAGGATGTTCTCCTTCAGGAAGCTGGCCTTTTCCCGCGGATTCGGTTTCGTGGCCCACTCCCAGTGGTAGCGGTTGCTCCAGTAGGTGGCGTTCCTGAAGGCGGGTACCAGCTTGTCGCCCTGCCGCACGATGCTTCCCCCGCAATGATCGAAGTGCAGGTGGGTCAGGAACACGTCGGTGATGTCGTCGCGGGAATATCCGGCCTTGCGCAGGGACGTGTCCAAGGTGCCATCGCCGTGCAGATGGTAGTGGCCGAAGAACTTCTGGTCCTGCTTGTCGCCGATGCCGTTGTCGATCAGCACCAAGTGGTTGCCGGTCTTCACCAACAGGCAGCGCATGGCCCAGGTGCAGAGGTTGTCGGCGTCGGCGGGATGCACCTTGCTCCAAAGCGTCTTCGGTACCACGCCGAACATGGCGCCGCCGTCGAGCTTGAAGAGACCGGTATCGATGCTGTGGAGTTCCATGGGGCCGAAGATCAGGGTTCCGGGGGATGACGGCAAGGATACATGGCACTCCGTTCGTGGTCCGGCGCGATGGCAAGGTCGTTCGGGAGAAGCTCGGCGGGTGGTCGGATCGGCGCTTCCGCTACTCACAACCCGACGTTGAAGCTCCGGGCGAGGGACGGGTCCGGTGCCTGCTCGGGTCCTGCATCTTCGTGGCATGTCCCGCATCCATTTCATCGCCATCGGCGGCAGCGCCATGCACAACCTGGCGATCGCCCTGCACCAGAAGGGTTACGAGGTCACCGGCAGCGATGACGAGATCTTCGAGCCCAGCCGCAGCCGCTTGGCCAACCTGGGACTGCTGCCCGACGCCCTCGGCTGGCATCCGGAGGACGTCACCGCCGACATCGAGGCCGTGATCCTCGGCATGCATGCGCGTGCCGACAATCCCGAACTGCAACGCGCGCAGGAACTGGGCATCCCGGTCTACAGCTATCCGGCCTACTTCCACGAGCAGACCAAGGACAAGACCCGCGTGGTCATCGGTGGTAGTCATGGCAAGACCACCATCACCTCCATGATCGTGCATGCGCTGCGCCACAACGGCGTGGACCTGGACTATCTGGTGGGCGCCCAGCTCGAAGGATTCGACTGCATGGTGCGCCTCACCTCCAACGCCCGGGTGGCCATCATCGAAGGCGATGAGTACCTGGCCTCGGCATTGGACCCCGTTCCCAAGTTCCATCTCTACAGGCCGGACATCGCGTTGATCAGCGGCATAGCGTGGGACCACATCAACGTGTTCAGGACCTTCGACAGCTACGTGGAGCAGTTCCGCAAGTTCATCGAGCTGATCGAGCCCGGAGGCCGGTTGGTGTACTGCGCGGAGGATCCGGAGGTGAAGGCCTTGGCCACCCACCCCCAGGTGGCGGCCGAGCGGATCCCGTACGGGATACCGAAGCACGAGATCCGCGATGGGGTAACCTACCTGCTCACGCCGACGGGCGAGGTGCCGCTGCGCGTCTTCGGTAACCATAACCTGATGAACCTGGAAGGGGCGCGTCTGGTGTGCAACCAGCTCGGCATCGGTGACGTGGCCTTCTACAACTCGATCCGATCGTTCCACGGCGCGGCGAAACGGCTGGAGAAATTGGCCGAGAGCGGACGCAAGGTGGTGTTCAAGGATTTCGCACACTCACCCAGCAAGTTGAAGGCGACCGTGGAGGCGGTGCGAGCGCAGTTCCCCGATCGTCGCCTGGTGGCCTGCATGGAGCTGCACACCTTCAGCAGCCTCAGCGAAGGCTTCCTCGATCAGTACAAGGGCGCCATGGACGAGGCCGATACGGCCATCGTGTTCTATGACCCGCACGCGGTGCAGCTGAAGCGCCTCCCGCCGATCCCGGTGGAACGGATCCGGGCCGCTTTCGGCCGGGAAGATCTGCAGGTGCTCACGGACCCCATCCGGGTGATGGGTGCGGTGCGGGGGAACATGGGTGATGCCGGTGTGCTGCTGATGATGAGCAGCGGCAACTTCGGCGGCATGGACCTGCAGGCGATGGCCGAAGCCTTCATCGCATGAAACGGCGCAGCAACCGGTGGTGGATCACCGCGAAGAGCAGGGTGTTCACCGCGCCGGTCATCAACAAGGCGAGGAAGGTGATGCCGGCATAGTTGGCCGGGGTATAGAAGCCGGAGACCTTCTGCCGTGCATCGGCTTCACTGAACCCGTCGTTCACCAATCCATCGATGATGATGGCGTTGCGTTCGGCGAATTCGTTGGGGTCCATGTAGGTATAGAAGACCCAGGAAAGAACGCCGATCAGCACCGCGTAGAGCACGGTGTCACGGATACCGTCGCGCATCAGCGCCCCCATGCCGCTGGTTCGATCGAGGCGAAGTTGCCGATAGCCGCTGAGATAGGCGATCAAAACCAGGAAGAAGAGATGCACCGGCCAGAACTCGAAAGGGCCGATGTTGTATCCGGCATGATGCAGGCCGGTGCGGATACCCGCAGCAAGCAGGACGAAGAGGAGTGTGGCGACCATGGAAGCGCGAATTTCGTGTTCCGCCTCGCGATGCAGGTACGGAAAGGATGAGCGGCGACATCCGGTCGGACATCGCCGCTCAAGGTGTCATTGGAGGTCAACCGTTCATGGACACGAGGAACTCCTCGTTGCTCTTGGTGCCTTCCATGTGCTTCTTCACGAACTCCATGGCCTCAACGGGGTTCATATCGGCCAAGTGCTTCCGCAGGATCCAGGTGCGTTGCAGCACATCCTTGTGGTGCAGCAGGTCATCGCGGCGGGTACCGGAGGATTGGATGTCGATGGCGGGGAAGATGCGACGGTTGCTGATCTTCCGGTCGAGCTGCAGTTCCATGTTGCCCGTTCCCTTGAACTCCTCGAAGATCACCTCGTCCATCTTGCTGCCGGTATCCACGAGGGCCGTGGCGAGGATGGTGAGCGAACCACCGTTCTCGATCTTCCGAGCGGCACCGAAGAAACGCTTCGGCTTCTGCAGGGCGTTGGCGTCCACACCGCCGGAGAGGATCTTGCCGCTGGCGGGCTGCACCGTGTTGTAGGCGCGGGCCAGACGGGTGATGGAGTCGAGCAGGATCACCACGTCGTGCCCGCATTCGGTGAGGCACTTGGCCTTCTCCAGCACCATGTTGGCCACTTGTACATGGCGCGTGGCGGGTTCATCGAAGGTGCTGGCGATCACTTCCGCCTTCACGCTGCGGGCCATGTCGGTCACCTCCTCGGGACGTTCATCCACCAGAAGTACGATGAGGTACACCTCGGGGTGGTTGGCGGCGATGGCATTGGCCACGTCCTTCAGCAGGATGGTCTTACCGGTCTTCGGCTGTGCCACGATCAGTCCGCGCTGCCCTTTGCCGATGGGAGCGAAAAGATCGATCATGCGTGTGCTGAGGTTGCCGCCTTTGGAGGTGACATCGAACTTCTCGTCGGGGAACAAGGGGGTCAGGAACTTGAAGGGCACGCGATCGCGCACCCATTCGGGATCGCGGCCGTTGATCTTCTCCACCTTCACCAAGGGGAAGAACTTGTCACCATCGCGCGGCGGACGCACATAGCCATGCACGGTGTCGCCCAGCTTCAGGCCCATCTGCTTGATCTGCTGCTGGTTCACATACACGTCGTCGGGGCTCGCGAGGTAGTTGTAGTCGCTGCTGCGCAGGAAGCCGTAGCCCTCGGGCATGATCTCCAGCACACCGCTGGTCTCCACGAAGGCATCGAAGTTCACCGGTTGCTGGCGCTCGGGCTGGCGTTCCGGTTGGCGCTCGGCAGGACGCTGTTGCTCGTTGCGCGGTGTGTCGTTCCCGCCTGTGTTGCCGTTGCCTTCGCGTTCGTTGCGTTGACGTTGCATCTCCCGGTGGCGTTCGCGGTCCCGTTCCCGTTGCGCCTCCCGTTCGGCGCGTTGTTGCTCCGTCAGTTCCGGTCGGCCTTGGCGATCGTTGCGCTGGTCGTTGGGACGCTGTTGGGCGTCGGGGCGCCCTTGGTCGTTCCGCGGCCGCTGTTCCTGCGCTTGGGGCAAGGCCTCCGTCCGTGCACGCCGTTCCCGTGG
>DASWWQ010000228.1:0-14600 GCA_036405935.1 Flavobacteriales bacterium
GAAGGTCTGCCAATCTCCGTGATCGTGCACCATCCGCTCCACGGGTGTGATCTCCTTGTAGACCACCGTGTTTGGAAAGACGGTTCCGTCGGGTCCCGTCATGGTGAACTTCCAATGCCCACCGACCCGGAAGTCCATGGAGATGGTCCGGGTCACGAAACCGCGCGGTCCATACCAATGCTCAAGGTGCTTTGGATCGCTCCATGCCTCGAAGACCAGGGCACGCGGCGCCCTGAGGGTGCGGGTGATGATGATCTCGCGGTCCGTCGCTGTGATCGCTGTCATGATCTCTTCTGCTTCTTTTTCCTGGCCGTCCTTACCGGAGCGGGCGGAGTGGTTCCGGTCCTGGCCTGCAGTTCCATCAGGTAGGCATCCAGACGATCGAAGCGGTCCTCCCACATCCGCCGGTACTGCTCCATCCACGCATCGGCCTCGCGAAGGGGCGCCGCTTCCAGCTTGCAGGGACGCCACTGCGCTTCGCGGCTGCGCGCGATCAACCCCGCATGCTCCAACACCTTGAGGTGCTTGCTCACCGCAGGCATGCTCATGCTGAAGGGCTGTGCCAGTTCCGACACGGAGGCCTCGCCGGTCGTCAGCCGCGCGAGGATGGCCCGCCGCGTGGGATCCGCCAAGGCGTGGAAGGTGGCGCTCAATCGATCCGTTGCCATTGCGGTGCGAACTTATATAACCGATCGGTTAAATACAAATGCGCATGCGAAAAAGTGAATGGTGAATGGGAGTTGGCGAATGGACGGCTCCTCCTCCCTGTTTCCTGTTCACCATTCACCATTCATCGTGCACATGCACCCTCCTCTCAAGGCAGCACACCGATGCGCTCCAGCACGTCGATGCTGATCGCACGGCGCGCCTCGCGGAAGGTCTTCGACAAGGTGTCCGGAGTGGAGCAACGATTGGCGAAAACGAATGGACCTTTACCATCCTTCTTCTCCACCCAACCCACGAACCAGCCGGTACTTCCTTCAGGGCCCTCCGCCCAACCCGTCTTGCCGTGCAGGCGGTGGCCCAGCGTATCCTCCTGCATCGTCATGTCCTTTACAATGTCCACGGTGCGTGCGGAGAACGGCAGATCGCCGTGCAGCATGCGCTCCAGGAAGATCACCTGTTCGCGGGGCGTGATGCGCAGGTTGCCGGCCACCCAGGCCTTGTCGAAACCAGCGGTGGTGTCGGCGTTGCCATAACCTACGGTGTCCATCCAGTGCTTCAAGGTGTTCGCTCCGGCCCGGCGTGCGATATCGCGGTGAACCCAATACGCGCTCAGCTTCACCGACTCGCGCAGCGTGAGGTCCTTGTTGATCTCCGGACGACCGTAGTCCTTAACCGTCCCACGTGAAGAGCTCATCGGCATCCTTCACCACACCGCTCTCCAGTCCGTAGAGACTGCTGAAGATCTTGAAGCTGCTGGCCGGAAGGCTGGACACATCGGCCTGCGCACTGTCGATGAACACCCAATGGTCGCGTCCCACATCATGGAGGATGAAGGAGCCGGACACGTCCAACGCATCGTAGAGCGCAAGCAGGTCATCGCGCTTCTCGGAGGTGGTGGCGACGATGTTCCCGGGCGCCGGGGTCGGCGGGTTCGTGCAGGCCACGATCAGCAGGGACAAGAACAGGATGTTGCGCATGCCGAAAGTTAGGGAGCCGCACCCTCTACATTCGCCACATGCAAGGCGCACTGGAGGTCCGGGATTTCCTCGCGGCGCGAACCCCGGTGCTGGATGTCCGATCCCCGGGCGAGTTCCGACGCGGACATCTTCCCGGAGCCATCAACCTGCCCCTCTTCGACGATGCCGAACGCGCCGTGGTGGGCACGCTGTACAAGCAGGAAGGCCGCGACGCCGCGATGCTCGAAGGCCTCCGCATCGTGGGACCCAAGCTGGCCCCGATGGTTGAAGCAGCCCGCAACCACGCGCCGGACGGCCGGATCCGCGTGCATTGCTGGCGGGGCGGGGAACGCAGCGGAAGCGTGGCCTGGCTGCTGGGGAAGGCCGGCTTCCGGGAAGTGCTCACCCTGCGCGGTGGCTACAAGGCCTTCCGACATCAGGTGCTCCAGGACCTCGCATCACCCCGCAGACTGCGGGTGCTCGGTGGGTACACGGGCAGCGGGAAGACGGAGACCTTGCAGCATCTGAAAGCCCTCGGTTCAGCCGTGATCGATCTCGAAGCCCTCGCCTCGCACAAGGGATCGAGCTTCGGCGCTTTGGGACAAGCACCGCAACCCACTACCGAACACTTCGAGAACCTGCTGTGGGAGGCGCTGCGCGCCATCGACCCTGAACATATCATCTGGGTGGAGGATGAAAGCCGGTCCATCGGGCGGGTGATGTTGCCCCAGCCTTTCTTCGAGCAGATGCGGCAGGCGCCGCTCCTCTTCGCGGACGTGCCCTCGACCGAGCGGGTGCCGCTGCTGGTCCGCCTCTATGGCGATCATCCCCGGGAGGACCTCGCCGAGGCCTTGCACCGGATCGAGAAACGCATGGGGCCGCAGCATTGCAAGGCCGCGCTCGAAGCCTTGGAGCGGAACGACCTGCACACCGTGGCCTCATTGACCCTGCACTACTACGACCGGGCCTACGACCATGGCCTGTCCAAGCGGGATGCACGGAACATCAGGACCCTTCCCGCCACGGTACACGACCTTCCCGACCTTGCCCGCCGTTTGATCGAACATGAACAACAGCACACCTGATCCCATCCGGTTGACCGCCTACAGCCATGGCGCCGGCTGTGGTTGCAAGATCGCGCCCGCACAACTGGAGATCATCCTCAAGAGCGCCTTGGGCACGTTGCCGGATCCACGGTTGCTCGTAGGCTACGGCAGTCGTGACGATGCCGCCGTGTACGATATCGGGAACGGACGGGCGCTCATCAGCACCACCGACTTCTTCTCGCCGATCGTGGACGATGCCTTCGACTTCGGTCGTATCGCCGCCACCAATGCCCTCAGCGATGTGTACGCCATGGGCGGCCGTCCGCTGCTGGCCGTGGCCATCCTCGGTTGGCCCATCGAGAAGCTCGGTGCCGGAACGGCCCAACAGGTGGTGGAAGGCGGGCGAAGGGCCTGCCACGATGCGGGCATTGCGCTCGCCGGTGGACATAGCATCGATGCACCGGAGCCTTTCTTCGGCCTGGCCGTTACCGGTGAAGTGGACATCCAACACATCAAACGCAACGACACCGCGCGGAACGGCGATGTGCTTTTCCTCACCAAGCCCCTGGGCGTAGGGATCCTGAGCACCGCCCAGAAACGGGGTGTACTGCGAACGGAACATGCGCGGATCGGCACCGAACTGATGGTCCGTGCCAACACGGTCGGTGCGGAACTCGGTGCGGTATCGGGCGTTACCGCCATGACGGATGTGACCGGCTTCGGACTCGGTGGACACCTGCTGGAAATGTGCGCGGGAAGCGGCCTTTCAGCCACCATCACCTTCGGCGAAGTGCCCGTGATCCCCGAAGCATCGATCTACATCGCCGAAGGCTGCTATCCCGATGGCGCCTTCCGCAATTGGAAGAGCTATGGCCACCGCATCACCGGTGCAGCCGGCATGGACCGCATGCTGTTGTTGAGCGATCCACAGACCAGCGGAGGGTTGTTGGTGGCCTGCCGACCCGACAGTGCGCAAGCGGTGATGGAACTCTGCGATAGGTCCGGCGTGGCGGCGCGGCGCATCGGGCACTTCAAGGAAGGTGCGCCGATGATCGAGGTGCTCTGAACACGGGGTCCGTAGGGGATCATTCCGCGATGCACGACATCGAGGAGTTCTACCGCTCCGACCATGGACCTGGCGCACCATGAGCGGTATCGGAGCGTGGTGAACCCCACAGCGCACTTCAACAGGGCCGTGCTGGTACTCACTGCTGGACCTTTCGCCCCCGCATCATCCCGCGCGACCGGCCTCAAGCAATGACATGTGCCCGATCGGAATGCCCGCTCCGGTAACACCCCAACATTGGAGATATTTCCCATTTGATCGTTCCCCCGTCCATTCCCTTATTTTCGCCGCGCTCCATCCCTTAAAGACGACTCGAAATGGCGAAAAAAAGATTGAATGAAAAGGACACCGACCAGCTGTTGGCCCACTACCGAGCGGAACGTCGCCGGTTGAGCTTTCAACTGGACCTCGTGCGTTCGGCCATCCTGGACCTGAAGAAGGGCCAAGCGAACGGCGCACGTGCCGCAAGCGCGGCCGCGACCGGCGGCGAACCCACCAAACGTGGGCCGGGACGCCCCCGCAAGATCCCCGCGGTAACCAAGAGCAAGCGTGGACCCGGACGCCCACCCAAACGCGAGCGCAAGGAGCGCGAGCTGAATCCTTGGGACAATATGGTCCTCGATACCATCCGCAATCGTAAACGGCTCTTGCCCAAGGAGGATCTGCTGAAGCAGGCCACGGTGTGGGCCAAGACGAACCAGCCCAAGGTGAAGGGCGCGGAGGTGGAGGCCTTCCTCACCCGGACGTTGCAGAAGCTGAGCGGCCGTAAGAAGCTGCTGGGCACGCACCATTCCGGTCTACGCCGGGGATACCATTACGGATTGAAGGAGTGGTTCTTCAACAGCAGCGGCAAACTGCGTCGCCAGCATTTCGACAAGCTGGTGCTGGACGAGAAGTAGTGCCCGCACACATGGCACCTGTACGGAGAGCGGCCAAGGCCGCTCTCCGTCGTTCACACCGATACCTTTGGCCCAACAAGCCATCGCCATGCGGAACATCCTTGTCGCCCTTGAGATCACCAGCGCCGATGAATTCGTGATCGCCCATGCCACCGCCATGGCGCGCGCTTTCCAGGCCAATCTCCGTCTTATCCATGTGGCGGCTCCTCCACCCGACTTCGTGGGCTACGAGGCCGGTCCGCAATACATCCGCGATGTGCGCGCGGAGGAACTCAAGCACGAGCACACCGAACTGCACCGCATGCGTGACCGTCTGCTGGCCATGGGCATCAGCACCGATGTGCGCCTGGTGCAAGGTGCGACGGTGGAGACCCTGATGGCCGAGGCCGATGCCTTCGTTGCCGACCTGCTGGTGCTCGGCTCCCACGGCCGCCGCGGACTGGCCAAATTGTTCCAAGGAAGCGTGAGCGAGGCGGTGCTGCACGAGCACAAACTGCCCCTCCTGATCGTTCCTACCCCACAGCACACCGACCCCACGCCATGATCGCACATCGCCTCATCCCGTTCCTCGGCCTTCTCTTCATGGGTGGGGTGTGCAACCCGACCCTGATCAAGAAGGACCCGCGGTTGGGCGATATCATGCTCCCTCCCGGTCTGCAGATCACCGTGTGGGCCGATAGTGTCACCAACGCGAGGGGGATGAGCCTCGGTCCGGACGGTACCGTCTACGTCGGCTCCCGGGATGAGGGCAGCGTCCGTGCCCTTCGCGATACGGACCAGGACGGCTATGCGGATGTCCAGTATACCGTGGCCACCGATCTGGAGATGCCCGTGGGCGTGGCCTACCATGACGGTGATCTGTACGTGAGCGCCGTGGGCCGCATCGTGAAGCTCCCCGCCATCGCGGACCACCTCACGGACCCACCCGCCCCGATCACCGTGTTCGATGGATTCCCGAAGGAAACGCACCACGGCTGGAAGTACATCGCCTTCGGCCCGGACGGTAAGCTCTACGTGCCCGTGGGTGCCCCGTGCAACATCTGCCTCAGCGAGGACAGCATCTTCGCCACCATCACCCGCCTCAACCCCGATGGCACCGGGTTGGAGATCATCGCGCACGGTGTCCGCAACAGCGTGGGCTTCGACTGGGATCCGGCCGATGGATCCCTCTGGTTCACCGAGAACGGACGCGACTGGATGGGCAATGACCTGCCGAGTTGCGAACTGGACCACCTCACCGAAGTGGGGCAGCACTTCGGCTTCCCCTTCTGCCATCAAGGAGATACGCTCGATCCCGAATTCGGGAAGGGCCATGCCTGCGGCGACTACGTTGCCCCCAAGGCCAAGCTCGGACCGCACGTGGCACCCTTGGGGATGAAGTTCTATCGCGGCAAGGCCTTCCCACCGAAGTACCACGGAGCCATGATCATCGCCGAGCACGGCAGTTGGAACCGGGATACGCCCATCGGCTATAAGCTGACGGCAGCCTTCAAACAGCCCGACGGTTCGGTGACCACCGAGGTGTTCGCCGAGGGCTGGCTCAAGGGCAAGAGCGCCTGGGGCCGCCCGGTGGACCTGCTGGAGCTGCCCGACGGCTCCCTGCTGGTGAGCGATGATAGCGCCGACCTGATCTACCGGATCAGCACGGCCCGATGATGCCCTGCGCAACTTTTTACGAGCCTTCGGTGACCGCCACAAATCCTTTGCGTCACAACCGCGAAAATGGACTTTGGTGCCGCTTGGAGGGAGAGCCTTGCGGTATTGAAGCGTAGGGCGTCCTCGGACGCCCTATGTCATTCCGGGGTATCCCCCAGCCTGTCGATCAGAAGGACACCACTTCGAACTTGGGGCAGCCGCGCTGACCGTTCTCGTCATAGAAATCCACGAAGTGCAGCTTGTGGTAGAGACCTTCGGCGTCCTGGACGACAAAGACGTGGTCCGGGAAGATATCGTAGACCGAAGTGTTGAAGTTGTACTCCTTCCAATCATAGCCCACCACATCCTCCGCAGCGCCCATGGGATGCGTCAGGGTATCGTCCAAGCTCACGGCAGCGAAATCGGAAGTGATCCACTCGGCCGCACGAAGACCGCTGAATCCGTTCACCACACCGGTGACCATGTAGGGCATGTAGGGATCATAGAACTGCGTGGTGTACTGCGTGAAGACCAGATCGTACCGACCGTCGGGCGGTGCAATGGTGACCACTTCGGCACTGCTGAAGAGGAAATGGAAGAAGCGTCGCTGCGGATCCTTGGACAGGTCGATCTCCTGAAGATCGGAGCCGTTGAGCCGGGCGATGCGTATCCGATAGCCGGTATCGCTCACCGAGACCACCTGCAACTTCCGCAGACCCACCGGTGCACCGAAGGCGTTGAAGCCCAGATCGATCACGCAGACCCGACCGTGCGAACGCCAGTCGCCCACCGCCGTGCTGTCCCGCGAACCTTCGGGATGATCGATCCGCCATCCGGACGCGAAGCCGTTGGTATCCGTGGGCTGTGTGATGTCCGTTTGCGTGGTGACGATGGCACGCATCGAACGCGCACTGTTCAGCCGAACCTGCCAGCCGGATGCATCACCCTCGAAGGCCAGGTCCCAGGCCATCTTGCTGTTGCGGGCCACTTCACTGTTGGTACCGATGTCGAACCAGACCTGGCTGCCGTAGTCCGGCCCTACGCATACCTGCGCCGCCACTGCCGCTCCGGGATCGCGCCGGGGAACTGGAAGTTCATCCCGGAGACATCCGCTGACCAGGAGCATCACCGCTGCACCACCGAGGGTTCCGATCGCCTTCATCGCTGTTTACCGGTCAATTCAAGGTTCAGGCGCACGAAGTAGATGCGCCCTGTCATCATGGGGATGCTCGTGCCTCCGCCGCTGTGCACACCGTCGTTCCCTCCGACGGAGGTACCCACGTTCTGCACATCGAACAGGTTCTTGCTGCCCACGGTCAATCCCAGTTTCTTACGCCAGAGCTGCTTGGTGACCGAGGCGTCCGCCATCTGGAAGGCATCGATGGTGCTCCGACCCACCGTTCCGTCCGAGGCATAGGTATAGTTCTGCAGCTCCCCCTGGTACTTGTAGAACACCTGTGCACTGAGCCCGAGCTTCTCCCAATTGCGGGTGAGGTTCACCCGCCCTTCGTGCGCCCAGAGATGGCCGCGCGAGGTCCCAATGGCAAGGTCGTCCTGCCTTCCTGTGAGGTTGCCGCCCAACGTCACGGACCAGCGGTCGGTCTCCCAACCGATCCCCGCCGTTCCTCCGGCGGTGCGGTAGCGGCCGATGTTGATGTAGGAGTACAGGGTGGCATCCACTTGCGCCAAGGTGATCAGGTCCTCGATGTTGTTGTGGAAACCACCGATCTCCGCACGCCAACGCACGGTTCCGATCCGCTCGCTCCAGGTGATGGAGGCGCTCAGGTTGTTGGACCGCTCGGCCTCGAGCTCCAGGTTGCCGCGGATGTTGTGGTTCACATCCACGAAGAGGAAATAGAGCTCCTTCAGGGAAGGTGCACGGAAGCCCCGGGCATAACTGGCGCGGAAGGCGAAGGCCGTATCGATCTGCCACCGCAGGTTGAACGAGGGCGTCAGTGGTGCCCCGTAGACGGTGTTGTGGGCATAACGCACAGCCGGGCGCAGCACCAAAGGGCCCATGGGCCGATACTCCACGCTCGTGTAGACGGCATAATCCCCGATCACCTGCTCCCCGTCCCCGATCCGCTGTCCCGTGCCCGTCTCCCGGTTGAGGTCCGTGCCGAATTCGTAGCGCCAACGCATGCTGTCCCCGGCACTGGCATATACGGCACGCACGTTCGTCAGGGTGAAACGGGAGGTATCCTGCGCACCGTCCGCCTGGGAGAGCTGTTCACCCAAGGTGGTCAGGTCACGACGCCACGTGTTGCGCGTGCGGCTGTATCGGTCGTATGCCGCCAGTACGGAGATCTTACGCCCGTTCGTCCAGTGCCGATCGGCGAATAACGCATTGTCCAAACGATCCGTGCGATAGCGTTCATCGAAGGCGGACACCCGGTAAGGCGGGGCCGGCAGCCCGCGATTCGTGATCACATCATTGTTGAACTCGCCCTTGTAGCCGTATTGCCATTTCGCACCGTTCCAGCGGTAGTTGACCCGGGCGCTGTATTGTTCACGCGGCTTCCATTGCTGGAATCGTGAGGTGTCGGCCAACGACGGGGAAAGATCCGGGAAGCCCGTTTGACCCGGATTCCATCCGTTGAAGAAGTCGCGTCCCAGGTTGATGTTCAAGTTGTGGCGGCCCCAACGTTTGCCGATGGTGCCCCAGAGGTTCAGCCGACCGATCTGCTCGGCGTACGACATCATCTTCACCGAAGTGGCTTCCCCCGCATTGCGTCTGGTGATCAGGTTGATGGTGCCGGCAAGTGCATTGGTCCCGTAGCTCACGCTCAACGGCCCTTCCACCACTTCGATGCGATCGATGCCGTTGAGGTCCAGTTGCGCAAGGTCCAGGTTGCCGTCCTGCCGGCCGATCACCGGCACCCCGTCCACGAGGATCTTCACATTCTCACCGCTCAGGCCCTGCATGCTCATCGAGGTACCCAGCACATTGTCCTGCGATAGGCGGATGTTCAGTTCGTTGCGCAGCGCATCGCTGAGGTCGTTCGCCGCCAATCGTTCGATGCGTTCGGCATCGATCACGCGCACCTTGTGAACGGCCTGGTCGGCCCGCATGGGTCCGTATTGGCCGGTGACCACCAGTTCCCCCAGCTCGTTCCTTTCCCGGGCGAGACGCAGAACCGTGTTGGCCCCGGTGAGCACCGTGTTTCCCGTACGGTAGCCCAAGGCCACGGCACGGACATGCGTTCCGGGAGCGGACACACCACCCTGGATCGTGGCCCGGCCCTGATCATCGGCGTCGGTGGCGAAGAGCTTCTCGCCGTCGCCGGAAAGGAAGGTGATGTGCGCGAAGGCGATGGGGGATCCATCCCCGGCATCCAGCACCTGCACCTGTTGGGCGTTGAGGCTGCCGACCAGGAGGGTCAAAAGCAGAAGAATGAGGTGCTTCTTCATCACGGTTCCGACCGCCCGGATGCTCCGGACTTCGCGGCGCGAAGAACGCCCTTGCCCATCCCCCCTTCGGTCATGGTCGCGTAAAATCCAGGGGACCAGAGGGCGCTCGACCACCGCATGGACGGGGCCTGCCCTCCGCCGGGAAACGGGATGATGTGCCTGCATGGGTCCGCGAGGGTGCTCATGGCATCACCTTGGTCCATCTACGGTGTCCAACACCCGCTGGATCAGCGACGAGCCCCGCCAAGGGATCGAAAGCGATCCAATTCCGGGCATCCCCTATCCGATGGCCTCGTTCCGCTGCACCTCGGCAGCGATGGTGCGCCAGCTCTCCAGCTCCGGGATGCCCGGCTTGCGGGCACCGAAGACCTGCACGATCTGTACGCCATCGGCATCGAAGCACTCCAGCGCGGTCACCATCCCGTCCGTCGTGGGTTTGCGCACGATCCAGGCTTGTGCGATGGCGGCCTCACGCACATGCAGGTTGAAGAGCGGATCGATGACGTTGAACCATCCCGGTACGTCCATCAGCTTCTCCACCACACCGCTGTGGATCTGGATCATGCCTTTGTTGCCCACGAAGACCATGATGGGAACGGCTCGTGCAGCAGCGGCCGTCAGTGTGGCCCGCAGGGCCGAGGGCCGCACGCGCACCGCATATTCGCCTTCCGGGGCCAAACGCAGGGCCTGCGTGCGCGAAAGGCGGTGCTTCCTCACCAGTCCATGGAAGTCGTGCGTGTCCTTCAGCGCCCTCCATTCGGAACGGAAGGCCTCCACATCCACTTGTGCATCGGACAATTCAGCGGGCTCTTGCGGCCAAGGCTTCAACTCCAGGGGTGCGGGATCGATCACGGCGAACTTCTCCACCAGCGCACGGAATGCGGCTTCGTCGCTCTGCTCGGTGAGATAGACCTTGTGCATGGCCTCGCCATCGGTGGCGAAGAACTGGAGGCTGAGCCGGGGGCCGGTCTTGCCGGGTTCCTCCACGGCGAAAGCACTGCCCCAAGGCGCCCAGAAGATCCGCAGGTCGATGTCCTTGCCCACGAACAGGCCGACAGGACCGGGGTTGATCGCGGGATCGAGGTAGACTCCCTTGCGCTCGTGCACCACATCGTTGTTGCGGGTCAGCGCCATCACATGACCCAACGTTCCGATTTCACCCACGATGGCACGTACATCATCGGACAAGCGAGTGACGCCCTGCCCCAAGCGCGTGTTCAACAATTCGACCTCGCTGACCCCGAGCTTCTCCGCGGCGTTGCGGATGCGCAGTTGGGGTTCGGTGCGCAACAGTTCGGACCAACGCTGGCCCAGTTCGGATGTGATGACGTTCTCCATGTGTTTCGTTGTCGATGGTGTTGGGAACTCAGGCGTTCCAGTTCTCCGGTTCATTGATGGGAATGCCGCGCGCGGTGTTCCTCGGCCCGAAACGCACGCGGCGTTCACCGGTCCGGGCATCGTGCAGCACTTCCGCTTCCATATCGTAGACCGCCGAGAGCAACCCGGCATCCAGCACTTCCGCGGGTACGCCTTGTGCAAGGCTCCTCCCCTGCTTCATCAGCAGGATGCGGTCGGCGTAACGCGCGGCCAGATCGACGTCGTGCAGCACGGCGATGACGCAGGCTCCGGACCGGGCCTTCTCCCGCGCGATGGCCAGCACGGCATGCTGATGTTTGATATCGAGGTCGTTCAAGGGTTCGTCCATCATCAGCAACGCCCCCTCTTCGGTACCGTGCAGCTGGGCCAACACCCTCGCGATGTGCACGCGCCGCTGCTCGCCACCGCTGAGCGAGGGCATGGTGCGGTGCTGGAAATGCTCCGCATGCATCGCTGACAAGGCCACGTCCACCGCTTCCTCGTCCGCGGCGGACGGAGCCTGCCGGAAGAAGGGATACCGCCCCATGCGCACGATCTCGCGTGCCGTGAATGCGAAGGGCACGCGGCTCTGCTGATCCAGGAAGGCGCGTTGCTGTGACAGTACGCGCAGATCATGCTCGGCCAAGGCGCGGCCCTTCCATCGTATGGCGCCGGTGCTCGCGTGCAGGTCCCCGCCGATGGTGCGGAGCAAGGTGGATTTGCCCGAGCCGTTGGCCCCCAGCACCACGAGGAATTCACCGGGCAGCGACCGGAACGAAACACCGTGCAGCAACGTGGGGCCCTTGCGGCCGGCCTTCACGGAGATCTGGTCCACGCGCAACATGGCTCAGGCGATCAGGCTGTGTTTGCGTTGCATCAACAAGGCCAGGAACACCGGCGCGCCGCACAGCGCGGTGATGACGCCGATGGGGATCTCCGCCGGAGCTGCCAGTGTGCGGGCCAACGTATCGGCCAGCGAAAGCAACAACGCACCACCCAGCAACGACCCCAGGAGCAGATAACGGTTGTCCGCTCCACCCATCATGCGTAGCACATGGGGAACCACCAGGCCGATGAAGCCGATCACACCGCACAAGGCAACGGTGGCCCCGACCATGATCGAGGTGGCCAGTACCACCTGTCGCTTCACCTTCTCGGGGTCCACACCGAGATAACGCGCCTGTGCCTCGCCCAAGGCCATGGTGTTCAGCTGACGATGCGAACGCAGCACCACCCACAAGGGAAGCGGCACCGCCACCAGTAGGATGATCAGCGCGGTGCGGTCCGCGCCACCCAAACTGCCGAGCATCCAGAAGGTGATGCTGCGCAATTGCGATTCGCTCGCGGTGAAGGTGAGCAGCCCCGTGAGTGCACCGGTGATCGCCGTGATACCGATGCCCGCGAGCAACATGGCGGGCACACTGGTGCGACCACCATCGCGGGAGATGCCGAAGACCAGCATCGCCGTGACGAAGGCGCCGAGGAAGGCCATCGAGGGCAGTACGACGATGCCGGCCTGCTGTCCGAGCCAAGCCCCCAGGGGCGCCGAGGCGGTGATCGCAACGGCCGCCGACAGGCCTGCGCCGGAGCTTATGCCGATGATCGATGGGTCGGCCAACGGATTGCGGAACAGCGCCTGCATCGCCGCACCGCCCACGGCCAAGGCCGCTCCTGCCAGCACGGCCAACAGCACGCGCGGCAGCCGCACCACGGTGAGCACCGCCACCTGCCGGTCCGTGAAGGGCGCATCACCGATACCCGTCATCGCCAGCAATTCACCCGGACCGATGGGCAAGGCACCGGTACCTGCGGAGACGACCACGGCCAGAACAAGAGCACCGGCCAACAACAGGAGGATCAGGCGCTGCCGTGCGTTCATGGCGCGGGAGTCAAGGACCGGAACCGGGTGTTGAGCTCCACCAAGGCCTTGCCTACACGCGGACCGAAGTTGGACAGCATGCCCCCATCCATCGTGATGAAGGCCTTGTTCCGCCCGGCCACGGTCTGTGCCATGCCGGGCACCGCCAACAGCCCGTCCACACCTTGCAAACCGTCCAGACCGGAGGTGAAGAGGAGGATGGCATCGGGATCGGCGGCCACGAGTGCCTCCGGCGTCAACGGCTTGAACTGGTCGAAGTCGCCCATGGCGTTCCGTCCGCCGGCCAGTTCGATCATCCGATGCATCGGGGTTCCATTGCCGGCCACCATCAACGAGCCTGCGCCTCGGGCATAGATGAACAGCACCTTCGGTGCAGCGGCCATCGGCTGCAGGCCTTGGATGTCCTCTTCGATCGTGGCGATCAAGGCCGCAGCACGATCGGGCACGTACAGTGAATCCGCGATGCGTTGGATGGTGGACTTCGCGCCTTCCACCGAAAGTTGCCAGGGGAAGAGCAGGACGCGTTCACCGGCGCTGCGCAACTGGCCCACCACGCCGGCATCGAGCTGGTTCTCCGCGCCGATCACGAGATCGGGTTGCAAGGAGATGACACCCTCGGCCTTCACGTTCCGATCGTGCCCCACCTTGGGCAACCTCGTCACCGGCTCCGGATAGGTGCTGGTGACATCCACACCGACGATACGGTCCGCGAGACCCAATGCCGCCACGATCTCGGTGGCGGTTCCGTTCACGGTCACGATGCGCCGGGGAACGGTGGTGAGGGAAGAACGTTGTTCGGTGGCGCAGCCTGCCAGCAGGAGAGCGCAGGAAAGGGCGGAGAGGAAGCTCTTACGGTTCACAACAGGGATCGACCGGCGCGTAGGAGGCACGCCTTCGGGTCCGCAAAGGACTCCCCATCACCTCCAGCGCCCAATACCGCGATCGGGGTATTCTCGAAAAGACCGCGCCCCACCGATAGGGCAGGGCGCGGCCGGTGATGGATCGAGCAGGTTCCCCCCTTACTCGACGATCAACTTGGTGGTTGCGATACCCTTCCCATGGACGAAGCGGACCACATAGGCACCCGGGGTGAGCGCGCTGATGTCCAAGGTGCGAACGCTCATGGCGGAAAGGCCCGTGACATTTCTGTTCATCAACCGCTTGCCGGTGAGGTCGTACACTTCCATCATCACGTTGCTGGAAGGCACGTCCAACAACAGGTTCACCGTGGCGCCGCTGACGGGATTGGGGTACACCACAGCGGTGCCGTTCGCCGCTGCATCCGCGATGTCGGTGGCCGACATCAGTTCCTTGGTGAAGGTCATGGCGCCTGTTGCCCCACCTCCGTATGCGGTGAAGATCAACTTCCACACGGCCCCGTCCACGGCACGCACGAAGTAGGCACGGTCCTCCACATATTCATAGGCACCGGCGTCGATGTTGTAGCTCTTCCAATCCGAACCGATGATGTTCATGTCCGCGCTGTAGAAGCCGGCCGCATCGGCGGCCACCGCTGCGCTGGGATCGACCGCGTCCAGCTGCGCCACCTCCACCGTCTTGTTCTGGAGCACACCGGCCACAGCGTACATCGTACCCATGACGTTCGACATGTACCGTGTGAAGAGCAGGTCCCAATCGGCGGTCAGCGGCTCCCGGTCCACGGCCTCATTGGTGAGCAGGTTCCAG
>DASWWQ010000229.1:0-7525 GCA_036405935.1 Flavobacteriales bacterium
GGGCGAACTGCTTGATGGTGATCTCCGCGGGGTTGCCGATGTTCACCGGTCCGGCGTAGTCGCTCATCAACAAACGATGGATGCCTTCGATCAGGTCGTCCACGTAGCAGAAGCTGCGGGTCTGGTCGCCCTTGCCGAAGATGGTGAGGTCCTCACCCCGCAGCGCTTGTCCGATGAAGGCGGGCAGCACCCGGCCGTCGTTGAGGCGCATGCGCGGACCGTAGGTGTTGAAGATGCGCACGATCCGCGTCTCCAGTCCGTGGTACGTGTGGTAGGCCATGGTGATGGCCTCCTGGAAACGTTTGGCCTCGTCGTACACGCCGCGCGGACCCACGGTGTTCACGTGGCCCCAGTACTCCTCGTTCTGCGGATGCACCTTGGGATCGCCGTAGACCTCACTGGTGCTGGCCACCAGGATACGCGCCTTCTTCTGCAGGGCGAGGCCCAACAGGTTGTGCGTGCCCAAGGAACTCACCTTGAGCGTCTGGATGGGGATCTTCAGGTAGTCGATCGGAGAGGCGGGCGAGGCGAAGTGCAGGATGTACTTCAGCTTGCCGGGCACATGCACGTACTTGCTGACGTCGTGGTGGTAGAACTCGAAGTCCTCGCGCTTGAAGAGGTGCTCGATGTTCTTCAGCCGGCCGGTGATGAGGTTGTCCATGCCCACCACGTGGTAGCCCTCCTTCAGGAAACGATCGCACAGATGCGAGCCGAGGAAGCCCGCCGCGCCGGTGATGAGCACGCGCTCCTTCTCGGCCTTCACGGGTTTGCGCTTGGCGGCCTTGGCCACGGGGGCCTTGGTCTTGCGGGCGGAGGGTTTGGGGGGCATGGGATCAGGCGGTGACGATGTTGCGGCCGATGCTCACGTAGTGGTAACCCTGACGCTGCATCTCATCGAGGTCGTACAGGTTGCGGCCATCGAAGATCACCTTCTCCTTCAATCCGGCGGCGAGCTGGTCCATGTCGGGCGTGCGGAACAGGGCCCACTCGGTGGCGATCACCAGGGCATCGGCGCCCTTCACGGCCGCGTACTCGTCCTTGGCGTAGTTGATCCTGTCGCCGATCAGCTTGCGGACGTTCTCCATGCCTTCCGGGTCGAAGGCGGTGACCGTGGCGCCTGCTTCCACCAGGGCATCGATCATGTACAGGGCGGGTGCCTCGCGGATATCGTCGGTGTCGGGCTTGAAGGCGAGTCCCCACAGGGCGAAATGCCTGCCCTTGACGGAACCGCCGTAGTGCTTCTTGATCTTGTCCACCAGCACCGTCTTCTGGCGCTCGTTCACCTCCATCACGCTGCGGATGATCTGGAACTCGTAGCCGGACTCGGTGCCGCTCTTGGCCAGGGCCTGCACATCCTTGGGGAAGCACGAACCTCCGTAGCCGATACCGGGGAAAAGGAAGCGCTTGCCGATGCGGGTGTCGGTACCCATGCCGATGCGCACCTTGTCCACGTCGGCGCCCACGGCCTCGCAGAAGTTCGCGATCTCGTTCATGAACGTGATCTTGGCGGCGAGGAACGCGTTGGCCGCGTACTTCGTCAGCTCCGCGCTGCGCTCATCCATGAAGATGATGGGATTGCCCTGACGGACGAAAGGCTTGTAGAGGTCCTCCATCAGCTTCTTCGCCCGGTCGCTGCTGGTCCCCACGACCACCCGGTCGGGCTTGAGGAAATCGTCCACGGCGAAGCCCTCACGCAGGAACTCGGGGTTGCTCACCACATCGAACTCCACCTTGGCGTACTTCTTCACCTCGGCGTGCACCTTCTCGGCGGTGCCGACGGGCACGGTGCTCTTGTCCACCAGCACCTTGTAGTCCTTCATGAGCCTACCGATGTCCCCGGCGGCCTTCAGCACATAGCTGAGGTCGGCGCTGCCGTCCTCGCCGGGAGGCGTGGGCAGGGCCAGGAAGACGATCTGCGCCTTCTCGAGCGCTTCGGCCAGGTCCGTGGTGAACTTCAGGCGGCCTTGGCGGATGTTCCGCTCGAAGAGCACATCGAGGTGCGGTTCATAGATGGGCACCTTGCCCTCCTTCATCATCTGCACCTTCTGTGCATTGATGTCCACGCAGACCACATGGTTGCCGGTCTCGGCGAAGCAGGTGCCGGTGACCAGCCCTACATATCCTGTTCCTACTACTGCGATGTTCATGCTTTTGGGGCGTGGGGTCCCGCGCCCTTGCTGTTTACTGGATGAAATAGCTCTGCACCGTGGCGGTGATGTGAGCGAGTTGTTCGGGATCGAGTTCGGTGCTCATGGGCAGGCTCAGCACCTCCTGCGTCAGGCGTTCGGTCACGGGCAGCGAACCTTCAGGCGCGCGATCGCTGCGATACGCGTTCTGCAGGTGGCAGGGCACGGGGTAGTAGATCATCGCCGGCACACCGTGGTCCTCGAGGTGCTTCTTCAGACCGTCCCGATGACCACCGGTCACCCGGAGCGTGTACTGGTGGAACACGTGGGTGCTGCGCGGGCTGCGGACGGGGATGTGCAGGTGCTCCATGCCCTGGAAGGCCTTGTCGTAATAAGCCGCAGCGGTGTTCCGGGCCGCGGCGTAGGCATCGAGCTGCTTCAGCTTGATGCGCAGGATGGCGGCCTGCAGGGCGTCCAAGCGGCTGTTCACGCCCACCACCTCGTGGTAGTAGCGCACATCGCTGCCGTGGTTGCACACGCGCCGGGCCTTCGCGGCCAAAGCATCATCATTGGTGAAGAGCGCACCACCATCACCGTAGCAACCCAGGTTCTTGCTGGGGAAGAAGCTGGTGCTGGCCATATGGCCCATGCTGCCGCTCCTATGGGTGATACCGTCGTTATCGGTGTACTCGGCACCGATGGCCTGTGCATCGTCCTCGATCACGAAGAGGCCGTGCTTCTTCGCAATGGCCAGGATCGCGTCCATATCGGCCACCTGACCGAAGAGGTGCACGGGTACGATGGCCTTGGTCCTCGGGGTGATCTTCCGCTCGATGTCGGCGGGATCCAGGTTGAAGGTGCCGGGGAGCACGTCGGCAAAGACCGGGGTGATGCCCAGGAGCGCCACCACCTCCACCGTGGCCACGAAGGTGAAGGAGGCGGTGATGACCTCATCGCCGGCCTTCAAACCCAGGGCCATCATGGCCACCTGCAGGGCATCGGTGCCATTGGCGCAGGCGATCACGTGCTTGACGCCGGTATGGGCGGCCAGTTCGTTCTCGAAGCCCTTCACCTCGGGACCACCGATGAAGCCGGCCGAACCGATGACCCGCTGGAGGGCGGCATCCACTTCGGGTTTGATCTTGGCGTACTGGCCGACGAGGTCGACCATCTGGATGGGCTTCATGCGGGGACTGTTCCTCGGGGATCGGGCGCGAAGATATCCGGTACCCGGCGGGGAAGAGGGGGTGGTACGGCAGGCAACGGCAGGGATGCGCTGGACCCGCCCGCATAACTTCGCCCGCCCATGACCAGGCCCGCCCTACTGCTCATCATCCTGTGTTCCTTGTTCCGGCTGCCCTCCTACGGGCAGGGTGGCCTTCGGGATACGTCCATCACCATCGTTCCCATCACGGCCAGCTATTCGTTCCAGGTGCCCCAAGGGGAGCTGTCGCAACGCTTCGGCTGGAACCATAACGTAGGCCTGGGCGCAGCCGTGAAGTTCAAGAACAACTATCTGCTGGGGCTGGAGGGCAGCTTCATCTTCGGCAACAACGTGAACGAATACAACATCCTGCGCCACATCAGCACCTTCAATGGGGCCATCGTGGACCAGGACGGCAAGGCGGCGAACGTGATCCTGTACGAGCGGGGCTATACCATCGTGGCCTATGCCGGCAAGATCATCCCGGTGGTGGGCCCCAACCCCAACAGCGGTATCCTGCTGAAGCTGGGCGGCGGCTACATGCGCCACAAGATCCGCATCGAAAGCCAGAACAACGAGGTACCGGGCATCGAGGGCGAATACGCCAAGGGCTACGACCGGTTGACCGCCGGGGCCATGGCATCCGCCTTCCTGGGCTACCAGCATTTCGGGAACAACCGGTTCGTGAACTTCCTGTTCGGCTTCCAGATGGACCTGGGCTTCACGCATAACCTACGGCCCTACAACTTCGACACCGGCCGCAGCGAGGACGGATTGCGGTTCGACGGGCTCAACGGCCTGCGAGTGGGCTGGACCCTGCCGATCTACCGGGCCGTGGACGACCGGGTCTACTTCCACTGATGGGTGTTCTGTTCGGCACCGGTTCGGCTGTCTATCATGCGGCGGTGCGCGTGGCGGCGCTGTGGCATCCCAAGGCCAAGGCCTGGGTGCGCGGGCGCGAAGGCCTGTGGGAACGCTTGGAGCGGAAAGCCTCGGTCCTGCGCGGCGGCCTTTGGATGCATTGCGCCAGCGTGGGGGAGTTCGAGCAGGGCCGCCCCGTGCTGGAGGCCATCAAGGCCGAACGGCCCGAACTGCCCGTGCTGCTCACCTTCTTCAGCCCCAGCGGCTACGAGGCCCGCAAGAATGAACCCTTGGCGACCCATGTGGACTACCTGCCGCCGGACGGAAAGGCCGATGCCGAGCGGTTGGTGCAGTTGATCGCCCCGCGTGCCGCCGTGTTCGTGAAGTACGAGTTCTGGTACCACCACTTGCACGCCCTGAACAAGGCCGGCGTACCCACCTTCCTGATCTCCGCCCTCTTCCGGCCCGACCAGCCTTTCTTCCGGTGGTACGGCTGGGATTGGCGCAGCATGCTGCGGTGTTTCGCGCACATCTCCACGCAGGACGATGCCTCTCGCCTGCTCCTCCAGCAGTTGGGTCTGCAGCAGGTCTCCACCGGAGGCGATACCCGGTACGATCGGGTGGTCACCATCGCCCGGCATACGGAAGCCCTTCCCCTCGCGGCCGCCTTCAAGGGCGATACACCGACGGTGGTCTGCGGCAGCACGTGGCCTGCGGATGAGACCTTGCTACGGAAGGCCATGGCGGCCCGGCGCGCGAAGTCCATCATCGTCCCGCACGAACCGACGGAACAACATCTCACGGACATCGAGGCGGGCTTCCCCCGTCCCTTGGTGCGCTGGAGCGAACTGGAAGGCACCACTCCGGAGAACATCCGGGCCACGGTGGGCGCCACCCCGGAAGGCACGCTGCTGGTGGACCGCATGGGATTGCTGGCGCGGCTCTACCGCCATGGGGAAGTGGCCTATGTGGGCGGTGGGTTCGGTGATGGGATCCACAACCTGTTGGAGGCCGCGGTCTGGGGCCGCCCGGTGATCATGGGGCCGCGCCACACGAAATTCCCCGAGGCAGCCGGGCTGTTGGCGGCGGGTGCGGCCGCCGAGGTGCGCAACGCTGACGAGCTTGCAGCCGCGCTCCGCAGCTTGCTGGACGACCCCGAGCGGTGGCAAAGGGCCTCGGACGCTGCTGCGCGTTATGTACAGGAACGCATCGGGGCCACCGAAAGGGTGCTCCAAGTGCTCCGCCCCGTGCTCTGATCAGCCCAGCTTGGGGTTGTCGCGATGCCGCGTGCCGTCCCTCGAATTGCGCTTCGCCATGCCGCGCTCCCAAGCGGACTGGAGGTCCGTGCCGGTCTGGTTGGCCAAACAGAGGACCACGAAGAGCACATCGGCCAGCTCCTCACCCAGGTCCTTCTCCCGGTCGCTCGCCTTCTCGCTCTGCTCCCCATAGCGCCGGGCCATGATGCGGGCCACCTCCCCCACTTCCTCCGTGAGCATGGCCAAGTTGGTGAGGGGGTCGAAATAACGCACCCCGACCTGCCCGACCCAAGTGTGCACTTGCTTCTGGAGCCGACCCAGGTCGGTATCCGGCGCCGTCGGTTCGAAGGTGTCCATGGGGCGAAGATGGCACATGCCGGATCGCAACCAGCGATCGATCACCCAGGCCGCGGAAAGCCCGAAAGTCATTGATTTATATGATTGCCCTTCATTACATATCATCCCTTTGAGTGATGTACCTCAACTCTCCCCACGATCTCTTTGTCCCCGCAGCGTCCACCAGCGCTCAACTTACCGGAGCTACCGCGTCATACGCGGAGCGATTCTGAACGGCGGTACCACCTAGACCGCCGTTCAACTTTTCCGGCCCCGCCGGAAGGGGGTTCCGGAAGGCCGTTCGGCCGCGATTGACAAGGAATTCACATTGGCCCTCAGCCCTAGATCAGGGGTAATGATGGTGTAACGACACGCTCCGAACGTGCCGATACTATTGCGGCCCTTCGCCCCTCCAGCATGCAAGGCCGCCACATCCTTCCCGTACTCCTTCTTCTGCTCGCTTCATGGGTGCATGGCCAAAGCACCGTTCGTGGCCGGGTGACCGACGCGACCGGCGAGACCGTGCCGGGAGCCGCGATCACGGTGCAGGAGGACGCCACCGTGCGCGCCGTTACCGACCTCGATGGCAACTATTCCATCCAGCTCAAGCAACCCGGCACGGCCACTTTGGTGATCACGGCCTTCTCCTACCAAGTGGCCCGGGTGAAGGTGGAACCGGTGATCGGGGAAGTGCTGACCGCGCACGTGGAACTGGTATCGGAAAGTGCCGAGCTGAAAAGTGTGGAGGTGGTGGCCAAGGCCCGGCGATCGGGAGACACCTACCTGGAACGCCTGCGGGCCAATGCGCCGGCCAGCATCGACTTCATCTCCCGCGACATGATGCTGAAGACGGGTGACTCGGATGCGGGGGCGGCCGTGAAGCGCGTGTCGGGCGTTTCCACCGTGGGCGCTTTCGTCACGGTACGTGGCCTGGCCGACAGGTATCTGGTCACCACCATCAACGGAGGCCGCGTGCCCACGCTGGACCCCTTCACCAACAACCTACGGCTGGACCTCTTCCCTACGGGGTTGATGGACAACATCATCATCACCAAGACGCTGACACCGGACCTGCCCGGGGATTGGGCGGGAGCCTACCTCTCGTTGAACACGAGCGACTATCCGGAAAAGCTGCAGGTGCAGGTGGCCAGCACGGTGGGCTACAATCCGAACAGCACCTTCCAGGACATCGTATCGGGCACCACCTCGTCCACGGACTGGATCGGCCGCGACGACGGCACGCGTGCGATCCCCGATGGGCTCCGCGGGCCGGTGGAGGACTATCCCCGATTCGTGGATCCCGACCTGTACCAACAACTGAGCGTGCTGGGGTTGGGCGGCTTCCTGCAGCAGTACGGCATCACCCCGAGCACACCGGGACTCTCGGGTGCACATGCGATGAACGCGAACCCCGCCAACACCGTGCAACACCTCGCCTTGGCGCAACTCGGGTTGTTGCCTCCCGCGTTGCTCTATGACCCCAATGCCGTGGGCATGGCGGTGGACGCGTACAACGACACCTACAACCTCGCCTACTTCTCCCCGATCCTCAACGCGGGCCTGGCGAGCGCGAACAGGAAGTGGGACAACTCCCACTGGCGGGTGGGCACGGCGAAGGGAGCCCCCAACGCGAACACCACGTTCAACATAGGCAACCGCATCACCCTGTGGAAGGACCGGCCCGAGCCCAAGGAGCTCGGTTTCCTGGTCGGTTTCCGCTATGCCACCGAAACGCAGAACGA
>DASWWQ010000230.1:0-12589 GCA_036405935.1 Flavobacteriales bacterium
TGCGCCCTATTCGGGAGGCCCAGCCTCCTCCTGGCCTCCATTCGTATCCGTTCAAATGCAAAGGCCCATGCGGATGAGCACTGCTCAGCCAGTAGTGCTCGGGCTCCGACACCAGCCCCGCAACCACCGGGTTCCGGTGGATGTAGTCGATCTTCTGATCGACCACCGCCGGGGTGTACAGTTCGATCGGATGGCCCGTCTTCTGCCAGAACATGTAGTGCTCGTTCTGCGGCGCATACTTGGCGTGGAAAGCGAACAGGTGCAACATCCAGTCCCGTCGGCTTTCGTTCGGCAGTTCCTCCACCAACTTCAGTAGGCACTTCGCCGAGTAGCTCTTCAGGTCGCGCAGCAGGTCGGACATCAGACCTCTTTCGCGGCGAGCCACCAGATGGATATGGCTCGGCATGATGACATACGCGAACAATTCAAGTCCCTTGTTCCGCTGGCTCCACTCCAACTGCTTGCACATCTCTTCCGGGTGAACACGTCGATCCACCCCACAACGGTGATGGTGATGAAGTACACCGCTCCCTCGACGTTCGCTTTGCGGATCTCGGACATGGTAGAAAGTACCCAGCTGTTGCCATGTGACGCGGACGCGGAGAGCCGGTCACGAACGGTGTGAGAACAAATGCGAGGCAGGGCCTCGCCAATACAACGCACCCGGCTGGGGCCGGGCGCGAGCAACGAGCGGGATCGCGGAGGATGACTACTTCAACTTCCTCTTCGCCTGCTCGAACTTGGGCACATCGTTGCAGTGCCACTGGCCGCGCACGGTGCCTTGTTGCAGCAGCACCACACCCGGGTTGCTGCGGATCATCGTCTTCAGCGTGATCTCGTCGCAGGTCAGGAATTCGTAGGGCAGCTGATGCTCATGACGGAAGGCTTCGGACTGGTCGTAGCCGGTGCTGGTGAGGCCGTAGACATACCAGCCGTTCTGCACGGCGGTCCGCGCCAGTTCGCTGATCGCGGGCAGGCAGCCGGTGCTGGCCTGGTCCACCGTCTTGATCACCACCAACAGCACGGGCGCGGGTTCGGCGAGGATATCGGCCGTGGCGTCGTAACCGTCCTTGTCGGTGAGGATGAAGTCCTTCACCGGCGAATCGATGCCGCGCTCCTTCACCACCACGCGGCGATCCACATACACCCAGGTGCTGTCGTCCCACGGATAGGTACCCTTGCTGTCGAACTCCTTCTGTTCACCGGTCACGGAGTTCCTGTAGATCACGAAGATGTCCTCCACCGGCGGCTTGCCCATGGTCTGCTGTTCGGTGATGCTCTTGCCCTCGGCGTAGGCACGGTAGTCGCGCATCGGCAGGTGGGCATGACACCACCAGATGAAGACGAGGGTGATGGCGGTGACCCAGCCGGCGGTGATCCATTCGGCGCGGACGCCCTTCACCAAGTACTTGATGCCCACGTAGCCGGCCAACGCGATCAAGGCGAAGAGCAACGGGAACCACCAGGCGAACACCCAGCAGTAGAAGGCCAGCAGCGCCAGGGAGGCGGGCAGAATGGCGAGGTCATCGCCCCAGGTGTTGAAGGTGATGCGCTTGCGGAAGATGAACAACGGCAGCACGAACACCAGCAATACCATGTCCTTGGTGAAGCTCTCCCACGGTGTGAGGCTGCGGCCCAGCGAACCCTTCATGGCATCACCGAAACAACCGCAGTCGGTGACGCAGGTCCGTTCTTTCTCAACCTCGACCCCATCGACCACATCGATGTACGTCATCGGTGTATTCTTCTCATGCAGATCATTGCATCGACCTGTGTACGCAGTAAGTACTCCAAAGAACAAGGTCAATCCTAGGAGAGACCATGTAGCCAGCTTCATCCTTCCCCCAACGAGCACAGCGAACCCGAGCACGACCTCGGCCAGGCAGGCCAGGATGGCAAGCGGCAAGGCGGCGGGGTTCAGGAAGTGGAAGCCCAACGAGCTAGGCTCGAAGTACTCCTCCAGCTTGTAGCTGAAACCGAGGGCGTCGTTGGCCTTGACGAGGCCGCTGATGATGAAGGTGGCGCCGACGAGGACGCGGCAGATGACGAGGAGGATGCGCATGTTCGGCGAAAATAGGTCGCGTGGAAAACCTCCCACCACGCTTCACACGCGGTTAACACGAGCCGATCGTGGAAAGCTCACCGACCCGCGCTGGCCAAGGCCTGCGGACGGCCCGCTTCGCCCAGCTCATGCAGGCGCCTTTCGTAATCGGCCATCAGCACGGCCACCTCGGAGCGGATGCGGGCATCATACTCCCTGTCCCACTGCACCAGTCCGGTGGCGGGCTCGAACCGCGCCATGCCCATGGGCAGGTCGAAGTAGGACAGGTCCATGCCGCTGATCCGCTTGAAGAGGATCATCTCCACGAACACCTCCTTGGTCCCCTTCTCTCCCTCCCAGACCATGCCGTTCGTATCCACCGTGAAGCATTTGCCCTGACTGCCCGGGGCGCTGAAGCGGAACACGTATCTGGCCCCGTTCTCCAGATCGAAGCTGTACTTGCCCGTGGCGCCCGTCGTGGTGGTGGTCAACCTGATGCCGTTCTTGTAGACCTTGATCGTGGCGCCCTGCATGGGCAGCCCGGTGAGGTACTGGTTCACGCAGCCGTGGACCTTGAGCGTCCAGGCCTGACATTGTGCGGAGATCAGCAAAGCGGCGATGACGATGGGCAAAGGGAGGTTGCGCATGGTGCATCCCCCGTGACTGTGGGTCTTCCGGAGGTCGCCACAAACCTATTCCCGTGGATCCGGGGATCCAAGGCCGATCGGGCCGTTCTTCCGGGATCGATCAACACCCCCCTGTGCACAACCCACGGGACCCACCACGGAAAAGCATGAGGCGTAGGCCCGTCCAGTGCACTCTATTGCGCGAAGCACGAACTTCGTGCTTCCTCTCCCCTATCCTAGCCCGTCATGTACCGCTCTCTGCTGCTCCCAATGTGCTTGTTTCCCGCGCTGGCGTTCGCCCAGGAAACCTCGCCCCGATATTCGGCCCGTGTGGTCACCTCCATCACCAAGAGCGAAGCACCGGCATGGCGCACGTGGAAGGGAAAGGACCTGATGATGAACTATCCCGGCAATTGGTCCTTGGACAATTCGGGCACCAACGGCGCGATGGTCGTTTTCCTGGCCCCGGTGGACAGCACACGCCGCTTCCGCGAGCATGTGCTGGTGCATACCGAGCAGCGTCCCGGCCATACCATGGCCGGATTGGCCGATGAGCACGCGCAGGAGCTGCGCCGTGCCAACGCCGAAGGACTCGAGAACCAAGTGGACGGCGACACCCAGACCCTCACCTATGGCATCCAGTTGAACGGACGACCGGTGCGTTGCAAGCGGACCGTGGTGAAGCATGGCGATACCGTGCTCACCCTGACCTATGTAGCCTCACCCGACCGCTACGAGGAAGAGCTGTTCCAGGCCGACGCGGTCCTGAACTCGTTGCAGTTCCTGGAGTGAGCGCGGGGTTCAGGCCCCTTCCTCCAGACGGATCATGGCGAAGGCGCCATAGTTGATGATGTCGGCCCAATTGGCGTCGATGCCTTCGCTCACCAGGGTCCGACCGTCGTTGTCCTCGATGCTCTTGATGCGCAGGAGCTTCATCAGGATGAGGTCCACCAGCGAGCTGACCCGCATGCTTCGCCAGGCTTCGCCATAGTCATGGTTCTTCCTGATCATCAATTCCCTGACGCCATCCAGTTCGGTCCTCAGTTCGATCACCGCTCGCCCAGCGTCCAGGTCCGGTGCATCCACCACTCCCAGGCGCAACTGCACCAGGGCCATCGCCGCGTAGTTGATGATGCCCACCAGCTCCGGACGGATGCCCTCCCCGACCTTGCTCTCCTTCTTCTCCTGCAGGGTACGGATGCGTTGGGCCTTGATGAAGACCTGGTCGGTGAGCGAACTCACCCGCAGGATGCGCCAGGCCGTGCCGTAGTCGTGGGCCTTGCGGCCGAAGAGATCGAGGCATTCGGCGATCACCGCATCGTACTGCAACAAGGTCCTTTCCATCGGGGCCCAAGGTAGAGGGACGTGCCGAGATAGGGCGACACCGGAACCCCTTCACCATGAACACGAACCACGGATAGGCACGGATACACACCGATGATCGAGCATTCGATCCGTTCCGATCGGTGTGCATCCTTGGTTGAAATACGGATCAGCTCGCTGAAGTTGGCGCAACTTGCGGCCGATGAACATCTCGTGGAACATCAAGGGTGTGTTGCATCTACCCACCTTCCCGGCGGTGATGGGCATCCTCAACACCACTCCGGACTCCTTCCACAGCGACAGCCGCACCGCTTCCGTTGACGATGCCCTCAGGACGGCCGAACGGATGCTGGCGGAAGGTGCCCTCTTCCTCGATATCGGCGGAGCCAGCACCCGGCCCGGTGCACATGAGGTGCCCATTCCGGAGGAACTGCGACGCGTGCTGCCGACGATCGAGGCCGTACATCGACGGTTCCCCCAGGTGCTGATCAGCGTGGACACGTATCGCGCCGCCGTGGCCGAAGCCGCCGTGCAGGCGGGTGCTTGCCTGGTGAACGATATCGGTGCAGGGCTGCTGGATCCGGCCATGCTGGACACGGTGGCCCGGCTACGTGTGCCCTATATCACGATGCATATGCAGGGCACCCCGCCAACGATGCAGCACGATCCGCGGTACACCGATGTCGCCGCGGAGGTCACCTGTTCGCTTTCCGAGCGTGTGCAGGCCGCACATGCCGCAGGCATCGCGGATGTGATCGTGGATCCAGGGCTCGGATTCGGTAAGACCACGGCGCACAACCTCACCCTGCTCCGCGAGTTGGGCCGCATGAAGGCCTTGGGATATCCGATGCTGATCGGGCTTTCGCGCAAGCGGATGATCAACGAGGTATTGGGAACCACACCCGATCAAGCGCTCAACGGCACGAGCGTGCTGAACACCATCGCATTGCTGAACGGGGCGGACATCCTGCGCGTGCACGATGTGAAGGAAGCGATGCAGGCCGTGGCCCTGGTGAAGGCGCTGGGCTGATCAACGGCCCGAAGCATGCCGCAGCAGGATGGCATCCAAGCGCTGCATGATACTGCTGGTGAGGGCGATGTCCCAGGCCAAGGTACCCGAGAGCGGATCGTACTGCGCCCTGCCGATGGGCTCCTCCAGGAAGGCCAGATCCTCGCCCGTCAATGGTGCGAACAGACGGATGTCCACTTGCGCCCGGAAACCATTGACCCGGGCTTCATCAGGAATACCGGAGTTGTCCACCACCACGGTCTTCGTCACCCGGTCCTGACGCCCGAAGCGGATGGTGTACCGATCGTCGTACGGAAGCACCACGGCATAGAACCCGTAGATGTCGGTAAGGACGTGCCGCTCGGTGCCATCGTTGCCGATGATGCTCACCCACACCCCTTCCAGCGGTCGCTGGTCCCACTGATCGTTCACGTTGCCCATCAGTACGGTACCCTCGGCCGCGTCCAAGGAATCCATCAGGGCCGCATGGGCCGCGATGCGGGGCTCGTGGTAACGTTCCACGGGGAAGGCCTTGCGTGCGGCGGCGGAACTCCAGCGCAGGGTGCGCCCCGCCTGCTCATAGGTGCAATAGCCCAGCAGGGTATCGGTGCGGGCATCGCTGTAGGCCGAGGCCTGCAAAGGCACGTTCATGTCGATCCTCCAGGCCATGTCGGCATCGAGTTCGGGATCCACTCCGGTGACATCGATCACGGCCCGGCGGGTGACATACCCCTCGGCACTGAATTCCAGCACGTAGTAGCTGCTGTCCCAAGTGTACAGGCCCACGCTGAACGCACCGTGTCCATCCGCCATGGAGTACTTGTCGGACGAGGTGTCGAACTCATCGAACACATCGGCCTGGGCATAGGCGATGGGCGCTTGGGTGCGGGCGTCGATGACCGTTCCTTGGATGTAGAGGTCCCAATCCTGCGCCGGGCATGCAACAGCGACGGGCACCAGCAACGGAAGCAGCGATGCGCGCATGGGTATCGGGGTGGTGGATGTAGCGGAAAGATAGGCAACGGCGCGGACCGGGAAGCCGCCGCTCACCGGGTGGGGGCGCCGGCTCCGGGCACGGGCAGGTCCTGCGGACGGCGCCCGGCCCGCTTACGGGCGTAGTAGCCCTTGGCGGTCTTCTCGTACTCGGTCATCACACGGCTCAGCTCCGGCCGCAGTTCCTCGGTATAGGGCACATCCCAGCTCATGTTACGCAGCCCGGGGGCATAGGCGGCCTCGCCCAAGGCCTGGTCGAAGGCGCTGAGGTCGAAGTCGGCGATCCAGCCGAACAGGGTCATCTGCACATCCATCTCATAGAACGGCACGTCCGGATAGGGCGGGATGCCTTGTGTGTCGATCACCACATGCTTCGTGACCATGCCCTTGCGGCTGTAGTACACGGTGTACCGCCAACCGCGATCGAGCTCGAAGGCATAGCGCCCGTTGTTGCGGGTGACCACCTCCGCCACGGGGTTCCCGGCCTTCAGCACGCGCACCACGGCATTGCGCAGGGGATCACCGGTGAAGTGCTCGGTGACCACGCCGCTGAGCCGCACCACGCAGCGCTGGGCCGGCGATACGACCGCCACCAGCAACCCGGCCGTCAGGACCAGGCACCGTGCCGGGGAGAGGAAGGCCGGGAACATGCGGCGCAAATTACCCTGCTCCGTTATTTTGTCCGCGCCGCCGCCAGCATTCCCCGCCCATGCCGCTCTTCCGAGACCTTCGCTCCGGCGAGAACTTCCACATCCTGCTGTGGCTCTTCAAGGACCTGTTCTGGGTGATGGATGTGCACATCGCCGGGGTCATCATGGTGGTACCCACCGTGGCCATGGCCCTGTGGATCGCTTGGAAAAGCCGAGCCGACCAAGGCGAACTGGCGCATTCCTTGGCCGTGGTGTTCTGGATCACCGCCAACTCCACTTGGATGATCGGTGAGTTCTTCCTCAATGACGGTTTGCGCCCCATCGTGGCCCTGCTCTTCGCCTCGGGCCTGGCCTGCGTGGCCATCTACTACGCGGTGTTCGCCCCCCGCCGCCGCCGCCGGATGCATGCGCCCCCCTCCACGGACGGCACCCCAACGCCTCGCTGATCTCCGCCGGATACCTTCGCCACCCCCCATGGCCGATCTTACCCTCGCCCGCATCCTGCGCCGCGGCAGACGCACCTTGCGCATCACCCTTGCCTGGGTGCTGGTTGGAGCCTTGGCCGCGTTCGTGCACTGGGTGCTGGTGAGGCGCTACGCTTCGCACCTCTCCTTCCCCGAACTGCTGGACTACCACGTGTGGCGCAACTTCCTCTGGGGCCTTCTCGGTGGTGGTTTCTACGTGTTCCTCCTGCGCGATCGCCTGCGCCAGCTGCCTTTCCTGCAGGCCTTCGGGGTGATGACCGTGCTGGTGCTCATCGCCGTGTCCATCACCCATGCCTGGATCCCCTATTTCGTCTTCAGCAACACGCCCGATGCCATCGCCCTGGAACACTTCTTCCAGGACCCCGTGCTGTGGACGGACCTCCTCTACCGCGACCTGCTGATGGCGGCCACCATGTTACTGGTGCGCATCTACGACCAGTACGGAGGCACCGGCTTCCTGCTCGGCCGCTACTACCGGCCCCGGCAGGAGCTGCGCATCTTCATGTTCCTCGACATGCGCTCCAGCACCGCCATCGCCGAGGCGATCGGGGACACGCGCTACTTCCAACTGCTCAACGATGTCTACGCCGACCTCTCCGATCCCGTGGCCGATTCGTTGGGCGAGATCTACCAGTATGTGGGCGACGAGATCAGCGTGAGCTGGCCGTTGCACAAGGGCATCAAGGGTGAGCGGTGCCTTCGCTGCTTCTTCACCATACGGGAGAAGCTGCACAAACGCGCCGCTTTCTATACCAAGCGTTATGGTTCCGCACCGGTCTTCAAGGCCGGTTTCCACTATGGACAGGTCACCACAGGCGAAGTGGGGCTGGTGAAGAAACAGACCATCTTCAGCGGGGATGTGGTGAACACAGCCGCCCATATCCAAGCGCGGTGCAATGAGCATGGCGTGGACAACCTGATGAGCAAGGACCTGCTGGACCTTCTCGCCTTGAAACCGGAACGCTGGACGGTGAAACGCATCGGCGAGATCCCCTTGAAGGGCAAACGGAACATGGTGGAGCTGGCCACGGTATCCCCGGCCGAACGAGGTCTCAACCCCGTTTGATCCGTTCCACTTCGCGGGCCTGCACCGACCTCTTCTTCCCTTTCACCGGCAGCTCCAGTTCGGGGCCGAAACGGAAACGTTCCGCGGCATCGGGCATCCGCTCCAGCAGTTCGGAGGAAACGAGGATCCCGGCCTTCATCTCCTTGGAGCGGTTCAGCAACCGGCTCACCGTGTTCATGGTATCGCCGCTGAAATCGATGGCGCGCTTGATGTGGCCCACCTGAGCGGTGATCACCCGCCCACCATGCACGGCCCCACGGAACCGCGGTACCACGCCGAACTCGCGCAGCAGTTCCACCTCATGTTCGGCGATGCGCTCCTCGATATCGAAGAAGAGATCCAGGCAGTTCAGGTGCCGGATGCCCCCGCGCATGGTCCAGGTGAAGATCACCTCATCACCGATGTATTTGTGGATCTCGGCCTCGTTGTGCAGCACGGCATCGGTCATCAACGAATGGGTGGTGTTCAGGAAACGGAAATAGCGCAGGTCGCCCAGACGTTCGTTCAGGGCCGTGCTCCCCACCAGATCGATGCAGAGCACCACGCGCTCCTCGTCCACCGGCCGTTCGTAGCGGCCGAGCATGAAGCCCGTGAACAGCCGGCGCCCCATGAGCTCCTCCACCTGGACCACGAGGATGGCGATGGAGGTGACCACCATCACCTGCAGGATGATGCGGTAGAAGGCACGTGCGGCCACCACATCACGCGGACCCACATCGCCCAAGGGCAGCACGTTCTCGCTGTTGATCAGGAAGGCGAAAGCGATGAAGGCCATCGTCAGCAGGTTCACGGCCACGGCCTTGCCCAGGAACTGTAGCGGAATGGCCAAGGAGCGGAAGCGGCGGCCGAAGAGGAACTCCTCCAACACCCCTGTCCAGATGCCCAGCAGCGCCCATGCCGCGAAGTAGCCCTTCCCGCCTTCACCGCTGAAGAGCATGAACACCGCTGCGGCGGCCACCGTGACCAAGCCGTACTTGATCAGCTTGCGCAGCTTGTAGCGGGTTATGGGTGAAAGAGCGGCCATGGGATGATCCGCAGCGGAGGTGGGCACCGCGAAAGGCCGCGAAAATAGGCCACTCCGCCGCCCATCTTTGTGCCCATGTCCTTGGCCCGACTGCTCAGCTACGCTTGGCCGGTGCGCGTGGCCCGGGTGGAAGGGCACTTCGGCCCCCTCGACCTGGTCTGGGAATACGGCCGTCTCGTGGTGAACGGCGCCCGTTCCAACCAGAGCTTCGGAAGTCTGCACCGGGTATGGCAGGAGGTCCTGCGAAGGGTATTCTCCACCGCACCGGTTCCCCGTTCGGTGCTGCTGTTGGGGTTCGGCGGAGGTAGTTCGGCCCACATCCTTCGGAAGGACCGGCGTTACAACGGCCCGATCACCGGTGTGGACATCGATCCGGTGATGCTGCAACTGGCCCGGGATCGTTTCGGTGCCGAAGGCTTGCCGGGATTGGAACTGGTACAGGCCGATGCCTTGGACTTCGTGGCCGTTCAGCGCACCACCTACGACCTGGTACTGGTGGATCTTTTCAACGATCTGGACTTGGCCCCGGGCGTGGACGAAGCGGCTTTCCTCCGGGATCTCCATCCTATCACGGCCCCGGGTGGGCACCTGCTTTTCAACACCGTGGCGTACCACGCCCCCAGCCGCGAGCGCAGCGAACGCATCGGCCTCGGCCTTCGTCAACTGTTCAACCGGGTGGAACCGATGCGGTGCGAAGGGCAGAACGTGGTATTCATCGCCGGAAGGTGAGGAACTTACGAGGCCCTTGTCATTCCGTCGATCGGCCCGAACTTTGTCGCCCTTTTCGCCCCTTGACCCTTCGTCCGCCTCTTCCGGTCCGCTGCATCGTTGCCGTGCTCTCGCTCTGGGGTGGTGGCGTGGCGTCCGCGCAGCCCACCTGCTCCATCGATATCGGCGGTGATCACGTCCTCTGTCAGGGAGAGTCCGTTACGCTGAACGCACCCGCCGCCTTCGCCACACGGCTTTGGAGCACCGGCGCCACCACGCCCAGCATCACGGTGAACGCCACGGGCGACTACTGGTGCCAGGTCTCCTACCCCAGCGGCAACCTGGTGACCAACGGCAATTTCTCCGCGGGCAACACCGGCTTCTCCAACCAGTTCACCTACACGCCCGACCTCTGGAACGAACCCACCTACTTCATCGGCCCGAACGCCAACTGGTTCCACAACCAGTTCACCGGTGTGGGCAACGGTAACTTCCTGATGGTGAACGCCGGTTGGCAGCACGGCTGGTGGGATGTCTGGTGCCAGAACGTTCCCGTATGTCCGGGACAGACCTATACGCTCAGCTTCCGGGGCTGCGCCCTCAGCGGTACCGGTGCCCCCGTGCTGGAGTGGTACGTGGACGGCAACTACGCCGCCGGCCAGTACACCATGCCTGCGGGTCCCGGTGTATGGCAGACGTACAGCACCAACTGGACCGCTCCGGCGGGCATGACCAGCGCCGACTTCTGCCTGAAGATCGTGTCCACTTGGGGGGTGGGTAATGACCTGGGAATCGACGATATCAGCATCTCCGGCACCGTGGTGCTCCGCGATGAGGTGCATGTGGAGGTGACACCGCTGCCCACCGTCAACCTGGGGCCGAACGTCATACTCTGCGTCGGGGATGAACTGCTGCTGGACGCCACCGTTCCGGGAGGCACCTACGAATGGCAGGACGGTAGCACCGGACCCACCTTCAACGTCACCGGCCCGGGACTGTATTCCGTGGAAGTGACGGCCAACAATTGCACGGCCATCGACAACATCAACGTGCAGTACCGGCAGCTGCCGGCCGTGGACCTGGGCGATGATCTGGTGCTCTGCGAGGGAGAGACCGTGCTGCTGAACGCCTTCCTGGCGGGATCCACCTACGAATGGCAGAACGGAAGCACCGCATCCACCTTCCTGGTCACCGGACCCGGTACCTACACCGTGGAGGTGACCCGCTTGGGCTGTACGAACTCCTCCACCATCGAGGTGGTCTACAACCCCTTGCCCGTGGTGGACCTCGGCGACGACCTCGCCCTCTGCATCGGTGATCCCTTGGTGCTCAATGCCACCACGCCCGGCGCCACCTACGAATGGCAGGACGGAAGCACCGCCCCCACCTTCAACGTACAGACCGGCGGCAGTTATGAGGTGGAGGTGACGCTGAACAACTGCATGGCCTCGGATCAGATCGACGTGGTGGTGAATGTGCCTCCCATGGTGGATCTCGGTCCCAACGTCACGCTTTGCCAAGGTGAGGATGTCACCTTCGATCTCACCGGCCTGGGCGACGAATACCTCTGGAGCGGTGGATCCACCTCCACCGTCCTCACGGTCGGCGATGCCGGCACCTACCAGGTGCAGGTGGGATTGAACGACTGTTTCTCCTTCGATGAGGTGGAGGTGTTCGTGAATCCCATCCCCGGCGTTTTCCTGGGCGCCGATGTGGAACTCTGCGAGAATGATCCCTTCACGCTGGATGCCACCACGCCCGGCGCCACGTACGTGTGGCAGGACGGATCCACCGCCCCCACCTTCGACGTGACCTCCACCGGAACCTACGAGGTGGAGGTGACGGTGGACGGCTGCACCGGCGTCGATGACGTGGAGGTTACCGTACACGAAGCCCCCGACGTGGAGCTCGGCCCCAACGTGGTGGTCTGCCCCGGTGCCTCGCACACCTTCGACGCCACCACACCGGGAGCCACCTACCTCTGGAACGACGGCAGCACCGATGCCACCTTCACCACGGACCAACCCGGCACCTATGCTGTGGAGGTCATGCGCAACGGGTGTTCCTTCTTCGATGAGGTCACACTCTCCAATTTCGATGCGCAGACCGTGTATCTCGGTCCCGACGCAACGGCCTGCACCGGTACCCCGGTGCCGCTGTCGATCGCTCTGCCAGGGGCGACGTTCCTCTGGAACACCGGGTCCACGGCCTCTTCCATCCTGGCCAACAGCACCGGCTGGTTCTGGGTGGATGCCACCTTGAACGGGTGCACGGTGCGGGATTCGATCCATCTCACCTTCAACCCCTATCCTGTTGTGGATCTGGCCGATGAATTCCTGGTCTGCCCGGGCGATGCGGCTTTGCTGGATGCCACCAGTCCCGGTGCCACCTACATCTGGAACACCGGGGCGGTGACACCAAGCATCACGGCCGGTCCGGGGGACTGGTGGGTGCAGGTATCGGCCAACGACTGCGTCACCATCGTGGATGTACAAGTGCTCGAACGCACCCCGCCACCGGTGGATCTGGGTAATGACACCACGTTGTGTCCGGGAGCCGAACTTCAGCTCGCCATCACCGACCCGGTCTTGGACGTGCTCTGGTCCGATGGAACCACCGTTCCGACCTTCACCGTGAACACCGGCGGCAGCGTTGGAGTCACCG
>DASWWQ010000231.1:0-8739 GCA_036405935.1 Flavobacteriales bacterium
CGAAGGCCAGTACGGAGAGGCCTATCGTCAGGTGAGCATGATGAACGGCCATCTGCTCCACAACCTGGGTGCGGCACGTGGCGAAGGCATGCTCATCGGGATCCTCGATTCGGGTTTTGAAGGGGCCGACCATTACCCGGGGTTCGCGGCCCTGCGCGATCAGGGAGGCATCGCCTTCACCAAGGACTTCGTGCAGGCGGGGGGCAACGTCTTCCTCACCCACAACCATGGCCGCATGGTGCTATCGGTGATGGCCGCGGAGATCCCCGGAAGGCTGCGCGGCACCGCGCCGAACGCACGTTACGCCTTGGCCCGCACCGAGAACGCCGAAAACGAATACCTGCTGGAGGAGGACAACTGGGTAAGCGGTGCGGAATGGTGCGACAGCCTGGGATGCGATGTGCTGAACACCTCGTTGGGCTACACCACCTTCGACGATCCCACGCAGGACCACACCTATGCCGACCTCGACGGCAACACCACACGCATCAGCATCGCCGCGCGCATCGCCTCGGAGCGCGGCATGATCCCCGTGAACAGCGCAGGCAACAGCGGGGACAACGAATGGCACTACATCAGCGCGCCCGCCGACGCGGAAGGGATCCTCACGGTGGGTGCCGTGGACAATGATCGTCGCGTCGCGGACTTCAGCTCACGCGGCCCGACGGCGGATGGACGTCTGAAGCCGGACGTCTCGGCCGTGGGCGAAGGCACGGTCGGCTTGGGCTGGGACCCCTACAACCCGGCTTCCGGCAATGGCACATCGTTCTCCTCACCCCTGGTGGCGGGCCTCACCGCATGCCTCTGGCAGTTGCACCCGGAGGCCACCAACACCGCCATCATGGATGCCGTGCGCCGCAGTGCCTCGCACCACAACGACCCGAACGACAGCATCGGCTACGGTATTCCCGACTACTGGAGGGCGCATCTGCTGTTGGGAGGCCGCGACCTCACCGGGCTTTCCACGGACCAGGTGCTGAGCGCCGCTCCGGTCCCCTTCACGGATTGGATGGACGTGGAGGTGTATGCGGGCGCTTCCGCTTCGGTGCAGCTCCAACTCTTCGACGCCACCGGCCGTATCGTCTGGAACAACACGTACGGTGTGGAGCCGGGCACCTTCAACCGGGTGCGTATCGAAGGCGAGCTGGCCCGGCTGCGCAGCGGTGTGTATATGCTGGACGCACGCATCGGCGCGCATCGTTCCACCTTCCGCGTGGTGAAAGCGGGTTGACGTGGCACCTCGGCTTACTCCGGCCCTCCTGATCGGACTCTACCGCGATGGCTGTTTTCCCATGGCGGATGGAGTGCAACTCCACGTGCACGACCCCGACCCTCGGGCGATCTTCGACCTGCACTCCCTCCGCCCCAACACGCGCCTGCAGCGCTACTTCCGATCCCATGGCTACGGCTGCACGGAGAACCGATGCTTCGAAGACGTGATGCGGGCCTGCGCCGATCGGCCGGAACAGTGGATCGACGAGGACATGGTACAGGCCTACACGGGATTGCATCACCTGGGCCATGCGCGTTCGGTGGAGACCTGGCAAGGCGGTGGGCTGATCGGCGGCATCTACGGCGTGCAACTGGGCCGGGCATTCTTCGGGGAAAGCATGTTCAGCCGCAAGCCCAATGCGAGCAAGGCCGCGTTCTTCCATTTGGCTGAGCAGTTACGTGCAGAAGGCTATCTGCTCTTCGATACGCAATACATCAATGCACACACTCGATCGCTGGGGGCCATCGAGATACCCCGAAAGGAATTCCGGCAGCGTTTGGCAGAGGCCTTGGCCCCCGTATAGTCAGCGCTCAGCGGATCCAGTGGCCATTCCGGAAAAGCACGGTGCCTCCGGACGGTGACGTTTCCAGGACCTGCACCTCGGTACCTTCCTTTCGGATCAGAACATCCTTGATCCGGATCGTGCGGAGCAGGTCCGAATAACAGTCGGTACGCATAAGCAGGCGCGGCGCGTCGGTGGCAGCGATGAAGGTCATCTCCACCATCGACCAGGCCTCATCGATCACCGGCGACTGGTCCACCCGATAGCGTACCTCGGTACGCTCCTCCCCGTTCTGCACCAGTTCCAGGAAAAGCCCCAGTCCCAACGCATCCGGCACCGCATTGTGGAACCAGGCCGAGAGCACCATTCGGTCCCCTTGGTGGACACCCATCAGGACCGTATCCAGCACCGGATGCGGACCGGCCTTTGGACCGGAATAGTTCCCCGCGGCGTCCAGCCTTCCATGGCTCGGGTAAGCAAGAACGATGGGGACCAAGGTGTCCGACACCCAGCCACCTTCCGGACGGAGAAAGAGTCGGTCGCGCAGGGCTTCCGCATGTTCGCGCTCCTCGACCACCGTATTGCGGAAGAGTTCATCCAACGCAAGGCTGTAGACGCGAAAGCCCGGCAGACTGTCGAGCAGCACGGCCCGGCGCAACAGTTCCCTTTCCGCAGGTCCCAACTCGCCGTTCGCATGCACCACGAGCAGGGGGCGTTGGTCCGGTAGGTCGGCACGCAGGTGCTTGGGATACCAGGACGGCGAGACCAGCTCCGTGATGCGCTTCGACTCGGGCACGGAAACGCGCGTAAGGTTGGCCCCGACGATCGGCAGTCCCGTATGGATCGAGGTCATCAGGGTATGTTCCACCACCGGACCCGATCCCGGACGATCGAATGATTCACTGCCGTGGTTGAACAGCGGCAGCGGCAGTATGGCCTGGTGGCCCGCCACGTTCAGTCCCTGCACCAAGACCCGTCGGGGATCATCGGTGTCCGGGGCCAGGAAATTGGGGAACTGCCCGAAGCGCCGGATCCAGCCGTGCTGATCCCAGCCCTCGCCCACCCACGCCAACGGAAGCACCACGCAGAACGCGTTCAACCAAGGCTTGGACCGGCCCTTGGACCGCACCGCCCAACGATCCAGCAGCAGGGCGCAGATGACGGTGATCACGAAATAGAACGGCCAGGTGAAGCGGCCCACCGCGCGGAACTGCTCGAACACGGGAAAGTACAGGATGCCTTCGCGCCAGTCCTTGAAAGGCACGCCGAAAGCGAAGAGGAGCAGTACCGAAGCAGCAAGCAAGGCCACGCGCGCACCGGCGGGCAAGGGCTCACCGGAACGTCCGTGGGACCGCCATCGCCAGCCCCGCAGCACCGGCCACGCCAGTAGGACCAGGATCGCCGCCAGCCCGATGTAGGCGCTTCCCTCCCAATTCAGCCGGATGCCGTGGTCGGTGACATCGTCCCAGAATCCGCGCACAGGCCCTCCTTGGGGAAAGAGCAGATCGTCCGGCTCGGCCATGTAGTCGAAGAATCCGGACGGATGCGTGGTGCGGTCGGGATGATGGTCGGTCAGGAACAGTATCCAGCGGAAAAGCACCATCGGCAGCAGTCCGGCAGCGGCCACCAGCACCCCGGCCCGGCGGATGGCCTTCGGGCGCGATGCGCGCAGTGTGAGCAAGGGATGGCACAGGGCCATCAGCACGGCGAAGGCCGCGGTCATCGCACCGAGATAGGCATGGGTCCACCACCACCATGAGATGGCCAGGAACAGCACCAACGGCCATTTCCATCCCCGCTCCGCCCGGAGGCAGCGAGATAGGATGTACCAAGTGGAGGGTAGCGCCACGCTATAGGACAGGGCGAAGTGTCCGTTCATACGCATCACCTGGGGAGCCAGCATTGTGATGCCCACCGCGCAACCAGCCGCCATCCAAGGGCGCACACCCAGATCCTTCAGCAGCAGGAACAGGAATATGGCACAAGCGGGAATGCTCGCCAGCATCAACAGGTTCAACAGACCGATGGCATAGCGCCCCGCAGCCGGCGCCACCTGGCCGGACAGGCGCAACAGTTCCGACAACAGCGGATGTCCATCGGTGTAGAACACGTGTTCCCCATACGGATACATCATGCCGGAGAAGTTCCACGGCGAGGTATCGTGGCGAACGTGGTAGAGGTAGGTGTAGTAGTTCTTCAGCCCATCACCATTGGCCGTGAAGAGTAGTCCGTCCGGATGCAGGAGGAGCGGTCCGTACCGCAGCGCCAGGATGGCGGCCATCATCACCAACAGGCCGATGAAGGCCTTCCGGTACGGATGATCGATGGCCATACGGATCAACGCTCGGCGCGATGGATGCCCGGGACTACCGCGTTGCGCGCAGCGAGGTAGCGCTGGTAGTCCGGGGAATAAGCAGCGCGGTGTTCGATCGTCAGATGGAAGCGGTGCATCAGGGCCAGCACCACGTCGGTGGCCTCCCGCAGGCCGTTCTGTCCACCGCTGAGCGCGGTGGCGATGTCCACGCATCCGCGTGTGAGGGCATGTTGGGCGAAGAGCGCACCGGCGCGATGCCGCATCAGGATCCGCAATCCGCAGCGATCGGCCACGGAAAGGTCGATGGCATCATCGAAGAAGAAGGCGACCTCCTCGGGCTGCAATCCGTGAAGCGCCAGGAAAGCCCCGAAGGCCTCGGGCTTGTGGATGAAGCCCATGTAGAGTCCATGGAAACGTTCGCGTTCCACGAAGCGCTGCGCGTGCTTGTTGTGCTGTCCGGTGATGATCCCTGCGAACGGCAGGCGCTCCTGCTGCTCCAGCCAGATGCCGAAGCGGAGCATGTTCACGCCCATACTGCCCACCTCGCTGAAGGGACTGCCACCGTCGACATCCTTCCAACCGTCGTTGAAGACGCCATCCCAATCGAAAAGCACGGCCTTGATGCGGCGCGCCCGCTCGTGCAATTCCGCCACAGGGCGCACCAAGGTGGTGCCGAGTTCCAGGAAAGGGGTCAGGTCATCCATCGGGCCAAAGCTGCGAAAGATCGAGTTGACGTTGCCGGTTGATCGTTGTCCGAGGCCAAGGACCACCAGGACCGACGATCGACAGCGGAACACGATCAACCGGCCCTAGCCCACCACCTCGGCCTTGCGCGCCCGCTTCAGGCCTTCGGCCACCACGCGGGAGAGGGCCCTGGCTTCCTCCTCGGTGATGCCGCGACCGATGGCCACCTTCTTTCCCAAGTGCTCGAAGCCGATGCGTTCCGCACCACGGGTCCAGAAGGAATCGTTCAGCTGCCACTTCCAGGAATCGGTGTCGATGTTGAGCATGCCGAAGCCCTTCATGTTGGCTATGAAGTAGTCGGTGGCCTTGCCGTAGCGGAGCACGCTGTGCTTCACCGTGAAGGTGCCGTCCTTGATGCGCCAGAGCTCGAAGCCCTTCAACCGCCAAAGCAGCGTGCGCACCGCACCGAAGGCGAAATACGCCCAAAAGGCCAGCATGATGATGAGCCCTTTCCGCAGATCCGGCTTGTCGGTGACCACGAGTTCATACACGAAATAGGCACCGCAGAGGGTCCACGCCGTGACCCAGGCCAGCAAAAGGGCTCGTTGCACGGAAGGCAGCCGCGCAGTGATCACCACGGACATGGTGCCGGGACCACGCTCAACGGAGATACGCTCACTGATGAACTCCATGGGCCGGCACCGACTGGATCACTTGCTGATAAAGGGCTTCGTACTGCGGCAACACGCGCGAGACGTCGTAACGGGCCGCCTCGCTGAGGGCACCGGCGCGGTAGCGGGCATAGGTATCCGGATCGCCGAGGATGGTGAGGGCGTTGCGCGCCATGTCGTCCACATCGCCCACATTGCTCAACAGGCCGCTGACACCGTGCACGTTCACCTCGGGAATACCACCGGTGTTGCTGCTGATCACCGGAACGCCGCTGGCCATGGCCTCCAGCGCGGCCAGACCGAAGCTCTCCGTCTCGGAGGTCAGCAGGAAGAGGTCGCAGTTGGCCACGATGTCCTCGGGGCGGGTGATCTTCCCGAGGAAGACGATATCCGGACAGACGCCCTTGGCCCGGCAGAACTGCTCCATGCGCTGGCGCTCGGGGCCATCGCCCACCATCAGCAGGCGTGCCGGCATCCGGTCCGCCACGCGGATGAAGGTCTGGAGCACATCCTCCACCCGCTTCACCGGACGGAAGTTGCTCACGTGCACCAGGAGCTTCTCCCCGTTGGGCGCGAAACGTTGGCGGATCGCAGCATCCTCGCGCCCCGCGTAGCGCTCCATGCGGATGAAGTTGGGGATCACATCCACCGAGCGCTTCAGGGGGAAATGCTTGATGGTATCGCGCTTCAGGCTTTCCGACACGGCGGTGAGTCCGTTGCTGCGCTCCATGGCGAAGGTGATCACCGGCTCGAAGCTGGGATCACGGCCCAACAAGGTGATGTCCGTACCGTGGAGCGTGGTGATGAAGGGGATGCGGATCCCTTGCGATTCGAGGATACGCTGGGCCATGTAGGCCGCAGAGGCGTGCGGAATGGCGTAGTGCACATGGAGCAGGTCCAGCCGCTCGTACTTCACCACATCCACCATCTTGCTGGTGAGCACCAGTTCGTAGGGCTGGTAATCGAAGAGCGGATAATCGCTCACGCGCACCTCGTGGTAGAACACGTTGGGCGTGCGTTCCACCATGCGCACGGGGCGGTCGTAGGTGATGAAATGCACCACATGCCCTTCCTTGGCCAAGGCCAGACCGAGCTCGGTGGCCACCACGCCACTTCCACCGAAGGTGGGATAACAGACGATGCCGATGCGCATGCGGATGTTGCTTTTCCGGGAGGATGGAAAGGCGGCGCAAAGTTCGGTTCTTTGCACCCATCCCATGTCGAGGTTGTTGATCAAGAACGCGAAGGCCCTCATCGGCACGCATGCACCGGGCACCGAACGGGTCGCGGGTGCCGACATGGCCCGGCTGCCGAGCATCGCCAATGGCTGGTTGTTGGTGGAGAACGGGATCATCACTGCATTGGGTGACAACGACAACTGGCCGGGGATCACCGACTGGAACGGGCTGGAGATCATCGATGCCACCGACCGGCTGGTGCTGCCGGGCTGGTGCGACAGCCACACCCACGCCATCTTCGCCGCTCCGCGGGAAGGCGAGTTCGTGGACCGCATCCAAGGCCTCACCTACCAGGAGATCGCGGCCAAGGGCGGCGGCATCCTCAACAGTGCCCGCAAGCTCCGCGGCATGGACGAGGAAGAGCTCTTCCTCCAAGCGAAGGAGCGGGTGCAGGAGCTGATGCGGCTGGGTACCGTGGCCATCGAGATCAAAAGCGGCTACGGGCTTTCGGTGGAAAGTGAACTGAAGATGCTCCGTGTAGCCCGCCGCCTGAAGCAGGAACTGCCCTTGCAGGTGCGCACCACCCTCCTCGCTGCCCACGCCATCCCCGAGGACTACAAGGAACGCCGTGAGGCCTATGTGGACCTGATCGTGGACGAGCTGTTGCCGCAAGTGGCCGCCGAAGATCTGGCGGACCATATCGACTGCTTCTGCGAAACGAACTACTTCACCGTGGCCGAGATGGAACGGCTGTTGAAGGCGGGTGCCAAGCACGGACTGCGGGGCAAGGTGCATGTGAACCAGTTCACCAGCATCGGGGCCATACCGGCAGCGGTGGAACACGGCGCCTTGAGCGTGGACCATCTGGAAGTGATGGAGGAAGCGGACTTCGCAGCGCTGGCGGGATCGGACACCATCCCCACCCTGCTGCCCTCGTGTTCCTTCTTCCTCCGCATCCCCTACGCACCGGCCCGAACGCTGATCGAACGCGGCCTCCCGGTGGCCTTGGCCAGCGACCTCAACCCCGGCACCACGCCCAGCGGCAACATGAACCTCGTGGTCTCGCTCGCCTGCATCCAGCAGCGGATGTTGCCCGAGGAGGCCATCCATGCGGCCACGCTCAACGGCGCTGCGGCCATGGGTCTTTCCACCGAGCTGGGCAGCCTCACCGTAGGCAAACGCGCCAGCTTCATCCTCACCCGGCCGGTACCTTCGTTGGCGTACCTCCCCTACGCCTTCGGCACCGACCACATCGACACCGTGATCATCGATGGACAACCCGTCCGGGCCGGAACAGCCCTCGCCTGAACCCACCTACATCCGTCCGCCGGGCATCGAGTTCGGTCGCGGAGTGGCCACCTTCTCCCTGGTCTTCGCCGTGTTCGCCATGGCGCAGATGGTCCTGCTCATCCAGCAGGTGATGAGCCGCACACCCACCCTTGCCGGGCAGGGTTTCTCATTCTCCATGCTCCAGGACGACGCCTTCCAGGAAAGCTCGAGGGAGCTGATCACCAACGGGGATGTGGTGGCCATCGTATCGTTGGGTGCCGGCCTGATGGGCCTGATGGCCCTGGCCTTGCTGGTGCTGGGTTGGAAGAAGGCCCGCACCACGTCCTTCCTGGCCATGCAGCTGCCCCGGCTGCGCCCCTTCCTGGCGTGGACAGGCTTCTTCGTGATCTTCTTCGTGGTGCTGGAGTCCTTGGCCAACTTCCTCCCGGACATGGACAGTGGGTTCATGAAGCAGATCCTGGGATCGGTGACCAACTATCCCCTCCTCATCCTCGGTGTGGGGATCATGCCGGCCTTGTTCGAGGAGTTCCTGCTGCGTGGCCTGCTCTACGGATCGCTGCGTTACCTGTTGGACAAGCACGCCTCCATCGCCATCATCTCCGGACTCTTCGCCTTGGTGCATCCGCAGTACGAGTGGTATGTACAGCTCTTCTACGTGCTGCCGATGGGGATCTTCTTCGGCTATGCACGCGCGCATACCGGCTCCATCTGGACCGGAGTGTTCCTGCACCTGCTGAACAACTGCGTGAGCATCTTCCTCCCGCAAGGGTAGCTTCGGGAGACTACTTCCCTTCCTGCTGCTCCCGTTCCCGGTCCCGCTGACGGTT
>DASWWQ010000232.1:0-5953 GCA_036405935.1 Flavobacteriales bacterium
CGTTCCCCGAGAACTGCGGTGATGGCATCCGCCACAGCATCGCGGCAGGCTACACCGCCGTGGAGCTGGATATCCGCGCCACGAAGGACGGCGTATTGGTGCTTTATCACGATGACACCGCCGAGCGCCTTTCCGGGTTGAACGAACCCGTGGATGCCCTGTCGTTCGAGGAGCTGGCGCGACAGCCCTTGCGCCTGAACGGAAATGCCACATCCAGCCGGCTGACACGATTGGACAGTGCGATCGACCTCTGTGCCGATGGCCAGCTGCTGTACCTCGACCTGAAGTTCACGAGCACAGGGCTGGGTGACCGACTGGCCCGGATGATCCTGGACAAGGGCGCGGAACAGCGTGTGCTGGTGGCTTCGTCGGACGTGCTCCTCCTTTTCCATCTGGAGTACCATTACCCGGCCCTGAACACGGTGCTCGAAGGCTTCGACGCCGGTGAGGAATGGACCTGGGTCTTTATCCCGCGCAAGTTCAAACCCGACCTGGTCTCCAGCTTCGGTGCGGAGATCGATACGAAGCAGCTGGCCTGGTTGAAGGCGCAGGGACTGCTCCGATGGAAGATCGCCTACGGCGTGGACACGGCGAGCTACCGCGACCTGCGGGACCAAGGCATCACGCGCTTCATCGTGGACGAGGACGTGGGGCCTTTGCGCTGAGCACCATCTTTCTACATTGGCGTCCATGCCATCCACCCTGTTCCGCAAGAAGCCCATCGCGAAGGCCACGGACGACCATGTCCCGTTGGAAGGTCCCACCGGCGGCATGCATCGCACGCTCGGTGTGCGCGACCTCACCTTCATGGGTGTGGCCGCCGTGATCGGTGCGGGCATCTTCAGCACCATCGGGTCCGCAGCGTACGACGGTGGTCCGGGCGTGGTGTTCCTCTTCATCATCACCGCCATCACCTGCGGGTTCACGGCGCTGTGCTATGCCGAGTTCGCGAGCCGGATCCCCGTGAGCGGAAGCGCCTACACCTACAGCTACGTGAGTTTCGGCGAGGTGGTGGCCTGGGTGATCGGCTGGGCGCTGATCCTCGAATACGCCATCGGCAACGTGGTGGTGGCCATCAGTTGGAGCAGCTACTTCAACAACATCCTGCAGGCCTTCGGCATCCATCTGCCCGCTTGGCTGGTGACGGACCCGACCGCCGCGCGCGAGGCCTTCAACACAGCGACCGCCGCTGGTGCATCCACGGATGGCCTCGCGTGGACCACCGCACCCCTGCTCGGCAACTGGCATGTGGTGATGAACCTGCCCGCCTGCCTGATCACCATCCTGGTGACGGCCTTGGTGTACATCGGCATCCAGGAGAGCAAACGCACCGCCAACGGCATGGTGATCCTGAAGCTGATGGTACTGGCGGGTGTGGCGCTCGTCGGTCTCTTCCACTTGAAGGGAGGGAACTATGTGCCCTTCCTGCCCAACGGCATGGGCGGGGTGTTGAAGGGTGTCAGTGCGGTGTTCTTCGCCTACATCGGTTTCGATGCCATCAGCACCACGGCCGAGGAATGCAAGGATCCGCAGCGCGATCTGCCGCGCAGCATGATCTATTCGCTGCTCATCTGCACGGCGATCTACTGCGTGATCGCCCTGGTGCTCACCGGCATGGTCCCGTACAGCGAGTTCAAGGGGGTCAGCGATCCCTTGGCCTTCGTGTTCGAGCGGATCGACATGCCCACCTTCGGCTTCATCGTCAGCATAAGCGCGGTGATCGCCGCCACCAGCGTGCTGCTCGTGTTCCAGCTCGGCCAGCCGCGGATCTGGATGAGCATGAGCCGCGACGGATTGTTGCCCCCGCGCTTCGGGCACCTGCATCGTCGCTTTCGCACGCCGGCCTTCGCCACGGTGATCACCGGTGTGCTCGTGGCCATTCCCGCGCTCTTCGCCCCCAGCGGCATCATGACGGACCTCACCTCCATCGGTACGCTCTTCGCCTTCGCGCTGGTGTGCGGCGGGGTGCTTACGCTGGCCCGCCAAGAAAAGGCATCCAACGGCGAGGCCGGCAAACGTTTCCGCATCCCCTATGTGAACGGCGGGTTCATCGTGCCCGCACTCGTCGCACTCTTCCTCTTCCTCTCGCGTGCCCGCATTGCCGAAGCCTTCACCCAGGCGGGCCAGGATCAGCAGCACTGGCTGTTGCTCGCGTTCATCCTGCTGGCCCTCGGCACCGCCGTGCGCACCTTCCAACGCAGCTACTCGTTGATCCCGATCCTGGGCCTGTTGAGCAGTTCCTACCTGATGATCGAGATCCCCGCGAAGAGCTGGCTGGTCTTCTTCTGCTGGATGGCCTTGGGGCTGCTGGTGTACTTCCTCTACGGGCAGCGGCACAGCAAGCTGAGGGAAGCCTGAGCCGTGCCTCATCCACCACAGAGGCACAGGGACACGGAGCACACGGGAAAGGCTTGTTCCTTCTCTCCCTTGCTGCCCCTGTCGTCGGGCGGAGTGCTTCCGCACCGGCCTTAACTTGCGCCGCATCGAGACCGAATGGCCTTCCTCCACCCTTCCTTCCTCTGGGCGCTGACCGCGCTGGCCATCCCGATCCTGATCCATCTTTTCCAGCTTCGCCGCTTCAAGCGGATCGAGTTCAGCGATGTGCGTTTCCTGCAACAGGTGACGCAGCAGACCCGCGCCCGGAAGAAGGTGCGCCACTGGCTCACGCTGATCGCCCGTATGTTGGCCATCGCTGCCCTGGTGTTCGCCTTCGCCCAGCCCTACCTGCCCAATACCTCCGGCAAGGTGACCGCCGGACAGCGGGATGTCTCGCTCTACATCGACGACAGCTGGAGCATGGACGGGCAGAACGCGCAAGGCCGCCTGTTGGACCAAGCTCGTAGCGATGCGCAGGACGCCGTGATGGCCTACAGCGCCACCGATCGTTTCCAGGTGCTCACCAACCGTTTCGAAGGCCGCCAGCAACTGCTGCTGGGGCGTGATGAAGCACTGGAGGCCGCCGCCCGCGCGGAGGTGGGTTCGTTCGCGCGCCCGCTCGGGCAGGTGATGGAACGCCAGCGTGAGGCCTTGGCCCGTGGCGAAGGCCCGGTGAAACGCGCGTTCCTCTTCACCGACCTGCAGCGCAGCACCACCGATGTGGACGCGTGGCGCAACGATAGCGCGGTGAGCACCGTGATCGTTCCGCTTCCCGCCGGAGATGCCTCCAACCTCGCCATCGATTCCGTCTGGTTCGCTTCGCCGGTGCGCCGCTTGGGCCAGGTGGAGGACCTGCATGTGCGGGTCCGCAACTTCGGTGACCAGCAACTGGAGAACATCCCCCTGAGGCTCTCCATCGATGGTCGCCAACGGGCGCTGGCCAGCTTCGGTGTGGCCCCGCGCTCACAGGTGGATACCGTGCTGCACTTCACCAACGACGCAACCGGTGCGCATTACGGCGAAGTGTCGCTGACCGACCGGCCGATCGTGTTCGATGATGTCTTCCACATCGCCTACCGCACGGCGAGCAGCTTGCGTGTGCTCCTGGTGAGCGGCGGTGATGCGGCGAGCGATCGCGATGTGAAGGCCGTGTTCGCCGGCGACAGCACGCACACCTTCAGTGAACAACCCTATCGCCAGCTTGATCTCGCCAGCCTTTCCCGGACCGACCTGGTGATCCTGAACGCACTGCCCGATGTGCCCAGCGGTCTCGCCGATGCGTTGAAGTCCTTCGCCGACGAGGGAGGCAGCGTGGCCCTGTTCCCCGCTGCGGATGCCGACGCCGCCTCGTACAGCGCGCTGCTGCAACGTTTCGGTGCGGCCTTCGGCATGCGCGACACGGCCAGCACGAAGGTGGATCGCATCGACCTGGCCCTGCCCTTCTACAGCGAGGTCTTCACCACCATGCCGCGGAACGTGGACCTGCCCACGGTGCGTCTGCGCTTCGCCTTCAAGGCACCACCCACGGCCAACAAGCTGTTGCAATTGAACAACGGCACCGGCTTCCTCAGCGACATCCCCACCGGCTCCGGCCGCTTCTACCTCGGCACTTCACCCTTGAGCGAGCAGGGCGGCAACTTCACGCGCCATGCGCTCTTCGTCACCAGCCTGCTGCGTATGGCGGAGCTGAGCCGCCCGATGGGTGCGCTCTACCACATCATCGGCGACGGTACGGCGATCCCGCTGGAAGGGGTGGCCCTGCCCGGCGAGGCCGCCCCGCATCTGCGTGGCCCCGAGGGTGCGGACATCGTACCGGAAGTCCGCCGCACGCTCAACACCGTTTCGCTCGCGCTGCACGATGCCGAGCTGCTGCCCGGTCCCTACGCAGTGACGCTCGGCGCGGACACCATCGCCACCATCGCACTGGACCTGCCACGGACCGAGAGCGATCTGGCCGCCTACACACCGGAACAACTCCGGGAGGAACTCGAACAACGCGGCCTCGCCACCATCACCGTACTGGACAAGGCCGAGGGCGGGATCGCCGTGAGCCTGCGCGAGCTGGACCAGGGCACCAAGCTGTGGAAGTGGTTCGTGATCGCCGCGCTCGTGTTCCTCGCCTTGGAGATCCTCTTCATCCGACTTTCCAAATGAACCAGTTGCTCCTGCGCCAAGTGACCGTGGTGGATCCGCAAGGTCCGCACCATGAGGAAACCGTGGATCTCCTGATCGCCGACGGCCGCATCGCCAAGGTGGGCAAGCGGATCCCGAAGGGCGATGCCGTGGAGGTGAAGGCAGAAGGACTGCATGCCAGTCCCGGATGGGTGGAGACGCGCGCGCACTTCCGCGATCCCGGAGAGGAGTACAAACAGGGTCTCGCCAACGGCTTGGACGCCGCTGCCGCCGGAGGTTTCACTGCGGTGGCCGTGCTGCCGAGCACCACGCCGCCCATCGATTCGCGCTCCGGCGTGGAGTACCTGATCTCACGCGCAAAAGGACATGCCGTGCGCGTGCTGCCCTTGGGCGCCTTGACCAAAGGATTGAAGGGCGAACAGCTCGCCGAGCACTTCGACATGCGCGAGGCCGGCGCGGTGGCCTTCTGCGACGATACACACCCCGTGCGCAACACGCGGCTGATGCTGCTGGCCCTGCAGTACGGCCTCAATTTCAACGGCCGCGTGATCACGTTCGCGCAGGACGCCGACCTCACGGCAATGGGCCAGATGCACGAAGGCCACATGAGCACCCGCCTGGGCCTGCGCGGCATCCCGGCGATCGCCGAAGCCACGCAGCTGGCCCGCGACCTGGAGCTGGTGGCCTACACCGGTGCCAGCCTGCACGTGGCCACCGTGAGCACCGCCGCCGGGGTGGAACTGATCCGCCGTGCGAAGGCCGATAAACTGAAGGTGACCGCCAGCGTGGCCGCTCACCACCTGCTCTTGGATGATGGCTGCCTGCGCGGCTTCGACAGCCACTACAAAGTGATGCCCCCGTTGCGTGATGAGGTGCACATGGAAGCCCTGCGCGAAGGCGTGAAGGACGGTACCATCGACACGATCACCAGCGACCACCGGCCGGAGGACGTGGAACACAAGATCGTGGAGTTCCCCCAAGCCGCCTTCGGCATCATCGGACTGGAGACGGCCTATGCCGTGGCCAACACGGTGCTGCATCCGCGCATGAGCGTGCGCCGCATCGTGGAACGTTTCTGCCACGGACCACGGGCCGTACTCGGGCTATCCGTGCCTCATCTGGTGGAAGGCCAGCTCGCGGAGATCACCCTCTTCGCGCCGGAGCACCACTGGAGCCTGACCGAGGCGGACATCGTGAGCCGCTCGAGGAACACCCCGCTGATCGGTCAACGCTTCATCGGAAAACCCATGGGCATCGTGGCGAACGGACAGTTCAGGGGTGTGCTTGCGCAGCAGGTGGCGGTGGCTTGAGGTGAGCCCTCGTGCACTCTGTCATCCTGAGCCTGCCGAAGGATAGTTGTAATAGCGCTTCGACAGGCTCAGCTTGACATGGGAGAGCCTATGCACATTGTCATCCTGAGCCTGCCGAAGGATAGTTGTAAAGC
>DASWWQ010000233.1:0-3530 GCA_036405935.1 Flavobacteriales bacterium
ACGCCTTCAACAAGAAGGTGCTGAAGGAGCAGTACGACATCAACCTCGAGGACCAGAAGCAGAACTCCAGCCAGTCCGCGGACATGCCTTTGACCAACGCCACCGCCCAAGTGTTGAAGGGTTTCGGCAATGTGGCGACCATGATCCGTGAGAACAAACCACGCGGCTTCTACAAGGAGGGCGACCACAACTTCTGGCCGATCTTCCCCAACGATCCGCGCTACGATTGGACCGAGGACAACTTCGGCCCGCTCTGGGTGCCGAAGGCGGGGGCCACCGTGCAGCTCACCGTGGACAACCTGCCGCTCTATGCCCGCGCCATCCGCGTCTACGAAGGCAATACCGTGGAGGTGAAAGGACCGGACATCCTGATCAACGGCGCCAAGGCCACGAGCTATACCTTCCAGCAGGACTATTACTGGATGATGGGCGACAACCGCCACCGTTCACAGGATGCTCGTTATTGGGGCTTCGTGCCGCATGACCATGTGGTGGGAAAGGCCGTACTGGTCTGGCTCACCGCCGATCCCGAGCAAGGCGGCTTCCCCATGGGCATCCGCTGGAAACGACTCTTCTCCTTGGTGCGCTAGGTCCATCGCCGCAGGCCTACCGATCCATGGACAGGCTCCGCCGTTATTGGACACGCACCAACTCGTGGGTGAAGGCGGTCCTGCTGGCGGCATGCATCCTCCTTTCCCTGCACGTGCTGGTGCTGCGCTGGATCACCGTGCGCAGCACCAGCATGTTCGCCACGTTGGTGCCGGGGGACCTCGTGGGCGTGCAGCGTTGGCCGGTGTGGACGGGCTTCGAGCGGGGTGATGTCGCCGTGTTCCGCGATCCCTTGGAGGATCGCCACCTGATGACCAACCGGCGCCTGCTGGTGAAGCGGATCGTGGGTCTTCCCGGTGATCGCGTCGAACTACGCAAAGGCCGTCTGTTCGTGAACGATGTCCCCCTGCATTTCCCCGACGAGACCCGCAGCTACCTCGTGCGCCTGAAGCGCGGTACCGATCCCCAGGCCCTGCTGCGCGAACTGGGGCTCCCTCCCGCCTTCGTTCCGGCCGACCGGAGTGTGATCGAGCTGGCGCTGAACGATAGCATGGCGCGCGTGCTGGAAGAACGACCCGAAGTGGTGCAGGCCCAAGTGATGAGCACCGCCAGTGGAGCCCCACGTCACATCTTCCCGTTCAGCCCCTACTTCAAATGGAACGGTGACAACTATGGCCCGATCGCCGTTCCGGCCAAGGGTGATACGGTGCCGATCAACGTGGCCACCATCCCCATGTTCGATCGCATCATCAGCCGGTACGAGGGCCATGGGCTGGAGGCCGACCGCAACGATCTCCGCATCGATGGCGTGAAGGCCACCCACTACACCATTGAGCAGGATTACTACTTCGTGCTGGGCGACTGCCGACACTACAGCGCCGACAGCCGGTATTGGGGCTTCGTGCCCGCCGACCATCTCGTGGGCCGTGCCGGATTCATCCTCCTGGGTTCCGATGCCGGTGCGCGTCCGGGAGGGCGCTGGTTCCGGAGCCTGTGAGCGTGGGCTACCTTCGCCCCATGCGTCATCCGTTCCTCGCGGCGTTGGTCGTCGCCGCGCTGGCCGCCTGCAGACCGCAGGATCCCGCCACGCTCTGCACCACCTATTTCGAACCCTATCCGGACCTGGTGAGCGAACGTGTGCGCACCGAGGAGAACGCGCGATTCATCGATGCGATGGTGGCCTATCGCGCCGGCGATTACGCCACGGCCGTCACCGGTCTGGAGGACTACCTCCGGCGCCCCACGAACGATGCTTCGGTACGCATCTACCTCTGCTGCGCCTACCTGGCCACGGGTGATCCGGGCAAGGCCGAGCTACAGTTGGACCACATCCAGAACACGCACATCACCGGATTCGATGATCATGTGGACTGGTACAACGCCCTCTGTCTGCTCTGTGGTGGTCAAGTGGATCGGGCCAAGGCCCAGGCCGAGTACATCGCCGCCCAACCCGCGCACGCCTTCAAGGTCAAGGCCAGGGATCTGGCCGCTTCGCTCGGTTCCCGGTGATCGACGCCTCGCTCCCCGCGCTCCAGGGCATGTTCGCCGGCGGATTGCCCGGCTATGATCGGCACCTGGCCCTCAGCGGCTATCAGCGGCCGGACATCGAGCAGGTGCTGCGGCAGGATCCTCCGCCCCGCGAAAGCGCCGTGCTCGTGCTGCTCTACCGCAAGCGGCAAGAGTTGCACACCCTACTCATGCTGCGGCCCACCTACGTGGGCGTGCATAGCGCGCAGGTGTCGTTCCCGGGAGGCAAGCGTGAACCGGGGGATGTGGACCTCCGCGCAACGGCCTTGCGTGAGTTCACCGAGGAGACCGGGGCACCGCACGACGCCTTCACCGTGATCGACGAACTCAGCCGTGTGTACATCCCACCGAGCCGCATGCTGGTGACGCCCGTAGTGGCCTACGCCGAGGAACTGGGGCCGTTGGTACCCGATGCGCGTGAGGTGGCCGCATTGATCGAGGTGCCGTTGCAGGAGTTGATGCGGAACGACATCCTGAAGGAACGTTCGATGTTCGTGCAGGTGATTGGGCGCGAGGTGATGGTGCCCTATTGGGAACTGCAACAGCAGGTGGTCTGGGGGGCCACGGCCATGATGATCGCCGAGTTGCGCGAACTGTTGGCGAGACTTCCCGGCTGAACCTGTTCAAAGGTGCACGGGCGCGCCGGGCAGCGCCGCTGCCTTGCGGAAACGATCGTTCGGCACCAGGCCATCCTTGTCCGAACTGTACTCGGGCTTGATGCGGCGCACGAAGTACATGTCGATCTCGCCCTTGTTCTTCGCTTGCACCTTGCCGCGGTGGTCGCAGACGAACCACTCCTTGATCAGCTCGTAGGTGGTGCCGCTCACGTTCACCTCGCCCGGTTCACCGCTGCTTTCCATGCGGCTGGCGGTGTTCACCGCATCGCCCCAGATGTCGTAGGCGAACTTGCGTTTGCCCACCACCCCGGCCACCACGGCGCCGGTATGCAGGCCGATGCGCAGCACCCAAGGCTCCATGCCCTTCGCCTCCCGCTCCTGCTTCCAGAGCATCATCTCCTGGCGCACATCCAGCGCGGCCATCACGGCCTTGGCGGCGTGGTTGGTGTCGCTGGTAGGCACCCCGCAGGCGCTCATGTAGCTGTCGCCGATGGTCTTGATCTTCTCGATGCCGTACCGGTCGATGATGGCATCGAAGCGGATGAAACACTCATCGAGCTCCGACACCAGTTGTTGCGGGGTCATCGTCTCGGCCACCTTGGTGAAGCCCTTCATGTCGGTGAACATCACCGTGACCTCCTCATGCTGGCGCGCCGTGGCCTTGCCCTTCTCTTTCAGTTCCTCGCTGATCTCCTTGGGCAGGATGTTCAGCAGCAGGTCCTCGATCTGCACCTTCTGCCCTTCGATCTCCTTGCTCTGCGCCACCACCTCGGCCGTGCGCTCGGTCACTTTGCGCTCCAGCACCACGTTGCGCAACCGCAGTTGACGTTCGCGGAA
>DASWWQ010000234.1:0-2673 GCA_036405935.1 Flavobacteriales bacterium
GGAGATCTACAAGGCGGTGCCCTTCGTGGAGTACGCCAAGCTCTCGAAGATCGACCTGGTGAAGTGGACCGATGCGCTCGGGATCAAGCCGGACACCTTGCTGCTGGAGGACCGGGCCTACCTGGAGAAGGCCTCGGCCTATGTGGCGGGTACACCCTTGGCCACGCTGAGGATGTGGATGAAATGGAACGTGCTCAGCACCTATGCCGGTTCCCTGAACAAGGCCATCGAGCAGGAGGATTTCCGGTTCTTCCGCACGGTGATGGCCGGCACCAAACAGCAGCGCAGCCGTGCGGAGCGTGCCCTGCGCGTGACCGATGGCGGACTCGGCGAACCCATCGGCAAGCTCTATGCGGCCAAGTACTTCCCCGCCAGCTCGCGCAAACGTGTGGAGGAGATGATCGAGAACGTGCGGACCGTTTATGGCGAACGCATCGATCAGCTCACCTGGATGAGCGCGGACACCAAGAAGAAGGCGCGGGAGAAGCTGGCCACCTTCACCTACAAGATCGGTTATCCGGATACGTGGAAGGACTATAGCATGGTGGACATCAACCCCACCACGCTGGTGCAGAACCGCATGAACCTGGCGGCGTGGGCCAGCAACGACAACCTCGTGCGCATCGGCAAGCCGGTGGACCCGAAGGAGTGGGGCATGACGCCGCAGACGGTGAACGCCTACTACAATCCGTTGATGAACGAGGTGGTGTTCCCCGCCGGCATCCTGCAGCCCCCCTTCTTCAATCCCGCTGCCGATGACGCGGTGAACTACGGCGGCATCATCACCGTGATCGGACATGAGCTCACCCACGGCTTCGACGACCAGGGCGCCAAGTTCGATCCCCAAGGCAACCTCACCGATTGGTGGACCGCCGAGGACAAGACCAACTTCGAGAAGCTCTCCGGCGGCCTGATCTCCTACTTCGATGGTTTCGAGGCGATGCCCGGTCTGCATGTGAAAGGCGGGCTCACCGTAGGCGAGAACATCGCCGATCTCGGTGGGGTCACGCTCAGCTACTACGCCTTGGTGAAGTCGCTCGCCGGAAAACCCGAGCCTGCACCTATTGATGGCTTCACCTGGAAACAGCGCTTCTTCCTGGGCTATGCGCAGATCTGGCGCGGCAACATCACCGATGCCGAACTGCGTCGCCGCATCGAGACCGATCCGCATAGCCCCGCACACTACCGCATCAACGGAACGCTGGGTCAGTTGAAGGAGTTCCGCGACGTATGGTGCCCTGATGGCAAGGGTGCCATGCTGGTGCCCGACAGCAGCCGTGTGGTGATCTGGTAGGCTGGGATCGGATGGATACGAAAGGGCCGGAGCGAACTCCGGCCCTTTGGATCGACCTCAGCGCACCTCGCTGCCGGTGGGCATGTTCACCGGTGGCCGCACGAACTGCAGTTTGCCGTCGGCATCCTCCGCCATCAGCACCATGCCTTGGCTCTCCACGCCGCGCATCTTGCGGGGTTCGAGGTTGCAGAGCAACAGCACCTGCTGACCGGGCAGTGCTTCGGGGTCGAAGTGCTGTGCGATCCCGCTGATCACCGTTCGCGGCGTGCCCTCACCGATGTCGATGGTGAGTTGCAGCAGCTTGTCGGCCTTGGGCACTTTCACCGCCGCGGTGATGGAACCCACACGCAGATCGAGCTTCGCGAAATCATCGAAGCTCACGTTCGGCTTGATCGGCTTCGGCGCAGGAGCGTCCATTGGTGTCTTTGCGGAGGAGGCGGGTTCCACAGGGGCGTTGGCGCTGAGCAGGTCCACCTCCACCTGGATCTCCTCGTCGGTGATCGGCTTGAAGAGATGCTCGGCCGGTCCCAGCTCGGCTCCCGGCTGCACGAGGTCGGCGCGGAAGGCATCGGTCCAACCGAGGATCGGCAGGCGCAGCATGTGGCGCAGACGCTGTGCGGTGAAGGGCAGGAAGGGATCCAACACCACGGTGAGCGCTGCGGTGATGCGCAGGCTGTTGTAGAGCACGGCGGCTGTGCGGTCGGGATCGGTCTTGAACAGTTTCCAGGGCTCGGTGGCCGTGAGGTAGCGGTTGCCGATACGCGCCACGTTCATCGCACTGGCCAACGCATCGCGATAGCGGAAGCGGTCCATCTCGGCGGCCACCTTCTCGGGGATCCCGCTGAGCTCGGCCCAGAGCTCATGGTCCTCGGCGGCTCCGCCTTTGGGTTCGGGCACTTTTCCGTCGAAGAACTTGTGGCAGAGCACGAACACGCGCTGCACGAAGTTGCCGAGGATGGCCACCAGCTCGTTGTTGTTCTTGTCCTGGAAATCCTTCCACGTGAATTCGCTGTCCTTGAACTCCGGCAGGATCGTGGCCAAGGCGTAACGCAGCTCGTCCTGGCGGTCGGGCCAGCGCTCCAGGTATTCGTGCAGCCACACGGCCCAGTTGCGGCTGGTGCTCAGCTTCTGTCCTTCGAGGTTGAGGAACTCGTTGGCCGGTACGTTCTGGGGGAGGATGAAACCGCCATGCATCTTCAGCAGGATCGGGAAGATGATGCAGTGGAAGACGATGTTGTCCTTGCCGATGAAGTGGAGCAGGCGGGTGTCGTCGGCCTTCCACCACTTCTCCCAATCGCGTGGTGCTGAGCCTGCCGAAGCATCCTTCGCCCATTGCTTGGTGGCGCTGATGTAGCCGATGGGTGCATCGAGCCACACGT
>DASWWQ010000235.1:0-10533 GCA_036405935.1 Flavobacteriales bacterium
GGATAGAGCATCTGACTACGGATCAGAAGGTTTGGGGTTCGAATCCCTACGGGTCCGCGAAGGGGACAGGCCGAAAGGTCCGTCCCCTTTTGCATTGCCGGCTCAGAGCCAGCCGTTGAGGCGGTAGTAGGAGATGGCGAAGAACTCCCGTAGGCAAGTGATCTCCAGCTTCAGGTAGTTCCAGAAGGTGTAGCGTAGGCCGGAACGCTCCGACACATCCGGTACGAAGACCCGACCACCCACGCCGCGATGATCGTAGGCGAGGTCCACGAACATCGGCGTATCGAAGGCCGGCACACCGGCCACCCGGGTACAACCGACGCGGCGGAAGGTCCGCACCGAGCGGTACATGTTCTCCGGAGCCGTCACCAACGCGATCGACTCCGTTCGCAAGGCCGGTTGGTGGGCGAAGGCCGCCAGTGCCTGCGCCCGGGTGCTGGTACCCTCATCCTCCTGCCCGATCCGGTGCGGCGCTACGCCGCGGAGCCGGAGTTCCAGCTCCATGGCAGCCAGGATGGCCGTATCCTCCGGATGCACCAAGAGGATACGCGCTTCGGGAAATTCCTTGGCCAACGCGGCCGCATAGTGCAGCCGTAGCAGCTCCGGGCCCGAGGGCATGCCGCTTCCTCCAAGTACCAGGATCCGATCCGGTGCGGACTCCAGCAGACCGGCGCCTGTTCCCAGCCAACGATGCACGTCGTACGGCACACGGGTGCAGGCCAGGATCATCAACACCAAGGTGGCGCCGCCAAGGAAAAGGCAGGTGCGCCGCAGCATCCCCAGCCCGAAGACGCCGAGCTTGCGCCCCATCGTGCGGGCGCACCACCACCACTTCCTCATGGACGCACAAGGTATCACCCCGGTTCGAGGGTGTACGCTCAGCAGGAGCCGATCACTTCGGCTTGTAGTACTTCAGCGCCTCGGGCATATAGGCGTTGAGGTCGGCGATGCGGCGCTCATCGCTCGGGTGGGTGCTGAGGATCTCCGGGGGCTTCGCTCCACCGCTGGAGGCGGCCATGCGCTCCCAGAAGGCGGGGGCCACGCGTGGATCATAGCCGGCCATGGCCATGAAGACCAACCCCATCTTGTCGGCCTCGCTCTCCTGGTGACGGCCGTACGCCAGCATTCCCAGTTGGCTTCCGATGCCGAACGATTGCAGGAAGAGGTTGTTGGCCAATGTGGGCTTCTGCGAAGCGAGCACCTCGAGCGTCATGCCCGCTCCCTGCACGGCCAACCCTTGGCTCATGCGCTCGTTGCCGTGTCGGGCGATGGCATGCGCGATCTCATGGCCCATCACCAATGCCAGCCCTTCATCGGTCTGGGTGACCGGCAGGATACCGGTGTACACCACCACTTTGCCGCCGGGCATGCACCAAGCGTTCACGGTCGCATCATCCACCACGTTGAACTCCCAGCTGAAATTGGCCACCCGGTCGGAGGCATTGTTCTCGCTCAGGTAGGTGGTGGCTGCGTTGGCCAGCTTCTGTCCGATGGCCCGCACCTTCTGCACCCGCCCATCGGATGCCGCCAATGGCGGGTTCTGCGAAAGGAACGATTGGTATTCGGTCAGGCTCATCGCCATCAGCTGGCCCTCGGGCACCAGGCTCAGTTGGCGGCGGCCGGTGATGGGCACCTTGGCACAGGCCACCACCAGGCAGAGCATTCCCACACAGGCGGTGCTGCGGACGATCGTCGTGTTCATTCGATATCGGCGGATAGGCCCCGGTCCAGCAGGGCGGTGCATTGGGGTTCCAATTGGTCGAAGGTGCCTCGCTTCACGCTGCACTTGCCCACATAATGCACGATGTAGGCACATTGTTCGGCCTGTAACGCCTCATGCCCACAGATCTCCATGAGGCAGGCGATCACATGGTCGAAGGTATTGACGTCGTCGTTGTGGAGGATGATCTCCTTCACCGGCCCGGTCTCCGCCTCCACTTCGGCCAGCAGCGCTTCCTCCGGACTGTACATGGATGCGAACATGACGTATTGTGCCGGCGAAGTTAGCACGGCGGCCCACCCACCTCAACGGGCAGGCTGCGGCACGGCAAGGATCGAAGGACCGAACCGCTCGAGCAGGGCCTGCGCATCCCGCATGGGGATCCGTTTGCCGTTGAGGTAGGCCGTGATGAAGGCATCCTTCACGCCGAGCCCCACGGCCTGCTCCCTCCTGCTGCGTACGCTGGGCATGTCCAAGTAGACGCCCGTGGTGTAACGGATCTTTCCGGTCTCGGTGCGTTCGCTGTTCAGCGGTGTGATGTTGAACAGCCGGTCCAAGGCCGTAGGCTTGCTGTACACACCGACCTGTACGGTGAAGAAAAGGCCCTTCACCGTTTCCACCTGCAGTGCGGGAGCAGCGTTCGGATCGTTGTAGTAGGCCGTTGCGTCCGCAGCAGGCTTGAACTGGGCCAATACCTCTTCCGCGTTCGTCGGATAGTTGACCAGCACCTGTTGTTCGTCGGGCTGCGTGGTGGTGGGCTGTTGTGTCGGAGGCTGTTGTACGGGAACGGTCGCGGGCACGGGCACAGCTGCCGCGGTAGCCTCCCGTTGGACCGGCGTGCCACGCAGGGCCTGGCGTGCCGTCTCGAGGTTTACGCGCTTGCCGTCCTGGTAGGCCACCACGAAGGCATCGCGATAACCGTTGCCCCGCACCTGCTTGACCGCTTCGATGGCCGCTTCGGGTGAAGTGAACATGCCGGCCGTGTACCGCACCAGACCACCTGAAGTGCGTTCACCAGCCACAGGTGTCAGATCGCCGAAGGCATCGTCCGAAGGCTTGTTCCGCAAAGCGCCCACCTGCACCTTGAACACCACGCCGGACGGCATCGGTGCATCGATAGGTATAGCGCCGGTCCGGCGGGCCACGCCGGCCCCCATGTTGAACACATCGGCCTGCAACGGGGCCAGAAGCCCGGTCGGCACGGGGACTTCTTCTTCTTCGTGTGCGGAGGGTACTTCCAGGCGCGTCATGGGAGGAGGTTCCACGGTGCGCTCCGGGGGCGTGACCGGTGCGGCCTCCACCGTGCTTTCGGTGGGCGGTGGTGTCACCGGAGGGCGCTCGTTGGGGCGTGCCGGTGCCGGGGCGGCGGCGGGTGCGACGGCCGCCGCTTCCTGTGGAGCGGTGACCTTGGGCTCCGGGACCTGTTCGCGCGGCGGGGACTGCAATGTGGCAGACGGCACTTCCCTCACCGCCGGTGTGCTTGCGCGCAGGTGCTCCTCCACGGCCGTCGCCTTCTCGGCGCGCGGTGCGGGCATCTTGCTGCGCATGCCATCGGCCTGGAGCTCACTGGCCTGTGCCAGACCGAGCAGACGGTCCGCAGCCGTGCTTAACGAATCCGCTGAGCGGTCCAAACGACGGACCTCCATGCGGCGTGCGGCCAAGGCCTGGGGGTCACGCGTGTCCATGGGTTCAGCCTCCAACGCCCGGGCCGCTTGGCGTTGCCCTTCGGCCTCCTGCCGGATCGTGCCCGCCCGCTCTCGTTGCTCCAAGGCCTGCAGACGAATGCCGAAATACTCGCTGAGGTCCTCATCGTCCATCACCACACGGTGGTCCTCGTTGGACAGATAGTAGAAGCGGTGCAGCCGATCGGCCAGTGCCACGCGCCCATCGCCTCCGGTGGACCGTTCCAATACCACGGCCTGCGCGTTGAGTTCCTCCGCTGCCCGATGGAGGGAATCGGAAAGGGCGCGGTGGCGTTCGGCATTGCGCGTGAGTCGCACCTGCTCCGCTCCTTCCGCTTTCGTGGCACTGTCCTGCGCGGCGAATGCCGATCCAGCGGCCACCAAGGACCGCTGCTCCAACTGCAGCGCGCGGGACCGGGCTTCCTCTGCCGTACCTGCCACCGCCGTGGTGCGTGGCGCGGCGGCGGGCTGCGCCATGGGAGCGGCGACCGGTGTTTCCCTTTGCACCAGCGGCGGTACCTCCTCCCCGATGACGGGTGCCGATGGCTCGGATGGTGGCGGAGTGGATATCGCGACCGGCTCGTTGATCTCCGGCGTATTCGGCGTCACCTCGGGCACCGGGTCCGGGCGCGGTTGCTCCGAAAGTGAGGGCTGCTCCGACCCGGCTAGGGGGGCTTCCGCCGGCTTGCCGAAAAGATCCTCTTCGATGCGGGCATAGGTCGGTGTGGCGCCCACCCGATGATGTGCACTGAGGATGTGGTTGCGCGCGGTGAGCGTGCGGTCCAAGGCGCGCAAGGCCTGCAGGTCCTGTGCATAGGCGCTGCGGTAAAGGCTGTCGCGCTTCACGATGTCCTCCGTACGCTCGGCCTGCTTGCGCAAGGCCGCCGCGGCGTTGGAATGCGTGCGCGCCTCCTCGTCCGAGTGTTCGGCCATGCGCACGGTATGGTCCTCCGCACCGATGCCCTTGGCAGCGACCTGCGTCTCCAGCGCCGTGGCGCTGTCGCGCATGGTCCGCAACTCCTCCTTCATGATGAACCCTTGGCGTTGACCGATCTCCGAGCGCAGCACCAGATGGTCATCGATGGCCCGATCGGCCTGGTTGCGCACCTTATCGCGCTCACGACCGGCGGAGAGACCTTCCCAGCGCTGTTCCAACGAATCGATACGGTCCTCGAGCTCGACCAGTCGTTCCAGATCGCGGTCGCGATCGACGATCGCCTCCTTTGCGCCGGTGGTGCGGAGATCCACCACGCTGCTGTAGATCTCCTCCGGATCGCGCGCGGGTGATACGTAGTCATCCGTGCGCGTCGGACCTTCCGGCTCGGTGAAGGCGGCGTCGCTCAATGGCACGGCATCCCACACGCGCTCCGCGGCCTGCTGACGTGTCTGCTTCAACGCCTCCAACCGTTCGATGCGTTGTGCGGTGAGGGGAGCTGCCGAGGGATCCTTCGCGACCGCAACCTGCTGTCTGGCGATCTCGGCATCGATGCTGTCCACCGCCATCAGCTCCAGGCCTTGCAGCCCTTGGGCGCGCTCCTGGGCATCGACGATACCGCCCACGATACGTTCGCGGTCGGCCACAAGGGCGAGATAGAGCTTCGCGAGCAGGGCATCGTCCTGTTCCTTCGGATCGAAGACAAGCGCGGCTCTATCATCGGCCATCGGTGCGGGAACTTCCTCCTCCACTTCCTCCACGGTCGATTCCTCCACCGGCGTCTGTTGCGGTTCGGGCTCTTTGTTCGCTGCCGTGGCCCGCATCCGCTCCTGCGCCGCCTTGATGGCCGCATCCAAACTGTCCTTCTCCTGCTTGTTGCGCGCGGCCGCCCGGGCCTGATGCAGCTCCGCCAGCTCATTCGCTTGGATGAAGGCGAGGTCTTCCGGTGTCAGCTCTTCGCCGTTCTCCGTAGGTGGTGTGGTGCGCTCCACCGCGACCGGCTCCTGCGTAAGCACCGGTGGCGTCACCACCGGTTCCGTTCCTTCGGTGCGTGGCGGCTCCACGGTCGGCTCCTCCTTCACCACTGGCTGCTGCGTGGTGGCGGGAGGTTCCTCGGAGCGGGTTGGTGGAGGATCGTTGCGTGGCTGCGGTTCCGCGGCCACGGGTTCGGTCGCCGGAGGTTCCGTTGCCGGTTCCGTGCCGGAAGTTCCTGTCTGGATCGGCGCCTGCTCCGTCGGTGTCCGTGGTTTCAGCGGGGTCGCTGCGGCCAGCGTCGCACCACCGGTGAAACGATCGAACAGTTGCTGCTGGGTGGTGCGCATCTCTTCCGCGATGAGCGCCTCGTACCGTTCGTCGATGGCGATGCCCGCCACATTGCTCTCCACCGCACCGATGCGTGTCACCAACGTGGTCTTCTCCTCGATGGGCAACGGTGTCGGTGGTGCCTGCTCATGCCGCTCCAGCACTTCGGTCAGCACCGCACGGCCCTGTACGATACGGGTGTTGCGTTCGGTGACGGTCATCTTCGCCACCGCCTTCCGTGTCTCGTCCTCCAATGCCGCGTGCTGTTCCTTGAGCGTGGCCACCTCGGCGGCCAGTTCCTCCTTCTTCCGACCCTTGGCTTCCTGTTCCTGCTGTTCCAAACGGCGGATACGATCGTTCAGTTGCGATCCTTCCTCGCGTGCTTCGCGTGTGCGCTCCACCATCTTCGCCAATTCCCTTTCAGCAGCGACCGCAGCACGGCGGGCCTTCTCCTTGGCATCCGGCTCGGCGTTCGGACCGGACTTCGCATCCATGCGGGCCTTCAAGCGCTTCAAGGCTTCGAGGTTGGCTTCCTTGTCCTTCGTGGCGGTGGCCCGCTCCAGATCGGCCTTGAGCTTCGCGGCGGCGATCGATCGTTGCTCGGAGGCCAAGCGTTCAGCCTCCAGTTCCTGACCGGCCTGTTGTGCCGCCCGTGCCCGTACCAGGGCCGCCCGCGCACGTTCCCGCTCGCGTGCCGCTTCGGTCATGGCCGCTTCGTCATCGGTGGCCGTGGCCTGGGCCACCAGTTCCTTCGCCTTGGCGGCGGCGGCGGCGGCCTCGGCCAGGTTCTCCTGGGCGATGACCATCGCGGCCTCCGAACTCTCCTGGAGATCCGCCGTGCGTGCGGCCGTTTCCTGCTCGTCCTCCTTCGCCAATCGCGCGGCATCGGCCACGGTAAGGTCTCCGGTGAAGCCGGCCTGCGTCATCAGGTCGGCACGGGACAGATCCACGACCGGTTCGGTGATCGCCGGCCGTTCTCCGGTGATGTCCAGGCGGGCCCGGCGCTTGATCTCATCCAAGGCCAAGGCCATCACATCCTCCTCCAAGGCCTCGTCGAAGTAGTTCTTGATCATCAGCTTCGGACCTCCCTGATCGATCAGGGACATCTCCTGCCGGTACGCCTTCGAACGATCGGAACGCGGGATCTCCACCATGCCGGCATGGGTGCGCTCGCCGGGCCCGCCCTTCACGGTGAACTTGTACCGCCCATTGCGCGGCAGGGCCAGCACGTACTCGCCGTTCATGTCGGTCCGCACATCGCACACGATCTCGCGCGTCAGTGCATCCTCCACCACGATGTGCGCCTTGCGGTCCTTCTCATCGAATTGTGAAGCGAAGGTGCCCCTGAGCACGGTGATGTTCACCGGGGTCTGCGCGGTGCCGACGCGATAAACATGCAGCATGCCCTCCTTGCTGTCGCGGCCGCTGGCGAAACAGGCCTGCTTGCCCTCGGCATCCACGATGTACATCAGCTCGTCATCGGGTGTGTTCACCGCGAAATCCATGTTCTCCGGCGGCCCGAAGACGTCGTTGCCCTTGTCGTACGTGGTGCGGAACACATCGTAACCGCCCATGCTGTTATGGCCCTTGCTGCAGAAGTAGAAGCTCCGGCCATCGGGTGCCATCACGGCGAAGTCCTCATCGCGGTCGGTGTTCACGTAGCCGGCCACCTTCACGGGAGCGGAGAACGAAGCGCCGACGAGTTCCGTGCGATAGATATCACGCCCCGTTCGCCCGTCCTTGCCGTAACTGCTGAAGTAGATCGGCCCGCCCTTGTCCGGCAGATAGACCAGCGACCGCTCCTTGCTCTTCCTGTCCAAGGAACTCATCAATTCCTCGGGTAGCGTCACGATCTTCCCACCGATGTCGCCCAGGTCATAGAAGCGGAAGAAGTCCGAGGCGGAAACCTCCGTCTTGTTCTTCACCTCGATGTCCTTGAGGTTGTTCAGGAGCTGCTGGCCGTTGCGGCACTGGGCCTCCAGTACATCCACCGGGAAGGCGGCCAGCATCTTCTTGTCCGCCGTTCCCTTGTAGCGCTCGTACGCGGCCAGAGCGTCCTTGAAGTGGTACGTGAGGTGGTCGGCCTCGCCGAGAAAGTACCAGGCCAGCGGTGACGTGTTCGGTCCCTGCACGGCGAACTTCAGGTAGCTGATGGCCTTCTCCTTGTCGCCCCCGCCCCGTACCGAACACGCCCCGTACTTGAAGTTGAGGTCGTGGTCCTGCGCGGAGAGACTGACCAACTGCGAATACAGCGGCAGGGCTTCGGCGTATTCACCTTTGGCGAAGAGCGCGTCCGCCTTCGCGCGCAACTGGGCGTCCTGTGCGGATCCGACCAACGCAACGGCAACCGCCAGCACGCACACCACGGCGCGCGACCACTTCCGTGGTCCGGGCCTGTGGTGGTGGTGCGGGCTGCGGTTCATGATCGGGCGGTGCGTCCCGCTGGTCTGATCCGGTTCTCCTCCCCGCGCATCAGGCGGCCGATGTTCTGGCGATGGGTGTAGAACACCAGCGCACAGATCACCAGCGCGAATACACGCAACACCTCGCTCGGTTCACGCCAAACGAGGAAGACCGCCGTGGGGAAGGCCACCGCAGCGATCAACGAAGCGAGCGAAACGTAGTGCGAGAGCAGATAGACCACGGCGAACACCGCGATGCACACCAACGCACAACCCGGATGCAGCGCGAGGATGCCTCCGAGGGATGTGGCCACACCCTTTCCGCCCCGGAAGTTGGCGAACACCGGATAGAGATGTCCCACGACCGCGCCCAGCACCAATGCCACACGGAACCCCATCCATTCCTCCGAATAGGGAACGAGCTCGGTGAAGTTGGGCAGCAGCCGCACGGGCAGGAAGCCCTTCAACACATCGATCAACAGCACGGGGATGCCGGCCTTGGGTCCCAGCACCCGGAAGGTGTTGGTGGCCCCGGCGTTGCGGCTGCCGTGCTCGCGCACATCGGTGCCGAAGAACGCGCGCCCCCACCAAACGCTCGTGGGCACGCTGCCGCAGAGGTAGGCCAGTATCAGGGAGATGATGCCGAACACCCAGGGGAACTCCATGGCTCAGAGACCGAAGCGATCGCGGAAGGCGTTCACTTTCTGTTTATTGGTGATCATGAAGTTGTAGGCCGGTTCATCCTTCTTGGATTCCAGCTTGGTCTTGTCCTCCTTCAGCTCGCCGATCATGGTGTTGAACTCCACGTTGCTGGAGTAGGTCAACATCTGGCCCCGGCTGTACTGGAAGAACCAATAGGTCTGGTCGTCGAGCATCAGGAGGATGGTCATGGTGTCGCCGCTGCGTTTGCGCTGGAATTCCACCTTGCCCTTCAGGTAGCGGAACACGCTTTTCTTGCCCACGGTGCCGAGGCCCAGCAGGCCTTGGCTCTGCCAGGCTTCGTCCTCGCTGTTCCACCGCAGCTTCACGTCGGCCAGCACCAGGGTCTTCAGCAGTTCGTCCGGCAGGCGCTTGATCTCGCCCTTGATGCTGAGCTCGCTGATGAATTTGTCGCTCTTCTCCTTGCCGAGGATCTCGCGCAGCGATTTCTCGTAGGGCGTCTTCATCACGTCCACCACTTTCTGCTCGGGATAGGCCATGATGTCGGCCACCATCTTCTCGAGGGCGTTCTCGTAAAAATGGAAGTCGATGGGCATGGTGAGCTGGGTGGTCACGATGCCGCTATCGCCGCGGAAGTCGAGCGTACCGTAACCATCCGCCTTCACGCGACCGAGGTCCACGCCTTGTACGATGTGGCCGTCCGCGCTCAACCGGCAATTGTCGGTGTTGAGGCTCACGAGGTCCCCGGGCAGTTCGCGTTGACGGATCTTGTCCTTGTTGGAGATCAGGTACGACTTCTTCGCCTTGTCATAGAACAGCAGACCCTTGGCGGCGATGATGACGCCATCCTTCGCATTGAACTTGCGGCTGAGGAAGGTGCCGTAGGTGCGGTACGGGTCGTCGGTGGTCAGGTAGATCCCGGTGCCGATGGACTCCCCTTCCGCATCGCGCAACGAATCGCCGACGGGAATGAAGACCTCCTTGGGATCGATCGGTCCGCTGAAGTTCATCCAGCTCTTGGTGATGCCGGGGCAATCGTGCTGGATCCGCGTGCTTCCGGTGAAGGTGAGCTCCTTGATCGATGCCTGCAGGCGCACATCGCCGAAGTAGTCGAAGGCAGGGCTCAACTGGAAGTTCTCGTCCTGCTTGATGCGGCCGATGGCGAAGGTCTGGAACGAGGTGTCCACGTTGATGTTCGGCAGCTTGATGGTGAAGGCCTTGCCGGTCTCGTCCACGTAGTCGTATTCGCCCGAGCCGCTGTACTGCCTGCGGGCCTTGATGTTCACCGCGGCGTTCCGGATGGTGTGGAAACGGGTGACGTTGTTGGCGGTGATCACGGCGTTCTTCAACGGCTCCATCTCGGCATTGCGGTGGATGCGCACGCGGCTGCTGTCGGGCGTGATCAAGGCATCGGCCACCTGGATGTACTGCACCTCGTTGGCGGTGATCAAATGGCGCTTCAGGTCGTAGCGGGCCTTGGGCGCCATGAAGCTGAGCGAATCCTGGTCCGGATGCACGCTGATGAAGTTGCTGCCCGAGAGCTGCAGGTCCTCGCTGCCGGCAGCCGCCGTACGGTCGGCCTCCAGTTCGATGTCGCCCTGGTCCATGTACCACTTGAAGCGGTCCATGAAACAGACGTACTTGTTCACGGGGAACTCCACCTTGGTCTCACTGCCGTTGCTGACGAACTCACCCACGCGCTCGTCCAGCTTGATGGTGGAGTTCACGTTGTCGGTCTTGAAGGCGATGCCCGTGGAGTCCGATCCACCGACCAGGCGGAAGTCGCTCGTATCGGCGTGCGCCTTCAGGTTGTTGAACTGGAAAAGGTCCGAG
>DASWWQ010000236.1:0-29562 GCA_036405935.1 Flavobacteriales bacterium
CTCCGTATCCACACCGAAAGGCACCACCGTGAGCGGATCGAGGTCCGGGCAGAGGGCGTGGGTGCGCTCGGCCATCGCCTCACTGGTGCTCACCACCACATCGGCCCGCCGCAGGTTGCCCCGCAACAGCCGGCGATGCAAGGGTCCTTGCTCCGGAAAATCGTAGACATCGCTGCCCCAGACGTTGAGGACCAAGGGCGTGCGACCCACCCAGCGGGAGAGGGTGCCGTAGCCGGTGGCGTAATGCGCGTTCACCACGTGGGGTGAAACGGCGTTCACCAGCTGGCGCAAACGGGGTCCGTTGGAGAGGTAGCCCAGACCACCGGCATGGGGCAGGCGATGCAGGTTGATGCGCGGGTGAAGGGCATCGATCGGGTCGTGCTGCGTCACCAGGTGCAGCTCCACCCCATGTTCGGCGAAGGCATTGGCCCAACGCACGGTGTGGACGGAACTGGCGCCCGAGAGCATCATCACCCGGAAAGGAGCGGAACGAGGAACCTCCATCGCGACCGAAAGTAGCGTTCAGCGGTTCGTGGCGATCTCATTCGGCCTCACCCGTCGGCGCAACAGCGTGAAGCGCCACAAGCCCTGCCAGTATCCGATGCCGTAGGACAGGTGCACCGTGAGGAAGGCGAGCAGCAACCAGAGATAGGCCCCGGGGCGGTGGGCCTTCAATGCGATGCGGAGCGAAACCGACTTCAACACGCCGAAGTACAGCACCACCAGCGCGATCCACGGCCAGATCATCCAGTGCACGAAGAGGGCCAGCACCGGACCACCGATCAACGCCAGCACGAAGAGCGGTGGGGCGAACTGGCGGAGTGTCGCCGGGGCTCCAAGCTTGAGATTGACCAAGGGTTTGAAGAGGCCGTATTCCCGGTACATCCGCCACAGTTTGGAGATCCGATCCCGGCTGAAGTACTGGATGCGCACCTGCGGAAGCAGCATGATGCGCCCACCGGCGCGGATGATCCGGCCGTTATGCTCATCGTCCTGGTTGCGCACCAGTTCCTCATCGAACCAGCCGATGCGATCGAAGAGTTCGCGCCGGAAGCAGCCGTAGGGCACGGTATCCACCGGCCGTTCATCCTCCGTGCCCAAGCGGAAATGCGCGTTGCCCACACCGAGCTTGCTGCTGAGGACCTGCGCGATGGCCCAAGCCTCGTTGCCGTCGTTCGCGGGAAGCGTCTCCCAGATACCCCCCACGTTATCGGCCTTCAACCGGTCCAGCGCAGGCACCAGCACGGCCACATAATCGGCCGGGTAGCGGGAATGGGCGTCCATGCGCACGATGTAAGTGCCCCGTGCGGCACGGATGGCGGCGTTCAATCCATGCGGCACCACGCCGGCCGGGTTGTCGATGAAGCGGATCGCCGGGTGCTGTGCGGCCATACGGTGCACGATCTCCGCCGTGCGGTCCTTGCTCGGTCCCACGGCCACGAGCACTTCCACCTCGAAGCCGTCGCGTTGTTGGGCCAAGGCATCGCGCAACGCTTGTTCCACATGCTGCTCCTCGTTGCGGCAGGGGATCACGATGCTTACCAGCGTGCTCATGCGGTGGGCGCGGGGTCGGCGGTGCGGTGGTAGGCCACGGACCGCAGGTGGTCCAGGGTTTCCTGCGCGTGGGTGGTGCCGTCCCCGCCCAAGGGCAGCACCACGGCCTCGCTGCTGCGCCACCAGAGGTTGCTGCGGACCTCCTCATCGGTGCAGATGATGCCGGCGGCGAAGAAGGCCGCGATCTGCGAGAAGATGCCGCCGACACGGGCGCGGGCGAAACCGGGAACACTCTTGCGATCCAGGTCGTCGCCCATGAAGGTGACCACCACCGGCACACTGCTCACCAGCACGGTGAAGAGCGCGGCCACCGATCCGAAGTGCACCTGCACCACGTCGGGACGGCGTTCCTTCAACAGGCGTTTCAGGCGTCGCCGGGAGCGCCAAAGGCGATAGGGCGAGGTGCGGCTTTCGAGATGGAAGAAGGTCATCCTGGCCCCCACCGCCGCAAAGGCACGGGCCTGCGCCTTGGATGCGGCGAAGGTGTCGCCATCCTCCTCGTCGGGGATCACCACCATCACGGAGAGGTCCTGCTCGCTGCGCGCCGCGCGCCGATCGAGTTCGCTGAGCACATACTGCGTATCGCGCCAAGTGGCCCAGCCCAGCCAGAAGAGGGCGATCACCAGCACCACGGCCATGGTGTACCACGGGGTCACCACCAGCAGATGGAAGGCGCTGCCCACCAGCAGGATCAGGAAGGACACCATCAGGTTCACGCCGTTGCGGGGCGTGTGGTAGTAGGCATCCAGCACGCTGCGCATCCCGTTGAAGAAGGCGAAGGGCAGCGCGCCGATGAAGATGATGCGGCTCATGGCCACGTAGGTATCCCCGGTGTGGCCGAGGTAGATCAGCAGCAGGGGTGTGGCCAGGAGCTCGAAGCCGAGCATCAGGGCGCAGGATGCGGCGAGGATGATCCAGGTCATCCGGCGGATGCGCGCGGCGAGTCCGGCGTGATCGCCGACCGCCAGCTGCATGGAGGCCGCGGGCAACAGCAGCAGGGCCACCGGTGAGAAAACGGCGGCGGCGATGTTCAGCAGGGTGGCCCCGAAGCCCACCTCCGCACTGATGTCGAGCCCATGGGTGCGCAGGGCCACGTAACCGGGCACGGTGAGCAGGGCTCCCAGAGCGATGTCGCCCGGCACCCGGGGCAATCCGTAACGCAACAGCTCCGCACCCTCCTTGCGATATGGACCGCCGGTGCGCCCGAACAGCCCTGGAACGATGCTCAGCAACGCCGCCAGGATCCAGCCGATGCCATTGAACCAGAGCACCGGACCGATGCCGTCGAACAGCAGGAAGGCCAGACACGGCACCACGGCCAGCACGGCCAGTTGCAGCAGGTTGGCGGCGGTGACCGCCCCGCGGCCCCTCAGGTAGCCGTAGGCCACACCGTGCAGGGCGATGCCGATGGTCATCAGACCCAAGGGCAGGATCAGCGGGGCCGCGTCGTACGTACCGAAGATGGTCCAGGCCAAGTGCTTCGCGAGGAAGATCCCCACCCCCACCAGCACGATGCTCAGGGGGATCACCCAGGCCATGGCTCCGCGCAGGTAACGCCGCGCCACTTCGGGCGCCCGGCTCATGGACACGAAGCGTGTGAGGCCCACCATGGCCCCCATCAGGATCACCGGGAAAGCGAAGGACACGGTGCGGCGAACGATGACGTACAGGTCCAGGTCGGCCTTGCTCTCCATGGCCGCCAGCCGGTAGGTGAGCACCATGCCCAGCATGGCCAGCCCTTCCGTGAGGTAGGTGAACAGGCTGTTGCGCCCTTGGGGAGAGCGCAGCAGACCGGTGATCATCTTCCACATGGGCCGCCGAAAATAGCGTTCGGCCGGGGCCCGGAGCCATGGGTGCATGGGTCCATGTGCCCATGTGGTCATGTGCTCATGGGTCCATGTGGTCATGGTCGCATGGACACCTGAACACATGACCTCGCCCATCCTCCCCTCCTACCGCTCATCCTTCCGGTGGCTTCGTGCGATCCGGCGGCCTCCTACATTCACGCCGTAAACACGTGGAAATGGAATTCTTCCAATGGCACTGGTGGGCCGGACTGGCCTTGTTGCTGCTGATCGCGGAGATCTTCGTTCCCGGCTTCTTCCTCTTCTGCCTGGGCATCGGATGCATCGCGGGCAGCGTGGCGGCGGGCCTGGGATTCGAGGCGCCGGTGCAGCTGATCGCCTTCTCGGGCTTCTCCCTGCTCACCTTCTTCACCGTTCGCCCGGTGCTGATGAAACGGTTCTGGAAGGAGGACGGCGTACGCACCAACATGGATGCCCTCGTGGGCCAACGCGGCCGGGTGAGCCAGGACTTCGAGCCGGGTCTCCGCTTGGGACGTGTATCCGTGGCCGGTGACGACTGGCGCGCGGAGTCCATCAACGAGACCCCTCTGCACATCGGCGACACCATCGAAGTGGTGCGCGTGGACAGCAACACCTTGATCGTAAAACCCCTCGTAAACCACTGATCCCATGGGAGCCGGAACCGTCATACTCATACTGCTCGCGCTGTTCATCGTCTTCATCATCGCCAAGGGCGTGCGCATCATCCAACAGAGCGAGGCCATGGTGGTGGAGCGGCTGGGGAGATACCACAGCACCCTCACCGCGGGCTTCAACGTGATCATCCCCGTGTTCGACAAGCCGCGCGAGATCATCTTCCGCTACAGCCGGGAGCTGCCCGATGGCAACAAGTACGTGCAGTTCACCAAGAAGGAGCGCCTGGACCTGCGGGAAACGGTGTACGACTTCCCCAAGCAGAACGTGATCACCAAGGACAACGTGATGACCGAGATCAACGCGTTGCTCTACTTCCAGATCATGGACCCCGTGAAGGCCATGTACGAGATCGAGAACCTGCCGATGGCCATCGAGAAGCTGACGCAGACCACGCTCCGGAACGTGATCGGCGAGCTGGACCTCGACGAATGCCTCACCAGCCGCGACACCATCAACGGAAAACTGCGCGCGATCCTCGATGAGGCCAGCCACAAGTGGGGTGTGAAGGTGAACCGTGTGGAACTGCAGGACATCAATCCCCCGCGCGACATCCGCGAGGCCATGGAGAAGCAGATGCGTGCCGAGCGCGACAAGCGGGCGCAGATCATCGATGCCGAAGGCAGCAAGCGCGCCGTGATCCTGCAGGCCGAAGGGGTGCAGCAGTCGCAGATCAACCAGGCCGAGGGCCAGAAGCAGGCGCAGATCCTGGAGGCCGAGGGTGATGCCCAGAGTCGCATCCGTCGTGCGCAGGGTGAGGCCGAGGCCATCCGCCTCGTCACCGAGGCCATCAAGGCCAGCAACGGTGACCCCACCAACTACCTGATCGCCATGAAGTACCTGGAAACGCTGGGCGAGATGACCAGCGGCCAGAACAACAAGGTGGTGTACATCCCCTACGAGGCCACGGGCGTGCTCAGCAGCGTGGGCGGCATCAAGGACATGCTCGACGCGCACAAGACCATCGCGCGTTGATCGGAACGGAACCCCGAAGAAGGGCGGACCTCCAGGTCCGCTCTTTTCGTTTTCGCCCCAACCGTACCTTCAACCCATGACCCGGACCTACGACACCCTCTCCCAGGCCGTGAACGATCTGCAACGTCGCGGCTACGTTCACGATCTGCAGTTGGGCGACGACTGTGTGGTGTGCCAGGCCCGCAACGTGAGCCTCGACCCGGACGAGTTCCGCATCGATGAGTTCCATCGGTTCGAGGGAATGAGCGATCCCGAGGACCAGAGCATCGTGTACGCCATCAGTTCCACGAAGCACGATCTGAAGGGTATCCTCGTCAACGCCTACGGCATGGATGCCGATGCGCTCACCCAACGCCTGGTGGCCAAGCTCGATACCGACCCCGACGCGCACCACGGGTGACCTAAAGTCAGGCTCCCGATACCCGGCCCTGACGATCGAACCCCGATCACCGCCGGATCGGGACAAGCCGTCAGCCCGACGGCCGCATGCGTGATGTTTGCTGGCGCGATCCCCGACAACATTCTACACACCCCTCCCCCTTCGTTCTCCATGCCCAGCCTGTTCGACCCCGCCGACAGCACCGCCATCCTCGACCGGATCAAACGCCTGAACCCCGCATCCCAAGGCAAATGGGGTGTGATGAACGTGGGCCAGATGCTCGCCCATACGCAACAGCCCCTTCGGGTGGCCACCGGCGATCTCAAGCTCAAGCGCACCTTGCTCGGGAAGATGCTCGGAGGCTATTTCAAGAAGCAGATCCTGGCCAAGGGATTCCGGCCCAACACCACCACCGACAAGGCCTTCGTGGTGGCCGATCAACGGCAGTTCGAGGCGGAACGCGCCAAGCTCACCGAGCTGATCCAGAACTTCTCCGCCAAAGGACCTGCGGGCATCACCAAGGATCCGCACCCCTTCTTCGGCCCCATGACGGAAGAGGAATGGGACAAGATGCAATGGATGCATCTGGACCATCACCTCCGGCAGTTCGGGGTGTAGGGAACAGCGGATAAGTGAATGAGAGGATCAGGGGATAAGAAAATTCGAGGGGGCGGATGATCGTCCAATTGTCTGATCGGGCTAACCCAGCACCTCCTTCGACTTGGCACGAAGGGTCTTCGAATTTCGGAAGTCGGCACCGCAATCGAAACAGTGACGTTCTCTTCGGCCGAAGATCAACGGGAAGCCCAACAGGAGGATACCCCAGGCCATCATACGCCTTGAAAGAACGGGCTTCGAGACTTCCGCCGAGCCGCAGATAGGACACCGTGCCGGGGTGGTCTGCTTCACCATCCGAGCTGAAGGCTTCTACACATGATGGTCGTTCGGGCCGATCGCAACTGGAGGTGGTCACGGTCCATCGATACCTTGAACGCTTCAGCAAAGATCCCGCGCTCATCCACCAAGTACATGAAGCGCAGCCGAGATCCATCCACTATCCATGTTCCGGATGAGGCTGGCGTATCGAATCCAGGTACTTTGACACTTCCGCTGCGGTCGAAATCGAGCGTTTCAGAGCATCCTTCATAGATCATTTGGACGAATGGAGCGCCGGAGCCCGGAAGCGAACGAGGCTCAATGAAAATCCCGTCATGAACCACCTCTTCGATGCACCAAGTAGTCCCGGCCAGTTTTTCGGTGAGTGAGGGGCTTAGGAGCAGCCAAGCGAGCACGATCAAGAGCGCAAGCACGGGGACCATGATGACGGTCAACCGCGCGATCAGAAGATCCATCCGTCCGACCAAGGGCAGATCCCTGGTCCATGCATCCAGCTTCAGCCAGAAGCCTGCGGGGGGATCCACACCTTCCCGTAGGAAACCCCATTCCTTCAGGAACGCTCGGGCACGCTCGGCATCCTCGGAAGGAACCTGCAGCTTCACTCCCCCAACCGCATTGGACCACAGGTTATTCACCTGCACGGTCAGTTCATCCTGAACTTGGCACTCAATGCCTTCGTGTTCCAACCGGCTCCGGGCGATCACCAGATCCGAAGGCAGCACGAATTCAGCTATGGTCACGAAGAACGGCACGGTCCGATATCAGGAGATGGTGGACCGGAAAAATAGAGCGGATAATTGATGATGGGGATCAAACGAAGGCACGCAATAACGGCCCATCATCCGATCCGCTGATCTTCTGATCGTCCGATCTACTTCGCCAACACCTCCTTCACCTTGGCGCCGATGGTGGCGGGGCTGTCCACCACGTGGATGCCGCTTTCGCGCATCACCTTCTTCTTGGCGGCAGCGCTTTCGTCGGCACCGGACACGATGGCACCGGCGTGGCCCATGGTGCGGCCCTTCGGGGCGGTCTCCCCGGCGATGAAGCCGATGACGGGTTTCTTGCAGTTGGCCTTGATCCACTTGGCGGCCTGGATCTCCAGGTCACCACCGATCTCGCCGATCATCACGATGGCCTCGGTCTCGGGATCGTTCGCGAAGAGCTGGACGGCCTCGAGGGTCGTGGTGCCGATGATGGGGTCGCCACCGATACCGATGGCCGTGGTGATACCGAGCCCGGCCTTCACCACCTGGTCGGCGGCCTCGTAGGTCAGCGTACCGGACTTCGACACGATGCCCACCTTGCCTTTCTTGAAGACGAAACCCGGCATGATGCCCACCTTGCATTCGCCCGCGGTGATGACCCCGGGGCAGTTGGGACCGATCAGCGTGCAGCCCTTGCCGCGGATGTACTCGCGGGCGGCCACCATGTCCTTCACGGGAATGCCCTCGGTGATGCAGACGATGACCTTGATGCCGGCCTCGGCCGCTTCCATGATGGCGTCGGCCGCGAAGGGCGGGGGAACGAAGATGATGCTGACGTCGGCGCCGGTGGCCTTCACTGCATCACTGACGGTCTCGAACACGGGGCGGTCCAAGTGCTTCTGGCCACCCTTGCCGGGGGTGACACCACCGACCACGTTGGTGCCGTACTCGATCATCTGCGAGGCGTGGAACGTGCCTTCGCTACCGGTGAAGCCTTGGACGAGGACCTTGCTGTTCTTGTTGACGAGTACGCTCATGGTGTTCCTTGGAAAGATCTTGGCGGCGCGAAAGTAACCCCCAAGCGTTCATCCCGGAACCCGACGTGCTTTGGCCCGTTGATAGGCGTGCACGTAGTAGAGCGCACCGAGCATGATGACGCTGGAGGTGATGTACGGCAGCCCGTGCCCGTACTCGTACAATCGCCCGCCCAATGCGGGTCCCGCGATGCGGGCCAGCGAACCGAAGCTCTGGTTGAGTCCGAGCACCTCCCCTTGCTCACGCTGCTGCGCGTTCTTGCTCAGTTGGCTCAGGATGGTCGGGTTGAGGCAGCCGTTGCCGAAGGCCAGCAACAGGATCGACACGATGCTCAGGGGCAGGAAGAGGTTCGGGGGGATGAAGGCGATCATGCCCAGGCCCATGGCCATGCACAGGGCACCGTACACCATCAGCTTGCGTTCGCCGAAGGTGCGCTGGAGCCAACCGATCATGCCACCCTGCACGATGGCGGAGGCCAGGCCCACGGCGGCGAACATCCAGCCGATCTGCTCCTTGTCCAGCCCGTAGTCATCGGTCCAGAACAGGGCGATGGTCATCTGCATCATGCTGAAGGCGGTGATGAAGATGAAGCTGATGATGTAGAGGTCGCGGAAGCGCTCCTCCTTCAGGGCCTTGATGGCGCCGGAGATCGGCTTGACGCGGATGGCGCGGTCGCGCACCTTCTCCTGCAACGATTCGGGCAGGAAGAGCCACACGGCCAGCATGTTCACGGCGCAGATGAGGGCGGCTATGTAGCCCACCCATTCCACGCCGAAGTGCATGAAGATGAAGCTGCCCATGGGCGGACCGAAGATGAAGCCGAGACCGAACGCCGCACCGATGAGGCCCATCGCCTTGGCCCGTCCTTCCTGGGGAGTGATGTCGGTGATGTACGCCTGCGCCGCGGTGATGTTGCCCGAGCCGATGCCCGTGAGCATGCGGCTGGCGATCAACAGGAACAGCGTGTTGGCATGGGCGAACATCAGGTAGCTGACCGCCGAGATGAACAGGGCCCACAGGATGATGGGGCGGCGGCCGAAGCGATCGCTGAGCGAACCCCACACCGGAGTGAAGATGAACATCATCAAGGAGAAGAGCGCACCGGTATCCCCCACCAAGGCATCGCTGGCCTGGAGCTCGCGCGCATAGATGGGCACCACGGGAATGAAGATCCCGAAGCCCATCAGGTCGATGAAGATGGTGATGAAGAGGATGACCAACCGACGATCCATGCGAATGGTGCTACTGGCTATTGGCTATTGGCTATTCGCTACTGGCTACTGGCTATTGGCTATTCGCTCCTGGCTACTGCAACGGACAACGGACATCGCTCAGCTCCCCACCGACGCTTCCTGCTCCGTCAAGGTGGCCTGGCGCACGTAGGGCCGGATGATCAGGCGGATCGTGTTCTTCCAGCTGAGGTATTTCCACGCCCAATTGAAGAGTACCATCATCCGGTTGCGGAAGCTCACGAGGCTCATCACGTGAACGAAGATCCAGCCGAACCAGGCGATGGCCCCGCCGATGTGGAACGAACCCACGTCCACCACCGCTTTGTAACGGCCGATGGTGGCCATGCTGCCCTTGTCGCGATAGACGAACGGCTTCCACGCTTCGCCCTTCGCGCGGCAGAGGTTCTTCACGAGCTGGCGACCCTGCTGGATGGCGGTGGGGGCCACCTGCGGATGTCCTTGCGGCCATTTCGGGTCGGCGGTCATCAAGGCGCTGTCACCGATGGCGTAGATGTTGGTCGTGCCCTGCACGCGGTTGAAGGCATCCACCTGGAACCGATGTGCCCGCGGCTCGACCGCCTGCTCCAAGCCCGGGATCAACTGCCCTTTCACCCCCGCCGCCCAGATCACCGTATTGGTGTCCATGGTACTGCCGTCCTGGAAGGTGACACGGTCGCCATCATAGGCCACCACCCGCGCGCCGAACTTCACGTTCACCCCCATGTCCTGCAGGTACTTCAGGGCCTTGCGCTGGGACCGCTCCGAGAAGTTGCGCAGCACGGCGCCGTTGCTGTCCACGAGATGGATCTGCATGCGGTCGCTCTCCATCTCGCGGTATTCGTGCTTCAACACGGTCTTGCGGATCTCGGCCATGGCACCCGCCAGTTCCACCCCGGTGGGGCCTCCGCCCACGATCACGAAGTTCAATTGGCGGCGTTGTTCCTGCTCCTTTTCCAGATAGAGCGCGGCCTCGAAATCCTGGAGGAAATCGCTGCGGATGTCGAGCGCTTGGCTGATGCTCTTGAGCTGCATGGCCTGCCCTTCCAGGTCCTTGTTCCCGAAGAAGTTGGTGGTGCTGCCCGTGGCCAGGATGAGGATATCGTAGCGCACCGGCCCGCGATCGGTGATCACCGTGTTGTCCGCATGACGCACCTCCAGCACCTGCCCCATGCGGAAGGCCACGTTGTGCAGCGGCGCGATGGTGCGGCGGAAGGGATGGGCGATGCTATCGGCACTGAGGCTGGCGGTGGCCACCTGGTACAGCAGGGGCTGGAAACAGTGGTGGTTCTGCTTGTCGAGCAGCAGCACCTTGAAGGGCTTGCCCGACAACCGCTGCACCACTTCCAGCCCACCGAACCCGCCGCCCACCACCACCACGGTGGGGTAAGGGAGGTTGTCGTAATCGCTCCGCACCTGGGTGCTCATGGGGTTCTTCCTTTTCGGGTACAAAGGTCCGCATTCCAACACGGGTGCCGAAGCGCGGGCGGCAACCTTCACCACCTTTGCGGCGATGGAAACGGGTGATACGATAGCGGCGTTGAGCACGGCCCCGGGCGTAGGGGCCATCGCGGTCGTGCGCCTCAGCGGTCCGGATGCCTTGCGCATCACGCGGACCCTCGCTCCCGCCCTCCTGGTGGCGCCGCTGCCGCGCAAGGCCACCTTCGCGCGGCTGCATGATGAAGGCGGGTTGGTGGACGAAGGATTGATCACCTGGTTCCCCGGTCCGGACAGCTACACCGGTGAGGATGTGGTGGAGATCGGCGTGCACGGATCGCCCTACATCCAACAACGGCTGCTGGAGGCCTTGACCTTGGCGGGCGCGCGGCTGGCGCGGCCGGGCGAATTCACGCAGCGGGCCTTCCTCAACCGCAAGCTCGACCTCAGCCAGGCCGAAGCCGTGGCCGACCTGATCGCCAGCGGCAGCCAGGCCGCGCACAAGCTGGCCCTGCAGCAGCTGCGGGGCGGCTACAGCAAACAGATCGAGGAACTGCGCGAGCAGCTGATCAGCCTGAGCGCCCTCGTGGAACTGGAGCTCGATTTCGGGGAGGAGGATGTACAGTTCGCCGATCGCCGGGAACTGACGCAACTGCTCGATGGCATCGTGGCCATCTGCGACACCCTGATCGGCAGCTTCCGCTTCGGCAATGCGGTGAAACAGGGCGTGCCCGTGGCCATCGTGGGGGCACCGAACAGCGGCAAGAGCACCCTGCTCAACAACCTGCTGCAGGAGGAACGCGCCATCGTCAGCGATATCCCCGGCACCACGCGCGACACCGTGGAGGAGACCATGACCCTCGGCGGCATCCTCTTCCGGTTCATCGACACGGCGGGCATCCGCAACACCACGGACACCATCGAGAAACTGGGCATCGAGCGGAGCTACAAGAAGGCCGCGGAGGCCAGCATCGTGGTGCTCCTCGGCGATGCCAGCACCTTGAGCGAGGACGGTTTCAACACGCAGGCGAAACTGCTGCGCGACCGCATCGCCAAGTCGCTGCCCAACGGTGATGCCGGCCCGCTCGTGATCCCCGTGCTGAACAAGAACGACCTGGCGGGGGTATCCACGCGGAAGACCCTGTCGATCTCGGCCCGGAAGGGGGATGGCATCGAGGAACTGAAGCGGCGCTTCATCGCCCACGTGAACGAGCTGAACACGGACCGCAGCGACATCGTGGTGACCAACGTGCGCCACGTTGAAGCACTCACCAAGGCCCGCAAGGCCTTACTGGCCGCGAAGAACGGGGTCCTGAATTCGATCAGCGGGGAACTGCTGGCGGCGGACCTGCGTCAGGCGCAATACCATCTTGGCGAGATCACCGGCCGAATCACCGCGGATGATCTGCTGGGCTCGATCTTCTCGCGTTTCTGCATCGGAAAGTAGTAGGCTCACGGGCACTTCTTCTCCCCCACCACCCGGTCCACCTCCATGTAGTCGTCCATGCCTTCTCCTTCGGAGGCCGGGGCCTTCACCATGTGCGCAGCGATCTCCAGATCCACCGCGCCCTTGTTCTTCTCGTAGAGGCCCGTCAGCTTCTGCTCGGACTTCCCGGGGATCAGGGGCAGTACCAGCACGGAGCCGCATAGCCGGAAGCTGTGCGAGCCGCCGTTGTACTCGTAGGTGCCCACGTAGGTCTTGGTGCTGACATCACCGCTGTCGTCCGGCTCGGGCGTGCCACAGGCGGTGAGCAGGAGCGCAGGGATCGCGAGGAGAAGGTGCTTGCTGAACATGGTGCAAAGCAACAACACCGCGCCCATCATCTTTGTGCGCGATGACGATCCCCTTGCTTTCCGCCTTCTATTTCGGCACCGTGGAGCACTACCGGCTGCTGGCGCGTTGCGAAAAGGCGGTGATCGATATCGGCGAACACTACGAACGCCAGAGCTACCGCACCCGCACCGGCATCATGGGACCCAACGGCCGGCAGGACCTCTTGGTGAACATCGATCGCCGCAGCGGGGAGAAGATGCCCATGCGCACCGTCGGCCTCAGCTACACCGAGCACTGGCACCAGCAGCACGTGCATGCCATCCGCAGCGCCTACGGCCAAACACCGTGGTTCATCCACTACATCGACGACATCGAGCAGCTGTTGCTGCAGAAGCACGAGCGGCTGGTGGACCTCGACCTGGCGACGATGCGGTTGGGCTTGGAATGGTTGGGGTTGCGGACGGAGGTGATGGTGAGCGAAGAATACGTGGAGACGGGTCTTAGGTCCAAGGTCTTTGATCCTAGGCCTGACCAGAGCGGCCCAGGACCAAAGACCTCGGACCTTGGACCTACCATCGACCTCCGGACAACCCTCCACCCCAAGCGCCCCTTGCCCGCGGAAGTCGAGCCCGTTCCCTCCTATCCGCAGGTGTTCGCCGACCGGCATGGCGCGATGGCACGGCTCAGCGTGATCGACCTCGTGATGAACACGGGACCGCAGGCCGCGGTGTTGCTGCGGCAGTGATCCCGCATCGCTCCGCGCGGTACCTTCGCTCCGTGGACGGCGCCGATCACCAACCGGTTACCCATGGACGTTGAGGTCCTCTCCCGGATCCAGTTCGCATTCACCGTTTCGTTCCATTACATCTATCCGCCGCTGAGCATCGGCCTGGGCCTGTGCATGGTGGTGATGGAGGCCCTGTACCTCCGCACCGGACTGGCCGTCTACGAGCGCATGGCCAAGTTCTGGACGCGCATCTTCGCCCTGATCTTCGGCATCGGTGTGGCCACGGGCATCGTGATGGAGTTCGAGTTCGGCACCAACTGGGCCACCTACTCCAAGTATGTCGGTGATGTCTTCGGAAGCGCCTTGGCCGCGGAGGGCATCTTCGCCTTCGCGTTGGAGAGCGGCTTCCTGGGCATCCTCCTCTTCGGCTGGAACCGCGTGTCGAAGCCGGTGCACTTCATCGCTACGCTCGGGGTATGGCTGGGATCGATGTTCAGCGCCGTGTGGATCGTGGTGGCCAACAGCTGGCAGCAGACACCGGCGGGCTACCACATCGTGGGCGAAGGACTGGATGCACGCGCGGAGATCACCGACTTCTGGGCAATGGTCCTCAATCCCAGCAGCGTGGACCGCCTGACGCACGTGTGGATCGGTGCGTTCCTCGCGGGATCCTTCCTGGTGATGAGCGTGCATGCCTGGTACCTGCTGAAAGGGCGGCATGTGGAATTGTCGAAGAAGGCCTTCACCATCGCGCTCGGCGTGGCCACCGTCTTCTCCCTGTCGCAGCTCGTTTCCGGCCACAGCACGGCGGACGGTGTGGCGCATAACCAACCGGCCAAGCTCGCCGCTATGGAGGGGCACTACCCCGCCTCCGCACCGGGCGACCTCTACCTCTTCGGCTGGGTGGACCAGGAAGCGAAGAAGGTGTACGGCCCTCACCTCCCGGGCGGTACCAGCATGCTCCTGCATTTCGATCCTGAAGCGCCGATCACCGGCCTCGATGCCTTCGATCCGAACGATCGCCCGAAACAGGTGAACGCCGTGTTCCAGGTCTACCACCTGATGGTGGGCATCGGCATGACCTTGATCGCGCTCACCCTCTACGGCACATGGATGCGGTGGCGCGGCCGGATCTTCGGGAAGAAGTGGTTGCTGAAGGCCTTCGTGCTGGCCGTGTTCCTGCCGCAGATCGCCAACCAGGCGGGTTGGTTCACCGCGGAAATGGGCCGCCAGCCCTGGGTGGTGTACGGCCTGCTGCGCACCAGTGATGCGCTTTCCGCCTCGGTCACGGCCAACCAGGTGTGGTTCTCGCTGATCCTCTTCACCCTGATCTACGCGCTGCTCTTCGTGCTCTTCCTCTACCTCCTGAACAAGAAGATCGTGCACGGTCCGGACGAGGCCCCACCCGCCGAGGACAGCCCGAAACGAGCGCAGATGATGGCATCGCAACCCGGACACGCATGAGCGCAGGATCCAACGATACGCGCACAACACACAACGCCGGGCCGAGCCCGGCCTGACCAGAGCCATGAGCGAGCGCGAACTCCTTCTCGGCCTCGACCTGCCCACCTGGTGGTTCCTGGTGATCGGTGCGCTCTTCAGCGGCTATGCGATCCTCGATGGTTTCGACCTCGGTGCCGGCAGTTGGCATCTGTTCCTGAACAAGGAGGAGAGCCGACGCATCGCGCTGAATGCCGTGGGTCCTGTCTGGGATGGCAACGAAGTATGGCTGGTGATCGGTGGCGGTGCGCTGTTCGCGGCCTTCCCGGTGATGTACGCCACGCTGTTCTCCGCGCTGTACGTTCCCATCATCCTCTTCCTCGTGATGCTGATCCTGCGCGCCATCAGCATCGAGTTCCGCAGCAAGGAACCCATGGCCTGGTGGCGCCACACCTGGGACGTCACCTATTGCTGCTCCAGCACGTTGCTGAGCTTCCTGCTCGGTGTGTTGCTGGGCAATGTGCTGCAAGGCATCGCGATCGACGCCGACGGCACCTACCACGGCAGTTGGCTCGCCTTCCTGGGTCCGTATCCACTGGCGGTGGGCCTCACCACGGTGGCGCTCTTCATGGTGCACGGCGCGCTCTATCTGGGGCTGAAGACGCAGGGCCGGCTCTTCGTCAAGATGTTCCTCCTGGTGCGCCGGGCGATCATCTTCTTCGTGATCGCCTTCGCCATCGTCACCGCCTACACGTTGCTCTACATCCCGCACCTGACGGACCGGTTCAAGGAGGAACCCGCGCTCTTCGTGCTACCGGTGATCGCGTTCCTGGCCATCGCCAACATCCCGCGCCTGGTGAGCCGGAAACGTTTCTTCTGGGCCTTCATCTTCTCGGCCATCACCGTGTGCATGCTGCTGATCGTGGTGGCCACGGAGCTCTACCCCGTGCTGCTGCGTTCCACGATGGACCCCGCCTGGCACATCACCGTGCACAACGCCGCTAGCAGCGACCTCTCCCTGCGCACCATGCTCTGGTTCGTGGCGATCGGCATTCCCTTGGTCCTGGGCTACACCTTCTTCGTGTACCGCACCTTCCGCGGCAAGGTGAAGATGGACGAACACTCCTACTGACCCGCCTCAGATCCGGAAGCCGACGATCGTCACATCGTCCACCTGCTCCAGATCACCCTTCCACTCATCGAAGGCCACCTCGAGCAGCTCCTGTTGCTGGTCGACCGGTAGCGTGTGGATGCCCTGCAGCAGCTGCTTCATGGGGCGCGATTTGTACTTCTTGCCCTGCGGTCCGCCGAACTGGTCCACGTAACCGTCGGTCATCAGGTAGACCATGTCGCCCTTGTCGAGCTTGAGGCGATGCGTGGGAAAACGCGAACGATGGCGGGCGCGGCCCACGGCTTCGCGGTGCGATTTCACTTCCGTGATGCGGCCTTGGTGCACGTAGATGAGATCGCACAGGGCACCGCTCCAACGAAGGCTACCGGAGTGCGGATCGATGGAGCAGAGGCTGATGTCCATGCCATCCGTCATCTCCGCGCTGCGGGCCAGGCGCTCCCAGAGCAGCTCGCGGGTCTTGTCCAGCACCATGCCCGGTTCGGTCAGGCCGAACTCGTTGACGGCACGGTCGAGCAGGTTGCTGCACATGGCCGACAGCAGGGCACCGGTGACGCCGTGACCCGTGCAATCCGCCGCGGCCACCATCACCTCCCCTTGGTACTGGCCCATCCAATAGAAATCACCGGAGACGATGGCCTTGGGACGATACATCACGAAGCTCTCCGGCAGCAGTTCCTTCATCCAGGCCCGTTCGGGAAGGATGGCATCCTGCACGCGTTTCGCGTACTGGATGTTGGAGGTGAGCTCCTCGTTCCGGAGCTGGAGCTCCTTCGTGCGTTCCTCCACGCGATGCTCAAGGCGGTTGTAGCTCTCCACCAGCTCGATGGTCACCGCCGTGATATCGGCCAAGGACTCCAGCAGGTAGATGTCCTCGGCATCGGGCTGCCGCTGGTGCTGCCAGTAATTGCCGATGGCGCCCAAGGGGTGCTGTTTGCGGATGGGCACCATCACCAAGCTCTTCACGAAGGTGGGCTGGTAGAGCTCCGCGGGGATGCGTTCATCGGCGTAGATATCCTCGATCACCACCGTTTCGCTGTGGATCATGGCCCAACCGCTGATGCACGACCCGATGGGAAAACGAGCACCCTTCCAAAGAGGACCGATGGCATCCTCATCGGCGTAGTAGCAGTGGTCGCCGTCGGCACCGTGGTCGCGGAGGACGAACGTGGCGCCATCGGCACCGGTGATCTCCCGGGCGGCGCGGCGCACCACCTCCATCACGCTGGCCATGTCGCGCACACGCGACAACTCCTGGCACGCGAGCACCAAGCGGTCAAGCTTGTTCGGATCGATCAGGCCGGGCATGATGGGAGAGATCATGTCGAGCGGATCGGGGCCCAGGTGGGGTTCCGTTACCGGTCGGGATGCATTGTTACGATGGCATAAAGATGAAGGTTCCGCTCGATTGGCTTGGGCTTCATGCACTCAATGATCGACCAGCCGGATGTTGATCGTTGCACCTGCGCAAGGATTAAATTCGCCTCCGCTCCCCATGGCCCGTATCCACCTCTTCGAATTCGAGGACCTCGCTTGGTTCCCGAAGGCTTGGCGCGACCACGGCACCGATTTCCTGCAGTTCCTGGCCAACCGCACCAACATGTATGCGCCCGTGGTGCCGCTGCTGGCGGACGCGCTGGTCCGCAGCGGCGACCACACCATCGTGGACCTGGCCTCGGGCGGTGGCGGCGGGCTGCTCCGGCTGAACAAGGAACTCCTGCAGCATGATCCCCGGCTACGCATCATCCTCACGGACCGCTTCCCCAACACGGATGCCTTCGCCTACACCGAGGCCCAGGCCCCGAACATCAGCTCGGTATCCACGCCCGTCGATGCCCGCAACGTACCTGCGGAACTGAAGGGCCTGCGCACCCAGTTCCTCTCCTTGCATCATTTCAGGCCGGCGGACGCCGCACGCATCCTGCAGAACGCCGTGGACGCCTCCAGCGCCATCGCGGTCGTGGAAGCGCAGGAACGCAGCGTACCCAGCCTGATCGGTGCCTTCTTCTCCCCGCTCACCGTGCTGTTCACCACACCTTTCATCCGGCCGTTCAAGTGGGGCCGCCTGTTCTGGACCTACGTGATCCCGGTGGTACCGCTCTTCATCTGGTGGGACGGGATCGTCTCCTCCTTCCGGACCTATTCCGTGGCGGAGATGGAGGGTCTGGTGGCCGGTCTCCAGCACCAGGACCGTTTCGATTGGAGGATCGGGCGGGTGCGTTCGGGGCCTTCGGCGATCCTGTACCTGATCGGTGTTCCGAAGGCCTGAGCCGGTTGCCGCAGGAAGCGCATAACGAAAGGATCGGGTAGGGCGATCCGAGCGCGTGTGACGGCGCATCCGGGGCTGATCTCCATGGCCCTCCCAGGAGTGTCCCGGGGCCTGAAGTGCCGGAACGTGGCGGAAACCTTAGCTTTACGGAGATCCTGTTCGTCCAGCGGACTACCCTGCGGCCGTGATGCGATCCCTGAAAACAGTTCCATGGCCACATTCGAGAAGCGCGAAAAAGAGAAGAAAAGGCAGCAGAAGCAGGAGGAGAAGAAACGTCGTAAGGAAGAGCGCAAGGCCAATTCCGCGGGTGGCGGATTGGACTCCATGATGGCCTATGTGGACGAGTTCGGCCGCATCACCAGCACCCCACCCGACCCCGATCAGGTACGCAAGCCCATCGACATCTCGGAGATCGAGATCGGTGTGCCCCGCCGTGCGGAGGAGGAAGTGCCGGCCGAGCGCCTCGGACGCGTGGACTTCTTCGATACCAGCAAGGGCTTCGGCTTCATCAACGAGAACGGCACCGGTGAGCGCTTCTTCGTGCACATCAGCGGCCTGCTCGACGAAGTGGTCCCCGGCAACAACGTGCAATTCGAACTCGAACGCGGTCCCCGAGGGATGAACGCCGTTCGGGTGAAGAAGGTCTGAGTTCCGGGTTGGAGGTCTTCGGGTCCTAGATCTTTGGTCCTAGGTCCTAGGTCCTAGGTCTTTGGTCCTAGGCCGCTCATGTCCTACGTAGGACCCAAGGACCTCGGACCACACTCCTTATCCCGACATCGCCCCGTCCCCGCGACTTTCCATCATTGCGCCTTTGAAGCGCTGCGCCAGCCTGCACGGTTGAGCCACCCGATCCCTGTCCGGCCCGGACCAGGTCGGGATATCCGTTAGGCGTAAGGCTCCACAGGTCCCTCGCAGGAGGCCGACCTCTGGGAGCGGCGGGGGGATGGACCTGGTGCGCAGGAACAGGGCGAACGAGGGGGCTTGCAGGAGCGGCCGGGGCGGCTATACATTCACATCAAGTTGGCATTGGACACGAAACCCTCCCCCACTGATGCGCTCCTTACCCATCCTTCCCACGCTCCTGTTCGCCACCCTCGTCAGCGCGCAGAACCATCGCATGAGGCATTGGTACTTCGGGGACCATGCCGGTATCGACTTTTCCTCGGGTGAACCCGTGGTGGTGAACAATGGGGAACTGAGTTCGTGGGAGGCCAGTGCCACCATCTCCGACCCCGAAGGCAACCTGCTGTTCTACACCGATGGACGCACCGTGTGGAACCGGGAGCATGGTATCATGGACAATGGAACGCAGCTGTTCGGGGACCAGTCTGCGCTGAAGGGTGTCCTCATCGCCCCACTCCCGGGGAGCGATCACCTGTACCATATCCTCACCACGGCCACCCATTTCCGCTACCATGTGGTGGACATGGACCTGAACGGCGGGCTCGGCTCCGTGGTACTGAAGAACCAGACGCTGGAGGGGACCACCACGGAAAGCCTGGCCGGTACCCTGCATTGCAACAAACAGGACTTCTGGATCATCTCCCGGACCTGGAACCAGGAGGATCCGTTCGTCAACGACACCATGCACTTCCAGATCCGCGGGCTTACGGATGCCGGGCTCAGCGAACCGGTGGTGCAGACCTACCATTTCGGGCCGCACTACAAATCCTTGTACGACCACCCCACCTTCTCGCCCAGCGGTTCGCTCTTCAGCTATTCCACGCTCACCTCGAACATCTACCTGTTCGATTTCGACACCGACACCGGCACCCTCACCTTCCGCGACAGCATCGACTTCGAGATCCACGAGGACGATCCCTATTCGGAGAAGGTGTACTCCACGGAGTTCTCGCCTGATGAACGCAAGTTGTACGTGGTCTACTGGAAACAACTGGCCGGCTTCACCTTCATTGCGCAATACGACCTGGAGGCTCCGGACATCACGGCATCCAAGGTCATCCTCGACAGCATCCCCATTCCGGCCGGTCTCCAGTACGCATGGCCCGCACAAGGACGCCTGCAACTGGGACCTGATGGACGCATCTACGCCAGCCGGTTCCGCTCCGTGGGACAGTACTTCGTGCGCGATACCTTGGACGCGATCCTGCATCCCGATGTCCTGGGCATGGGCGCCACCTACCAACGCGACTTCCTGCCCTTGGAGGGAGGCCACACCACCTGTGGCCTTCCTGCATTCATCAGCAACTACGGACTGAGCGATGTCGGACCACCCGACTGCCCCCTGGTCGCCGGTATCCACGGACCGGAGGCCACTGCGGAAATGAGCGTCCTTCCGAACCCCAGCCGTGATCACCGCTTCACCATCCGCCTGTCCGAGCACCTGGCCCAGGCTGATCGCATCGTGATCTCCGATCCCACCGGCGCACTGGTCCTGTCCGAGCTTGTCCGTAAGCGATCCAGTGTGGACATCGCGGCCGAGCACCTCTCCTCCGGCCTCTACTTCATCACGCTCCACGGCGCCGAAGGTCCCTTATGCACCCGCAAGGTGGTGCTCGATTGAGTCGCTTGGCACGGTCCGCGCGGTGATCCTGGATATACGCGCTCCAGGAAGCCCGAAGGCTGCTCGCCCGATCCCCAACCGTGCCATCCATGGGAAACACTCCGACGAGCCGGGCAAGCCGCCGGATCGGCGATATCGATGACCCTCGGATAGCCCCCCGATTAGCCGGTGAGCCGCCGCTGCGGTCTATTTTCGCCAGCCATGGCCCAAGACATCGAGTTCAACAAGAACGAGGACCACAACAAGCTCGCCCTCTCCGCACTGAACAAGCGCCTCAAGCAGGTGTACCTCGGCGGCGGCGAGAAGAAGATCGCCAAGCACAAGGAGCAGGGCAAGATGACCGCGCGCGAGCGCATCGATGCCCTGCTGGACCCCAAGAGCCCCCGCATCGAGATCGGCGCCTTCGCGGCCGATGGCATGTACAAGGAGCACGGCGGTGCGCCCTGCGCCGGTGTGGTGGTCGTGATCGGCCATGTGAGCAAGCGCCAGTGCATCGTGGTGGCCAACGACGCCACCGTGAAGGCCGGCGCTTGGTTCCCCATGACGGGCAAGAAGAACCTGCGCGCGCAGGAGATCGCCATCGAGAACCGCCTGCCCATCATCTACCTCGTGGACAGCGCGGGCGTGTACCTTCCCATGCAGGACGAGATCTTCCCCGACAAGGAGCACTTCGGCCGGATCTTCCGCAACAACGCCGTGATGAGTTCCATGGGCATCACGCAGATCGCCGCCATCATGGGCAGCTGCGTGGCGGGCGGCGCCTACCTGCCCATCATGAGCGATGAGGCCCTGATCGTGGAGAAGACCGGCAGCATCTTCCTGGCCGGCAGCTACCTGGTGAAGGCCGCCATCGGCGAGGACATCGACAACGAGACGCTCGGCGGCGCCACCACGCACAGCGAGATCAGCGGCGTTACCGATTACAAGTGCAAGGACGACGCGGATTGCCTGAAGAAGATCCGCGCCATCGTGGACAAGCTCGGTAAGCCCAAGGATGCCGGTTTCTCCCGCGAGAAACCCGCCCCGCCCAAGGCCGATCCGAAGGAGATCTACGGCATCCTCCCCACCGACCGGGCGAAGCCCTACGACATGCGCGAGGTCATCGCGCGGCTGGTGGACGACAGCGAGTACACCGAGTACAAGGAGGGCTACGGCCAGAGCATCATCACCGCCTACGCCCGCATCGACGGTTGGGCCGTGGGCATCGTGGCCAACCAACGCAAGGTGGTGAAGAGTAAACGAGGTGAAATGCAGTTCGGCGGGGTCATCTACAGCGACAGCGCCGACAAGGCCACGCGCTTCATCGCCAACTGCAACCAGAAGAACATCCCGCTGGTCTTTTTGCAGGACGTCACCGGCTTCATGGTCGGCAGCCGCAGCGAGCACGGCGGCATCATCAAGGACGGTGCGAAACTGGTGAACGCCGTGAGCAACAGCGTGGTGCCCAAGTTCACCATCATCATCGGCAACAGCTACGGCGCCGGCAACTACGCCATGTGCGGCAAGGCCTACGACCCGCGCCTGATCGTGGGCTGGCCCAGCGCGCAAGTGGCCGTGATGGGCGGCGAGCAGGCCAGCAAGGTGATGCTGCAGATCGAAGTGGCCGGCCTCAAAGCCAAAGGAGAGGTCATCACCCCCGAGAAGGAAGCCGAACTGCTGAACAAGATCCGCAGCAAGTACGAGGAGACCATCAGCCCGTATTACGCGGCATCGCGGCTGTGGCTGGATGCGGTGATCGATCCGCTGGATACGCGGACGTGGATCAGCCTGGGAATCGAGGCGGCTTCACAAGCGCCCGCTACCCGTGAGTTCAACATGGGTGTACTTCAGACTTGATCATGAAACGGGTCTGGAGTTGGTTGCTGGGTATCTTGGTTGCAGCACCAATCATCTTCCTCATGGTCCTATTCGGGCTCGTAATCTCCGCGGGCATCTACTTCATCTGGATGTTCGACTGATGGGCAGCGTCAAGGCTCTGAACGGATTACCGAACAACCTCGTGCAGATGTACTTCAGCACGCATGCATACTATGGCAACGGCTACATGCCCGATCACCTGTGGGATGTTGCTGCCCGCACAGGGATCCTTGAAGCGCGCATCGATGTGCTGAGCAGCAATATCGAACCCGCTGATTTTTCAAAGCCCGCTGTGATCAGCTACTTGACCACGCTTCGCCAACACATCTCATCCGAGCTGCAACGTAACGGGTTTCCCAGTGATTACATCGCCGAGGCGTACATCGACATCTTCATCTCGAAGAAGCACCAAGCACAACGGTTGTTGACCGGGACCGGTACGATCATCACCAAGGAAGGGCGAACGATAAAGGGGAAGACCATTACCGAGACCGCGTTTCCCTTGCGTGGCAAGGCTACTTCAGCTGAAGGCCCTTGGTGGAAATTCTGGTAGGCTCTTTGGGCGTTCCGGCTCGAAGACTCGCCGTCGGGCCATTCGTTGCAAGTCCTCGCCTAAGAAGGCTCCGGGCTTTCCACTGCTGTCCCTAGCGCGAAGTGCGGATCACCGGTTGAACCGGTCGCCTTTCCAATTGGCGGGGTTGTCGCACGTTGGGGCCGATCATGATCGGCCCGCATGGTTACCGTTCATTAAACCTATCCCCTTTCCAATTCATCGGGTTGTCGCGGATGTATTTCGCAATGCGATCGTATTCCCCGTCATCGCGGATCACGCGGTCCCAATAATTGCGTTGCCATACTGGTGTTCCATGGTGTAACAACCCATCGCGGTACGCCATACGCGTGACGGCGGATTTGTATGCCCGCACAATGCGACCCAACGAACCCACGGGAACGATGGGCATGGTGCGTTTTGGTGGGGCGTCCGGCGTGGGTGGGCGTTGGGGCCGATCATGATCGGCCCGCATTTGTGCGGCGGGCGCGTTGGCGGTGCGATCGCCCGGTCCATCGTTCATGGCATTCGGTGATCCCGAATTCGGCGTTGCATCGGGTTCCCGCATGGTATCGGGCCGTTGTATGGCATCATCATCCGGCATGGTGTCGGGCGTTTGCACGGTATCGGGCCGATCATGATCGGGGGCAATGCCGGGCCGATCATGATCGGCCCCCACGGGAACCACCAACCGTTCCCGTATCACCACGATCCCGTGCACATGGTTGGGCATAACAACGAATTCCCCGATGTCCAGATGCCGCATGTGTTGCGGTATGGCGTCCCAGCATTGGTGGGCCAATTCACCGATGGGTGATGGTTGCAATACACCATCCACGATACGACCGAACAGATGCAACCGGTCCTGGGTACAAATGGTCAGGTAATACGCGCCCACATTCGCGTAATCGTATCCCTGCCAACGGATGGTGGCGCGTTGCGGCAATTCGCGGGGCATGATCGAATATCGGCATCACCGATCGAACGTATCCCCTTCGAACCTCAACAGGGTTACCCGTAAACGCCCTGCCGCCTGAGGACAAGAACCCCACGCCCAAGGGCCGTCCGTATTCATCACATCACCACGAACCGCGCACTACCCCGGCCCTTCGTCCCTGTCCACAGCAGCGTGTAGGTGCCGGGCCGCAGGTCGCGCACGGACAACTGCATCACGTGCTCCTGCGCGGTGAGGCGCATCACCTGGCGGCCGGCCCCATCCAGCACCTGCAACGCATCGCCACGCTCGAAGGCACCGGTGATGGTCAGCTGATCGTTGGTCGGATTGGGGTATAGCCGCAGGCTGGCATGGGCCGGGGTCTCGCTCAGCGCGGTGCTCAGGTCCACGCCGTACTTCACCGTGTAGATGGTGCTGCCACCCGTCCAATAGAGCGGCTCGGAAGGTCCCGGATAGAACACGGCCGTATCCGAGAAGGTGCCCGTCATGAACACATTGCCCAAGTGGTCCATCGCCGCGCCGTTGGAGGTGTCGAAGGTCTCCGGACTGTTCACCATACGCACCCAAACGAAGTCGCCATTCGCCGTGTACTGCGCGGTGAAGACGTCGTTGGCCTGCAGGGGCGCCAGGATCGTCTCGCCCGGGCCCGGGTCGTAGTCCTGCGTTTGTGCGATGGCGCAGGTGACCACCACGCCGCCCTGCGGATCGAGGGCGATGTCGCCCACGCAGTCGAAGTGGATGTTGCCTTGCAGCTGGCGGGCCCACACCGCGTTGCCGCTGGTGTCCAGCCGCGCGAAGAGCGTTTGCGGATAGGTGGGCGATGGCGGTACCAGTTCCAGCACGCCCGCACCGGGGTCGGCATCCACCGTGCCGCGGAAGGAGGCGAAGACGTACACGCTGCTGTCCGTGGCGCGCACCACCTCCCCGCTCATGTCGCCCACGGCGCTCTGGCTCTTCAGCCACAGCACCTCGCCCGCCGTATCCGTCTTGCACAGGTAGGTGGCCATGGGGTCGCTCGGCAGATCCAGCGTGTGCGTGCCGTTCACGGTGGTGGTACCCCTGCAGGCGCCGTAGAGGTAAAGGCGGTCGCCGGCGCAAGCCACGGAGAAGGCGCGCTGCATGCCGCTGCCCGTGATGCTCTTCGCCCACAGGAAGGCACCCGCGGCGCTGTACTTGGCATAGTAGCCGTCCCACACCCCGCCGCCGTGCTGTAGGGTGGTGTCGCCGTTGCCGAAGCTCACATCATCGCTGGTCATCCCCGTCACGTACACGTTGTTGGCCGCGTCCACGGCCAGGCCGTGGTCCTGGTCCTCGCCGGAGCCGCCGATGTTTTGCACCCACCTGAACTGCCCGGCGGAAGAGAGCTTCAGCACGAAACAATCGTAATAGCCCGGGCCGGGGGCCACCGTATCCGGCCCCATGTCCCAGTCGAAGTAGCTGCTGAAGTAGCCCGTCACCAGCACATCGCCGTTGCCGTCCACCGCCACGTTCTTGGCGATCTCGGTGCCGCTGCCGCCCACGAGGTAATGCCACAGGTAGTCGCCGTCGTTGCTGTACTTCACCACGTAGATGTCGCCGTTCACCCCGCTGCCCGCCGGGCTCAGTGCCTCCCCGGGCCCGGGGTCGAAGTCCACCTGGGCGTTGGCATTGCCGCAGGCGTACACGTTGCCCTGCGCATCCACGGCCAAGGCCTTGCTCACCCCGTAGCCCACCGGCGCGGCCCAGGCGAAGACCTGCGCGCGCGCAACGAAGGAGAACGTGACGAGGGCGAGGGCGAGCAGCGGGCGGAGGAACATGGGGCCAAAGTAGGGGGCGACGCAGGCAGGTACACCGCACGCCAAGGAGTGTTCATCGATGCGGACGTGTCCCTCGCAAAGCCTCGGGTCGCGCTTTCCGCTACAAGTCCTTGCCGGTCCCGACCTCCGAGCCGGGAACCGGCTGTGGGCTTTCCGCTTCAATCGCTCACGCGACTCGTCCTGAGAAAGACGGACAGCATCTCAAACGCGAATGCAGCAGCATGCCGTGCGGCGATTTCTTGGGAGTTCTGAAGCTCCGCTTCGGCCTTCCTATGAGCGAAATCGGAAATCCCCCTTACAACTGCGAAAGTCACGCTGGGATTTGCATGAGCTGCACGTGCAAAGCCCAAGTCCTCCATAGCCACCGCATAAGAATCTCCATAAGTCTTCTTAATGAGCTTGTATTCTGCTGATTGTCGTGAATCGATGACCTTCCCAGATGAAGCAACCGGTTTCACATATGCGTTTGGTGTTGCGACTGGCTTAGAAGCAATGCGAGACTGCCAAGTGCTCTCGCGCTCTACCTTGTAGGCGACTTGTTGGGCAGCGTGTGAGACCTCGGGTGCTATCGGTCGAGGCTCGAATTCCTTTTTGGCCTTGCCGCTCTCATAGCCGTACACCTTCGTTGCGGCGACAACGTCACCCAGCTTCATCTCCTTTTTCAAACCCCCAGCTATCCCAACGAAAAATCCCCATCGAGGGGATCCTTCATGAATAGCGCGTTCAGTTTCGACAGCGGCGCCTTCATTCCCTGGTCCGGTCTGAATAACTAAAACCGGTGTGGCCACACCATCATGATTGAAGTAACCCAGCAGACCTTGAGAACCATTAATAGGATAGTCAGCATGGTCTGACAGATGGGCCTTCACTGCATTGAACTCAGTGCCCAGTGCAGTCACAAAGAGTGCAGTAACGTTTTTCTTCTCTTCCGGGGCCTTGGTCATTTGTCCTAATTGATGTGGAATGGGTCTTCGAGGGGAACCTTGCAGCCATTTCTCGATCAGGCTCAGCCGGCTCCAGTAGACGTTCCATGCTTCCGCGAAATCCATCCTCACGATGGATTTACTCCTGAGCATGCTAATACCTGCCCACCACCCTCTACTCTTCAACAAATAGACAAGAGCTTTGATCTGGGAGATATCAAATCCCGCCTCTGATACGCTGACCACTTCCAACCACTCAATGCACTGCGCCTCAGTAAGCCAAAGTTGACCTGTGAAGAGCTTAAGCCCGCCATCAAGGAGATTGGGACTGTTGGCGGAGAAACGCTTTCCGTTGCACGAGACTGAAAGTAACTCAGCCCGCATTGATGAGTCAAGCTGCTGAACATCTGCCGGTGTGACAAGCGCCTTTCGAAAGAGACCAAGAGCTGTCTGCCGCAGAAGTAGGGTTCTTGTGGCACCAACAGAAAGCTGGGCAAAGAACTTCGTCCGATTCGGATAGTCCGATAAGTCCGCATGCTCGGTTTGGCTGAGAGCTTCTAGGAGCGAGTCTTGAATTTGGGCACCATTGACCATGGCGTCCAGGAGGTCAAACACAATGTTCTTGGCATTTGCCAAGCCTATCAATAGCTCTGGGTTCTCTTTACAAGCTCTTGCGAGCATATCAATCCAGCCTGCCTGGCTCGCGCTAAATCCCGAAAGGAGGTCTGGTGCTTGAAGTACTAGTGATGCACCAAGCTGATTCAATCGTTCATCGTTCAATTCGCCTGCGAACTTGATGAACTCAGAAGGGGGCGCCGCATCACAAATCAACTGCAGCCCCTTTAGACTATTCCTATCGACATCAACCAACAGTTGAGCGCGTACAGCCTTCTTCCAGCCCACCATTGAGAGCTGCACAACCGCATGAAGAAGCCAGTAGCTCCGCGAGACGCTGTACTTACACACCTTGACCCCTAACGCATTTGAGACCTTCGCCGGAATAGCGTCTATCAGGATTTGCTCAGCCTCAGATCCGCTGGCGATAAGACCGCTAGTATTTTCGAAGTACTGATCGTTCGCATTCCAAAGGCTCCAAGCAATTGAATAGACAGTAGGTTCTAAGGACTCAAGCGCGACACGGGTCCCCGCCTGCACTGCCTCAATCCATTCACCGTTCGCATCACCTAAGGATGCCTCAGCAACCCGCTGGAGATCCGAATTGCCCTCTGAAGCAGCATGTTGGAAGCGGGCGGTGGTCCATTCGCTGATGCCGCGATGCAAGGCCAGCGTCTCAGCTCCGAGGGCATCAACCTTTATGTTCCTCAGAGATAGAATCTGGTCACCCGAACACTTCGAAAGGAAGGACGCGAGATGGTCGACCACTTGCGCCTTCAGCCCTTGTGCCAGCCTAGCTTTCGGCGCGAGCATGGTAAGGTCTCTAAGCAAAGCACAGGCCTCTTCAAAGGACAGTTGTCCCAGGTTCTTCCAAGCACGCGCGGCTCTTTCATAAGAGGCAAGGTTCAACAAGCTAGGTTCCGTCAGCTGTCCGTCTTGGATCAGCGTTGAGATTGGCCCGCCCCCAACCGTACTCAACAGATAGGCTACGGCGTTGTTCATTGACTCGACGCCAGCGTCCGAATCTTCGATCTGTGGATAGCCGCGCCAAGCCTCTTTCAAACCACTTGGACAACAGCCAAGCAAAAGTCCACGGCCTGCTAAGTCAGTTGGCACAAAGCTGAATCCGAAAACGAGGTTACCCTTCCAAGTGGCCGGTAAGCGCTTCCATAGATCGCAGATCAGGTCATCAAATCCTTCTTGACCCCGAACGATTGGTGGCGTGTTCCCTCCCGCGTTTCTCACGAGTGAACGCATCACAGCCATAAGCAAATCGGAAGGGGCGCCCCAATTCGACCGAGTAACCACATCCTGGTCTGCAAAATCGACGACCTCCAGGTCCTTGTTTGAGCCCCACGGTGTCTGAAGCACACGAATAGCTTCCTCAACAGACACCAACTTCTCCACCTGCCCAATCGGAATAGCAAGGACTTGGGTACGAACCATACCAGGACGACTCGCATTAGAATCGGGCTGCGTATGCGCAAGAAGATAGTGGCCATCAAAGGACCATCCGCGCAGAAAGGGTGACCAACTGATGCCAGCTGGTGCAGCGCTAGGCAAATCAACAGCCATCGCGCTCAGATTGCCGAACACCGAGCAGCCGGGTGTTTGCGCAATTAGACCATGAGCATGGGCTACTTCACCGAAAACTGCACGGTACGCCTTGACCATCACTAGGCATCATTGATCAAGCGTTGTAGCGGCCAAGTCAGATCAAGCGTCTGCTCACCGTTTGGCTTAACTATCCATCCTTGTGTATGAGGACCCCGGTCTATGAAATCGTCATCGCGAGTATCATCACTCAAAGGCTTTCCCAATGCCGAAAGTCCAAAGATCGTTCGAGCGTTCTCATTCCAGTTGGCGCGTATGAAACTCGACACCAATGGAGCTATTGATTGAAGCGCGGCGTCGGGGGTCGAAAACCGCTCACGATCAACAAGCGTGTCGTAGCATGATAAAGCAATTGCCAGAGAGGGGGTGCTCAAGTGCGTCTGTCTCTCATAACCACCAAGGAACAAGAGCATTTGTAGCAGTTCGACGACTTGAGCTTGTGAACTCCACGGAACCGTCTCAGTTTCCGTAGCAACTTGCTTTCGCAGCAACGCATCCTGTATTGGTCGGTCGAGAATATCACTGCCTGAATGCATTTGGTCGTGCCGGATGAACAGCAACCAAGCATCAGCGCGCCTAAGGTCATCGGACCATACACTCGCGCCATGCCGATGCTTGACAAGCTCGCTCAACCGTTCTCCAGCATAATCCGGCCACTGCAGACGAATCCGACGGCCA
>DASWWQ010000237.1:0-2318 GCA_036405935.1 Flavobacteriales bacterium
CGGCAGACCTACTTCAGCAGCTACAAGGGCTACTACTTCACCGGGGATGGTGCACGCCGCGATGCCGAAGGGCGCTACCGCATCATCGGTCGTGTGGACGATGTGATCAACGTCAGTGGCCACCGCTTCGGCACCGCCGAGATCGAGAATGCGATCAACCAATGTCCCAAGGTGATCGAGAGCGCCGTGGTGGGCTATCCGCACGACATCAAGGGCCAGGGCATCTACGCATACGTCATCACCGCCGAGCCCATTGCCGATGGCCGGTCGGCCGAAGCGGATCACGTACGCGCCGAGATCATCGAGAGCGTGGTGGCCGGCATCGGGCGCATCGCGAAGCCCGACAAGATCCAGTTCGTCAGCGGTCTGCCCAAGACGCGCAGCGGCAAGATCATGCGCCGCATCCTGCGCAAGGTGGCCGAGGGTGAGATGAGCAACCTGGGTGATACCAGCACCCTGCTCGACCCCGCCGTGGTGGAGGAGATCAAGGGGGGAAGGCTTTGAAGGTTGCTCCCGAACAGCACCATCGCCCGGGAGGGATCCGGCTATAGCTAATGAGCAAGGATCCGGCCCGGCGCCCCTTTCGCTGCCCCTAACTTTCGGTTACCGCCATCAGCACTTCGGTCCACATGCGCAGCACCCATGTACTGGCTCCCTTCGCTTTCGGGCCCGAATCCCGGATCACCACGGATGTGGAGTACCGTCGCTCGTTCGCCTTGGAGCATTGCGAGTTGAACGTCTTCGAGACCCGCCGGCGGACGACGGATGTGCACTTGGAGTTCGGGGGCTTCACCATCACCAGCATGTTGCGCGGCAAGAAGCTGCTGCACGACCGGGCCGATGGCAGTACGCTGGAATACCTGCCCGGCTACTCGGTGGTGGTACCGGCCAATGGAACCATGGACATCGATTTCCCCGAGGCCACACCGGGTGCACCCACGCAGTGCACCGCGCTGGTGATCGATGCCGCGCACATCAGGAAGCAGCTGGATGAATTGAACGAACGCCGTCCCAAGGAGGCCGGGCACCACTGGACGCTCGATGGATCGCGCTGCTTCCTGCGGAACGATGCACGGATGGCGGAACTCAGCGATCGCATGGTGCGTCTCCTTTCCGGTTCGGACCCGCTCAAGGACATCATGGCGGAGCTCCTCGTGAAGGAGCTCGTGCTGTCGGTCATCCGTTCGCAGAACCGCGCGGACATCTCCGCTTGGGAAGGACCTTCCGACCCCTGGAACACCCGTTTCAAGGCGGTGATCGAGTACATCCGGCGGAACCTCACCGAACCGATCAGCGTGGCGCGCTTGTGCGAACTCGCTTGCATGAGCCGCTCGGCCTTCTACCGCACTTTCACCGACCAGTTCGGCATCGCGCCCAACCAGATGATCCTGCACGAACGGATCACCTTCGCCAAACAACTGCTGGCCGATCCCCTCACCAATGTGAAGGAGGTCTGCTACGCGTCGGGCTTCACCGATCCGAACTACTTCATCCGGATGTTCAAGAAGCTCGAGGGTACGACGCCCGGTCGCTTCCGGTCGGCGTTGGTCACGAAGGATTAGGACCGCGAAGCCTGCAATTCGGCCTTCACCAAGCGGTCCACGGCATCCTGGATCCGTTGGAACCGTTCCTGTGCGTCGACCAGGTCCGGGCGCAAGGCCAACGCGGAGGTACCCACCGACGGGTCGTTGATGAAGGCGATGGCCTTCTCGTGCGCAGGGGTGATCTCCAGCCCGATGCAAACGGCCAGGCTCCGGTGCTGTTCCCTTCCCATGCGGCGGCCTAGGGCCATCACGAAGAAGGAACGGCCGTCCGGGGCCGTGAAGCGATGGGCCTCACAGAGCGGACCGCCATAGCGTTGGTCGTGATGCTGTTGTTGGATGGATGCGAACAACGCCTTCCTCAGCCAAGCGGCCACCCCATCGTTCAGCAGTTGGATGGCGCGGGTGTCGTGCAGGCGATCGAGGAAGAGCTCCTTGTGCAGGCTCACGGTATCGGTGTCGCGATCGTGATCGAAACGCTGGAAGAAGAGCTTGCCGATGCGGAACTCGCGGGGTACCAGGTTCGTCAGGCGCAGCGCGAACATCTCCGGGGAGGAGTTGAACCGGGAAAGCAAGGACAGCAGCGTCGGGCCGTGGAAACGTTCCGAGGCGAAGAAGGCGGAAAGCCCGTCGAGCAGTTGGGAAGCGGGGAGCAGCAGGGCTCCGGCGAAGTAGCTCGCCTTGCTGTTGTTCAGCACGTGTTCGAAGCTCGTGGCCCGGGGCCAAGGGGTCAGCACCGGTCGTTGCGCGCCCATCTCCAGGAACTGGAAGCCGAGC
>DASWWQ010000238.1:0-3188 GCA_036405935.1 Flavobacteriales bacterium
GGTCTACTTCGTCCGCGCCCGCGTGGATCAAGGTCTCCCCGGATTCGCCGATGACCACTACGGTCCCGGCTGCGAACTGGGCATGACCGCCGAGACCAACTGCACCGCCCTGATCGACAATCCGGCGAGCAACACCCACTCGTGCGGCGTCACCCGCACCTTCGGTGGAAGCAGCAAGATCTGGGCACAGCCCGTGAGCGGTGCCACCGCCTATCGCTTCCGCTTCAGCCATGAGGCCAGCGGCTATGTGCGCGTGGTGGATCGTCCCACGTACCTGTGTGCGCTGAATTGGGTGACCCTGCCCCTGCTCAACGGAAACACCTATGCGGTGAGCGTGGAAACGCTGGTGAACGGCAGCTGGAGCGGCTACTGCGGCCCCACCTGCGAACTCACCATCGGCAATGCTCCGGCACTGGCGGAACAGCGCATCGCTGCGCAAGCAACGGCCGCCGAACTACAGCTCTTCCCCAACCCCAACCAGGGTGAGCGCGTGACGCTGGTGGCCAACGGACTGGATGCGGAAGCCACCACGGCAACCGTGACCATCCTGGACCTGCGGGGTGCCGTGATCAGCAACACCACGGTACCCTTGGGCGTTGGCTCGATCAACACCGTGATCGACCTCCAAGGCCTGACCGGTGGCGTGTACTTCGTACGTCTCTCGGACGGCAACACCGACTTGATCCAGCGCCTGATGATCCAGCGCTGACCCCCGCATCATTCCGGAACGAAGGCCTCTGCAATGCAGGGGCCTTCGTCGTTCCAAGCGCGCCGTGTATGTGCGGATCGCCGCCCTCGGAACGAAGAAGGCCGCCCCTTGCCGGGCGGCCTTCTTCAATTCCGGTCCGCCCTCAACGGGCGATCACCACAGGAATGGAACGGGCATCCCCCGTTGCCGCATCGATCAGGCGCAGCACATATGCTCCACCGGCGAAACCGGTGATGTCCAAGGAGATCCGGGATTGACCCAAGGCCAGGATACCGTTGCGCAGCACGCGGCCCGTGGCATCCGTCAACTGGAGTTCCTTGCGGCCTTGGTCCTCCGCACTACGCTCCACGAACAATACATCGTTCGCCGGCTGAGGATAGATGCGGAAGGAACCGGTCGTGGATCCGGCGATCCCGGTGCTCAGCACCAGTTCCGTTTCCGACCGCAGCGTGCAAGGGGCACCGAAGCTCACCACTACATGATAATTGCCTGCGACAGTGGGCACATAGGTCTGCTGTGTGGCGCCAGCGACGGTGGAACCGTTCAGGTACCACTGGTAGCTATCGGCCGCAGTGGAACTCAGCTCGTTGCCATCGAAGGTCACCGTCGGAGCGTCCATGGGGCAGGCATCATGGATCTTTCGAACTTGACCCGAGGACGTGTTGGCCACATACAGTTCACCATCCATATCGGCACCGAAGGCGGCGTAACCGGCCGTGGTGGTCATCAGCAACGTATCCACATCGTAGTCCTCCCCGAAGGTCAGGAAGTCACCGGCGCAGTAATCCGTGAAGATGTACTTGTTCGCCAGATGGGGCCAATTGGCTCCATGGTAGACGTATCCACCGATCACGGAACACCATCCTTGGCTGCTATGGTTGAACACGCCCACCGGCGATACATAGTCATTGGCCGCCAGACAACCGGCTTGGCTCACTCCCGGCGTGGCCACCAGGCCTTCGCGGCAGCGCCATCCGAAGTTGGCCCCGGAATGGTCGGTCGAGGACCACATGTCCACTTCCTCCCAAGCGTTCTGTCCGACATCACCGATCCACATGTTGCCGGTGGATGCATCGATGCTGAAGCGCCACGGATTGCGCAAGCCTGATGCCCAGATCTCCGGCAGCGTGTCGCCGCCGGCATTGGCGTAGGGGTTGTCGGCAGGGATGCCGAAGGTGTCGCCCGGTAGGCTTACGTCGATCCGGATCATATCACCCAAGGGGTCCGAAAGGTCCTGGGCGTGGTTGTCGGGATCGTTGCCCGAACCACCATCACCGAAACCGCAGAACAGATAGCCGTCCGCACCGAAGTGCAGGTCGGCCCCGTTGTGGTTCCATTCGGGCTGGGGCCAGGTGTAGACGATCTCCTCCGAATCGGGATCCGCCACATCGGGGTTGTCCGTCACGAAGAAGCGCGAGATGCGGCTCACGCCATCGCCCGTGCCGCCGATGTAGTACACATAGAACTGACCACTGGTAGCGTAATCCGGCGCGAAGACCATCGAGAGCAGGCCCTGTTCGGAGGAACCGTCGTTCACCCGGTCGGTGATGTCCAGGAAGGGCGTGGACACCACCTGCATGCTGTCGCTGATGATCTTGATACGGCCGGGGCGTTCCACCACGAAGAGGCGGTCATCACCGGCATGGGCGAGCCCGGTGGGACTGGAAAGACCGGTGGCCCAGTTATGGAGGCCGATGCGGATCGGGTTGAGTTGCTGCGCCCATAGGGCCGTAGGCAGCAGCAAGGTGGCGAGGAGGGTAGAGCGTTCTTTCATTGGGGGGTCGGGCGGCCGTTGTTCAAGCCGGTCGGACGAAACTAAGGCTGCGCTCCCATCCACCCCATGGAACAAGGCGGCCAAGCTGGCAAGGCTTCAGGGCAAGGGCAGCGGGCGGCTACATTTGCGGCCCCTTTCACGGGGGGCAGCCATGGGCCAGCAGCACGAAGAGATCGCCAAGCGACGCACGTTCGCCATCATCAGCCACCCGGATGCGGGCAAGACCACCCTCACGGAGAAGTTCCTGCTCTATGGAGGGGCCATCCAGACCGCCGGTGCGGTGAAGAGCAACAAGATCCGTAAAGGGGCCACCAGCGACTTCATGGAGATCGAACGGCAACGGGGCATCAGCGTGAGCACCTCCGTGATGACCTTCAGCTATGACGGTGCCCTCATCAACCTGCTGGACACTCCCGGCCACCGTGATTTCGCTGAGGACACCTACCGCACACTGAGCGCGGTGGACAGTGTGGTACTGGTGATCGACTGCGTGAAGGGCGTGGAAGCGCAGACCGAGCGCCTCATGGAGGTATGCCGCATGCGGAACACCCCCGTGATCGTGTTCATCAACAAGATGGACCTGGAGGGACAGGATCCCTTCGACCTGTTGGACGAGGTGGAAAGCAAGCTCTCGTTGAAGCTGCGCCCCCTCAGTTGGCCCATCGGCATCGGCGCCACCTTCAAGGGTGTGTACGACCTGTACGA
>DASWWQ010000239.1:0-28694 GCA_036405935.1 Flavobacteriales bacterium
CGCACCGGCGTTGATGAAGGGATTGCGCGGCCTGCCGTTCTCGTACTCCAACTGCACCAACGAGTTGAAGGCGTTGCCCGAGGGTTCCACACCCACCCGCTCCCACACGCGTTCGCCAAGGAAGATGAAGGCATGGGCCAGGGTCAGCACCTTGCTGATGCTCTGGATCGAGAACCGTTCGTCGCTGTCACCGAAGCCATGCTCGCCGCCTTCCACCGTGGTGAGGTGCATGCCGAACTTGTCCGGATCGATCGCCTGCAGCTCCGGGATGTTGGCCGTGATGCGTCCTTCGGGGGTGCGTTGCCGGGCCTCCTGGCCGATGGCGGCGAGCAGCTTGTCGTAGTCCATCAGTCGTTCAGGCGATGGGCCAGCACCACGGTCTTCCTGAACTTCTCCACGTGCCCGTCGAGGTCGTAGGCTTCGAGGTACACCACGTACGGGCCCATGCGCGCGAGACCGTTCGCCTCCATCATGCCGTTCCAGGAAACGGAACCGCTGGTGCCCAGCAGTTCGTTGTCCATCAAGGTGCGCACCTCGCGACCGGCGACATCGAACACCTTCATCGTGGCCACGAAACCGGGCTGGTCGAAGCGGTAGGTGATCGTCAGCAGGTCCTGGTGGCCATCATTGTCGGGACTGAAGATGGCCGGCTCGATGGTGAGCTCACCACTGGCGTTGGGCACGGGCGCGAACTGGGAATTGACGAAGCCCGGTGTGGCGTAGCCCGCATCCTCGGCGGCGCTGTGCCAGTTGGTCCGGTCGTCGGTCGGACGGTCGGGCGAGACGCGTTCCAAGCTGACCCCCTCGGTGGCGTTCAACAGTTCGAAGTGCAGGTCATCGTCATAGTCGAAACGATCGAGCGTGTTACCGGAGGGATCCTGCAGCACCACGCTGCCTTCTCCATTGTTGTAGCTCGGCAGATCGGCCTCCAGCGAGCGATCGGCCCTGCTCTGCGGATAGCGTTGGAGGGTGCCCGTGCCATCCTCCGTGATCCATACATATTCGCGGGGGAGCAGCAGCTGTGCGGTCTCCGTGATCGTGCTGGCATTGCCGATCGCGCCATCGCTCACGTTGGCCAGCTTCCATCCGGCGAGGCTCAGCACCTTGTCGCTCCGGTTGTACAGTTCCACGAAGTCGCTGCCGCCGGCAACGGGATCGTAGAGCACCTCGTTGATCACCACATCGCCCACGGCCACCGGTTGCGGCAGCGCGAACTGTCCCGCGGCGGAAGCCGACACATTGCCGCTGCAGTCCGCCACGTTCTGCACCGTCACGGTATGCACCGTACCCTCCACCATCGGCTCACCCAACGTCAGCCGGATCCGGTCGTTGGGTGCGATCACCTGTGCTTGATCGAGGTCGAGCGGCGGATCGATGGTGAAGATGGCCTCCCCCACCGCTGCGGCATCCAGACCTTCGTTGAAGACGAGCACGACCTCCGTGGGCGAGATCACCTGCACGCCGATCAACGTCGGTGGTTCGGTGTCCGGAGTGGTATCGAAGGTGGAGTTCTGTTGCCCGGGAGTGCCTCCGCGTTCATCATTCGAGGCCACCCAATTGCGCGCATCGCTGCAAGGCGCGAACGGGTTGATCCGCTCCAAGGACCAACCGCCGTCCTCCTTGGCCTCATCGCGATACCAGGTGCTCACATACGGAACGACATCAAGGACCAGGTTGGCCGGCCCTTCCAGCGTGAGCACGGTACCGTCGTTGATCAAGGCCGTATTGCTCAAGGACCAGCCGACCACCTCGGGGTATCCGCTGAAGACCGGAAGCTGTGCGCTGTTCACGAAGGCGAGGTAGGCCCCCGGGGCCAGCACCACAGCGGGCAGATCGGCCTGGCTGCTCGATGTGGTGATCCGCCAACCGGTCAGGTCGAACCACTTGTCGGTGGTGGTGTTGTGCAGCTCCACGTACTCCGCATCGGGCAGTTGCACCGTGGGCGAGGGATCCGCCATCAGCTCGTTGATCACCACATCGCCGGGCAACGGTGCAGCGGGAACGATCAGCTGGAAAGGAAGGGTGATGGTCTCCGCATTCACGTTGCCGCTGCAATCCATCACGTTCTCCACACGGATGGTGTGCTGCTCGCCGACGATCAACGCCGTGTTCAGCAACAGGCGCAGGCGATCATCGGCGGGCGCCACCAGCTGCACGCCGGCCACATCCAAGGCCGGAGCGGCTACCGGTACGGCGGAGGTTGCAGCGTCCGCATCGAGTGTCTCATCGAACACGAGCTGGATCTCCGTGGGCGAGACCACCTGCACGCTCACCAGTTCCGGCGCTTGGGTGTCGGGCGTGGGATCGAAGACCGCGTTCACCGTTCCGGGCGTTCCGCCGTCATCGTTGGTGCTGGCGATCCAGTTCGCGGCACCACTGCACGGGGCGGTGGGGTTGATGCGTTCCAAGGTCCAGCCGCCATCCTCCTTCACCGCGTCCTGGTACCAGGCCAGGGCGTAGGTCACCGCGTCGATGTCCACTCCACCGCCCTGGCGCAGCACCAAGGCATCACCGTCGTTGTTCAGCGAAGGGAAGGCCGGCACCGCGAGCACATCCCCGAAGGAGCTGAAGAGCGACGCGGAGGTGGTACTGGCCAGGATCACGTAGGCCCCCGGCAGCAGATCGAAGGTGGGCAAGGTGCCGGTGGAGGAACCGTCGGTGATCGTCCATCCGCCCAAAGCGAAAGGCGTGGTGGTGGTGTTGTGGAGTTCGATGAATTCCGCCTCAGGCAATCCGACGACCGGAGTGGGATCGGCCATGATCTCATTGATCACCACATCTCCCGGTTGGGCCTCCACCGGAACGATGTAGTTGAAGGGAAAGGAAGCGCTACCGATGGCATTGCCCGCCAGGTCGGCCACGCTGTTCACCACCAGCTGATAGCTGTTGCCGTTGGTCAACGGCGAGGACAAGGTGAGATGCACCCGCGCCGGATCCACCCCATCGAGCGCGGCGGACGTGGCCGTGAGGAAGGGCTGCACCTCGTAGTTGGAAGCCGTGTTCGCGGAAGTCGCCTCCACGGGTTCGGAGAACAGCACATCGATATTGTCGGCATCCACCACGACTACCTGGCTGATGGATGGCGCCTCCGTGTCGGGCACGATGGCGGACACCACGAAGTCGTCGAAGAAGTGGTTGTTCACCGGTCCGGCCGCGCTGCTCTGAACGATCAGCAGGCCGAAGTACGCGCTGCTGTTCACGGCGTTGTCGGTGACGGATCCCGCGGAAGTGAAGGTGCCGGTGGCGCCATCATCGTAGGACAGGGTCCAGAGATCGACGGCATCGCGCACCACGCGGATCCGGAAGGGATTGCTGGAGCTGCTGTTCACGATACCGTCCGGCGAAACGACCAGTGAGGTGGTGTTTCCCCCGCTGCGGCGGAAGAGTTCCACCCGATCGGTGGTGCCTCCGATGCGGACGAAATACCCTTCGGTCGCCAGCGCGGGATCGGACGCATCGCTCATCACGAACACGTCCACGTAGTTGGCGCCGCTGGTGCTGAAACGCAGGTCCATCCACCATTCCCATTGGGCCTCCGTGGCCACGGTCGAGGGCGTGCCCAAGCCGTAGGTGGCCGCACCCGGGCTGTTGGACCGGAGGCGTCCGGCATCGATGGTGAACAGGGCCTCGTTGCCGGACCAGGCCGGGGCGGTGGTGAAGTCGCCGTCGCTGAAGTCGTCCGTGAACTGCGCATGCACCGGAGCGAGGAGCGAACAGAGGAAGAGTGCGGTGGCGGCGGCGATGCGCATGGGTGGCAGGGAAAGGTAAAGTACTTTCGCGTGCCCTTATGAACGGGCGATATGCGATGAAAGTAGCAGTGGTGGGCGCCACCGGCATGGTGGGCGCCGTGATGTTGAAGGTGTTGGAGGAACGCAACTTCCCGGTGGACGAGCTGTTGCCCGTGGCCACGGAGAAGAGCGTGGGCAGCACGATCCGTTTCCGGGGCAAGGACGTGACGGTGATCGGCATGGAAAGCGCCATCGCCGCGCGGCCGGACATCGCCCTGTTCTCGGCGGGCGGAGGCACCTCCCTGGAATGGGCGCCGAAGTTCGCCGAGGTGGGTTGCACGGTGATCGACAACAGCAGTGCTTGGCGCATGATGGCCGACAAGAAACTGGTGGTGCCGGAGATCAACGGCGATGTGCTGACGGCGGACGACCGCATCATCGCGAACCCGAACTGCAGCACGATCCAGATGGTGCTCGCGCTGGCGCCCCTGCACCGGAAGTACGGTGTGCAACGCGTCATCGTCAGCACCTACCAGAGCGTGACCGGAACGGGCGTGAAGGCCATGCGCCAGCTCGATGAGGAGCAGAACGGTGTGCAGGGCGAGAAGGCCTACCCCTTCCCCATCCACCGCAACGTGATCCCGCGCTGCGACGTGTTCACCGAGAACGGCTACACGAAGGAGGAGATGAAGCTGGTGCTCGAGACGAAGAAGATCCTGGACCCGGACATCCGGGTGACGGCCACCGCCGTGCGGGTACCGGTGACCGGCGGCCACAGCGAAGCGGTGAACGTGGAGTTCGCGCACGAGTTCGATCTGGACGAGGTGCGCAACCTGCTGCGCTCCGCACCCGGCATCCAGCTGGCCGATGAGCCGGGCAACGACGTGTACCCGATGCCGTTGCATGCGAACGGGCGCGACGAGGTGTTCGTGGGCCGCCTGCGACGCGACGAGACCCAGCCGCGCACCTTGAACCTGTGGATCGTGGCGGACAACCTGCGCAAGGGCGCGGCCACCAATGCCGTGCAGATCGCGGAGCACCTGGTGAAGCAGGGCCTACTTCGCCTGAAGCCCGCCTTGGGCTGATCCATACTTCCGGTCTCGCGGACACGTTGCAGGCGGACCATGCGCAACCCCACCACCCTCCTCGCCCTACTTGCTCTTGCTGCACCCGGCCGGGCCCAGGAGGCTGCGCCGCCCTCGCGGGTCAGCTCCCTGCAATGGGGCTTGGGCACCTTGGCCGGAGGCACGCCCGCATTGTTCCAGGAAGACCTGGCCTCGCTCGCTCCCCGTTCGATCCTGCTGCAACAGGACCTCAGCGACCATACGTTCCATGCGGACCACTACGGATATGCGGACGGCCTCTTCGAGATGTCGTTGGGGCTTCGGGTTTTCCCCGGTATCGGCGCACGCGCACCTGAACTCCGGGTCGGTGTGCTGTACAGCCGGACCGGCCTCGAGGCTGCCTTCGCGCGCCACACCGCGGTTCCCTATGATACCCTGACCTCGGCACAGACCGGCCAGCAGTTCATCGTGGATTCGGTGAGCACGAGCACGTACGACATCCGCTACTCCGCTGAACGTTTCGGTGTGCACGCCGCATTGGTCTGGTCACGACCCGCACGCTGGAGCCTGTACGCCGGCATCGGGGTGATGGGCGGCGCCACGCTGAACGCCCGGACGGAGGTGCGGCACGAGGTGGTGAACGAAGTGGAGCACCTCGGCCATGATGATCCCTATCCGACGCGCGATCGCTACGTGGAACCGCAACGGGAACTGCACCGGAACCGCTCCGGGTGGTGGACTGGAGGTTACGTGCCTCTCGGCGTGGACTTCCGCTTGGGTCGCTCCCATGTCTTCTGGAGCCGCATCCACCTCTGCTACGAGGTGCGCCCGATGCTCATGGTGCAGGGCATCCCCGAGATTGGGTCGGTCACCACGTTCCACGTCGCGCCGATCCTCCTGCTCCGGACCACGTTCTAGCAGGATCCACCGGCCCTATCCTACTCCACCGGCTGTTGCGGGACCGGGGGCGGGATCTCCTCCACGGGTGCTGCATCCATCGCCGCGCGACGGGCCCTCTCGCGTTTCTCCTCGTGGCGCTGCGACAACAGCAGCATCACGATGCCGATGGTGATCGCCGCATCGGCGATGTTGAAGACCGGCCGGAAGAACTCGAATTCCTGTCCGCCCCAGACCGGGAACCACTGCGGGAAATGGCCGTGCCAGATCGGGAAGTAGAACATGTCCACCACGGCACCGTGCAACAACGAGCTGTAGCCTCCATCGGCGGGAAGGAAGACGGCCTTCTCGTACGGGAGACTGGCGCTGAACAACACGCCATAGAAGGTGCTGTCGATGATGTTGCCCAAGGCACCGGCGAATACGAGCGCCAGGCTGGTGGTGATCCGGGTGCTGCCTTGACGGCGGGCGCTGCGCACCATCAGGTAACCGATGCCCACGACGGCCACGATGCGGAAGAGCGTGAGCGTCACCTTCCCTGTATCACCGCCGAACTCCATGCCGAAGGCCATCCCCCGGTTCTCCACGAACTGCAGATAGGCCCAATGGCATCCGCGACCGCAGAGGGAAAGGGATTCACCCAGATGGAAGCTCAACTTCACCCAGACCTTGAGGGCCTGATCGGCCAGCAGGACCAGGAAGGCGAGGAGCAGTGCGCGCTTCAACTCGAAGGTGGGCAAGAGGCCTTCGGCCTCAGTTGCTCATCTGCTGCTTGGCCTCGATGCTGAGCGTGGCGTGGGGCACCAGGCGCAGGCGCTCCTTGCTGATCAGCTTGCCGGTGACGCGGCAGATGCCGTAGGTCTTGTTCCGGATGCGGAGCAGGGCGTCCTCCAAGTGCTTGATGAACTTCTCCTGGCGGGCGGCGAGCTGTGCGGTCTCCTCACGGCTGAGGGTCTCGCTGCCGTCCTCGATCATCTTGAAGGAGGGGCTGGTGTCGTCGGTACCGTTGTTGTCGGTGTTGGCCAGGGTCTGCTTCAGCAGGTCGTAGTCCTTGCGGGCCTCGTCGAGCTTGGCCACGATGATGCCCTTGAACTCCTCGAGGTCGGCATCGCTGTAGCGGTCCTTGTTGCCGCCCTCCAGGGTGCTCACCTGCTTCTTCACCATCGGCTGGGCCTTGGGCATCACGGGAGCGGAGACCTGGGTGACCAAGGGTTGCTTCGTCGTGGCCGGGGCCTTGGTTTCCTCCTTCTTCTTGGGTGCAGGCGCGGGAGCTGCTGCTTTGGGGGTCTTCGACACGTTCTTCTCGGGAGCTGGTTGAGCGGCCGGCGCGGGGGCCGGTGCTTTCTTGTTGATCGGAGCTACGGACTTGGGCGCCGCCTTCGGAGCGGTCTTGGCCACTACAGGGGCCTTGCCCGCCTTGGCGGGACTTGCAAGCTTCACGGTTGGCACCGCCTTCTTGGCGGGAGCCGCCTTCTTCACGGGTGCCTTCACCGCTTTCACGGGCGTGGCCTTCTTGGCCACGGGCTTCGCCCCTTTCTTGGGGGCCACCTTCTTGGCCGGCGCCGCCTTTTTCACGGCCTTCTTCGCCGGAGCGGGCTTTGCCTTCGCTCCCTTCACCGCTTTGGCGGGTGCGGGCTTGCCCTTGGCCACGGCCTTCTTCGGGGCCGCCTTCCCCGCTTTGGCGGGACCTGCCTGCTTCTTCACCCCTTTAGCAGGAGCTGCTTTCTTGGCGGGTTTGGCAGCTTTGGGTGCGGGCTTCTTCTTGGCCATGGCGGTACCCTTTTGAAAATTGATCCGCGAATATAGGGGACAGGCTAGGCCCCGGCCTTCATCAGTGTTACCGTGAAGGGTTCGTGGCCTTCCAGTTCCATGGTGTGCGCCGGTGTGCCCCCATTGGGAAGTGTTGCCACAAGCAACTGGTCCTCAGGGGTTACGGACAGTGTTTCCGAGAGGATGCGTCCGGCATGGAGCATTACGGCCTCCTCGAACCGGGCGTCCCCGTTGCGGCGGATCCGCAGGTCGATCCGGTCGGTGACCTCCAGGCCCACCTCCTTGCGGAGCGTCTGGATGCGGCTGACGAGTTCCCGGGCCACGCCTTCCTGGAGGAGGTCATCGGTGAGGGTGATGTCCAACGCCACGGTGAGCGCCCCATCGCTGGCCACACTGAGGCCCGGCACATTGTCGGCGGTGATCTCCACATCGTCGCGCAAGAGCTCCACCTCCTGACCTTCCACGGTGAGCTTAAGGCTGCCCTTCGCTTCGAGTTCCGCGATCCGCGACTGGTCGAAGCCGTTCACCGCAGCGGCCACGCTCTTCATCAGTTTCCCCATGCGCGCACCGAGCTTCTTGAAATCGGGCTTGATGCGTTTGGTGAGCTTGCTTTCGCCGGCATCCAGGATCTCGAGTTCCTTCACGTTCACCTCGCCCAGCACCAGTTCCCGGATGGCCTCCAGCCGTTCGCGCATCACGGGGTCGGTCACCGGCACCTGCATCCTGCCCAAGGGTTGCCGGACGCGGTGGCCTTCCTTCTTGCGGATGCTCAGCACCAAGGAGGTGAGCTTCTGCGCAAGGGCCGTGCGTTGCTCCAGTTCGTCGTCGATCGCGGCCTCATCCGGCTTCGGCCAGTTGCTCAAGTGCACGCTCGATCCGGTGAGATCTCGGTACAGGCGATCGCTGAAGAACGGAGCGATGGGCGCGCTCAGCATGGCGACCACCTCCAAGCAACGATGCAAGGTCTGGAAGGCCGCATTCTTGTCGTCGCCCTGTTCGCCTTTCCAGAAACGGCGGCGGTTCAGGCGCACATACCAGTTGCTGAGGTCCTCCACCACGAAGTCCTGGATGGCCCTTGCCGCGAGGGTGGGTTCGTAATCGGCGTAGGCCTCTTCCGCCAGTTTCATCACGCTGTTGAGGCGAGAGAGGATCCAACGGTCGGACTCGGTCAACGCCTCGTTCTTCACCCGTGATCCGGGATCCAGTGCGGGACCATCGATGTTGGCGTAGAGCGCGAAGAAGTTGTAGGTGTTGAAGAGCGCGCGGAAGAACTTGCGTTGCACCTCGGTGATGCCTTCGGCGTCGAACTTCAGATTGTCCCACGGCGAGGCGTTGCTGATCATGTACCAGCGCACGGCATCGGCCCCGTACGCGTCCAACGTCCTGAACGGATCCACGGCATTGCCGAGGCGCTTGCTCATCTTCTGCCCGTTCTTGTCCAGCACCAGACCGTTGCTCACCACGGTCCGGTAGGCCACGGAATCGCGGGTCAGCGTGGCGATGGCATGCAACGTATAGAACCAGCCACGCGTTTGATCCACGCCTTCGGCGATGAAGGCGGCGGGGAACTTCTCTTCAAAGGTGTCCTCGTTCTCGAAGGGATGATGCCACTGCGCGTAGGGCATCGCGCCGCTGTCGAACCACACGTCGATCAGGTCGGTCTCCCGCGTCATCGGCTTGCCTCCGGGGGAGAGCAGCACGATATCATCCACGTACGGGCGATGCAGATCGACGGTGTCGTAGTTCGCATCGCTCATGTCGCCCGGCCGGAACGCGGCATAGGGATCGGCGGTCATCATACCGGCCTTCACGGCGCGGGCGATCTCCTCCTTCAGCTGCTTCAACGAGCCTATGCAGAGTTCCTCATCGCCATCGGCGGTGCGCCAGATCGGGAGCGGGATGCCCCAGTAACGGCTGCGCGAAAGGTTCCAGTCCTGCAGGTTCTCCAGCCAGTTGCCGAAGCGACCGGTGCCGGTGCTTTCGGGTTTCCAGTTGATGGTCCTGTTGAGCGCGATCAGCCGATCCTTCTTCGCCGTCACACGCACGAACCAACTGTCGAGCGGGTAGTACAGGATTGGTTTGTCCGTACGCCAGCAGTGGGGGTAGTTGTGCTCGTACTTCTCCACCTTGAAGGCGCGGCCCTCCGTCTTCAGCTTGATGGCGATGCGCTCATCCACGCTGAGGTACTTGTCGCGGCCCTGCTTCTTCGCCTCCGCCAACAGCTCCTCCGGGCCCAGGTATTCGGCCTTCACGTACTCGCCTGCGAAATCGGTCACCTCCGGTTTGAAACGACCGCGGAGATCCACCAAGGTGAGCGAGCCGATGTTGTGCTGGCGGGCCACACGTTGGTCATCCGCACCGAAACTCGGCGCGGTGTGCACCACGCCGGTACCGTCCTCGGTGGTCACGAAATCACCACCGATCACCTTGAAGGCATCCCCACCGCCCTCGGGTTCGGCATAGGGGAAGAGCTGCTCGTAGCGCACGCCCTCCAGCTGGTGGCCGTAGAATTCGCCGTCGATCGTCCAAGGGATGTTCTTACCATCCTTCTTGTACTCCTCGAAGGAAACGTCCTGGTTCTTCTCGCTGAAATAGGCGTTCAACCGGGCCTTGGCCAACACCACGGTCTGCGGCGCATGGGTGTAGGGGTTGAACGTCTTCACCCGCACGTACTCCAGCTTGGGACCCACGGTGAGCGCGGTGTTGCTGGGCAGGGTCCAGGGCGTGGTGGTCCATGCCAGGATGAACACTTCACCGAACGCATCCTCGAAGAGGAACTCGCTGGCGTGGTCCGCTTTCACCTTGAACTGCGCCACGATGGTGGTGTCCTTCACCGGCTTGTAGGTGCCGGGCTGGTTCAGTTCGTGCGAGCTGAGACCCGTACCGGCCGCGGGGCTGTAGGGCTGGATGGTGTAGCCCTTGTAGAGCAGGTCCTCATCGTGGAGCTTCTTCAGCAGATGCCAGACGCTCTCGATGTACTTGGTGTGGTAGGTGACGTAGGGCTTCTCCAGATCGAGCCAGAAGCCGATGCGGCGCGTCATGTCGTTCCACACGTCGGTGTAGCGCATCACGGCCTTGCGGCATGCGGCGTTGTACTCGGCGATGGAGATCTTCTTCCCGATGTCCTCCTTGGTGATGCCGAGCTCCTTCTCCACACCGAGTTCGATGGGCAGGCCATGGGTGTCCCAGCCGGCCTTGCGGTCCACGCGCTTGCCCTGCTGCGTCTGGAAGCGGCAGAAGATGTCCTTGATGGTGCGGGCCATCACGTGGTGGATGCCGGGCAGTCCGTTGGCGCTGGGCGGACCTTCATAGAACACGAAGGGCGGCGCATCCTTGCGGAGTTCCAGGCTTTGCCCGAAGGTGTCCTCGGACTCCCACTGCTTCAGGACCTCATCGGCGACCCGGGGCAGGTCGAGCTCATCATACTGCAGGAAACGCTTGTCCATGGGGGATTTCGGGCCGCAAAGATAGCCGGGCCGGAAGAGGGCGGGCGCCCCTAGAATCCCAACGAGATCACCCCGCTGTGCGCCGCAGGCACGGTGCGCTTCATGGTGCCGATCACCTGCTCCGGGCCGAAGCTGCTCGTGCGCTCGTAGTCGTAACCGTCCTCCCGTACCTCGGTGATGTGCACCGTGATGGTGTCGCCATCGGCCCAAGGATGCGCAGGGCTTCCGTGCCGGGTGCGGCGATCCGTCAGCTGGAACGTGCAGGGATCCACCCAGGTCACCTTGTATTTCACCGTGGTGCCGGCATCGTGGTCCTTCTCTTTCTGGAAGCTGCCGCGGCGGATGATGCGCACACCCGAACGTTTGCCGCTGATCTCGGCCTGCTTCGTTCGGGCGCCTTCCTCGAACACGCCATGCACCACCATCCGGCAGGGACCGTCCTGCGCATGGGCCGCGATCCGCCAAGCGAAGGCCAACAGGATGAGGCAACGAAGCATGGTACAAAGGTGGGTCAGGCGGCCACCGAGGCGGGCTTCCCGTTGCGGCGCAGGGCCCGGATGTCCTCCACGAACGAGCGCACATAGCGGTCCCACGTGAAATGCTCCACGGCCTTGTGGGCCGCGAGGGCCTTGGTGCGCCAGCGCTGTCCATCGTGCAGGAGCCGCTCCAGCGCATCGGCCACATCGGCGGGCGAACCGTCGCGCAGGAACTCACCCGTGGTCCCCTCCGCACCGAAGGTCTCCACGAACTCCGCGTACGGGAAGAGGACCACGGGGGTGCAGAGGTACATGGCCTCGCAGGAGGCCGAGAAGGACCCCCACTTGGGCGTCGGATTGATGAAGGCCGAGGCCCGCCGCAGGATGTCGTAGTACTTCACGCGTTGCGCCTCCACGGCCTTGTCCAGATAACCATGGAAGACCATGTTGGGCGGTGCGGAACGCAGTTCGTTGCGCTGCATGCCGATGACATGTATGGTGATCGGCGCCCGGCCCCGCGCGTTCCACTCGTTCACCCCGGCGGCCAAGGCTTCCAGGCCCTTGACGTACTTGCTGCTGCCGATGAAGACGATCTCCCGGCTGCCCGCCTTCTCGGCGATGAGGCGCTGCGGATCCACCTCCCCGGGCTCCATGTTCACCACGTTCCCGTAGTACTTCACGCGATCGCCATAGGTGCCCACCAGCTCGCGCGCCAGTTCCGGGAACAGCGAAACGATGTGCTGTGCGCCTTCCAGGTTCCGCTGCTCCTGCTGCACGGTCCACGCTTCCAAGGCGTCGACCCGGCGATCCTCGAAATAGTGGATGTGCTTCTCGAAGGTCATGTCGCAGAACAACGAATAGGGGCGTTGTTGGCGGTACGCGCCGAAGGAGAAGGTAATGAAGATGTTGTGGTTCCGCGGGAAACGCTCCAAGGCCCGATCGATCCGGCGCTCGGTGAGGCGCTGGTTCAGCCTGCTGCGGAAATACTCGTGCTTGGATCCGCTTCCGGAGAGGGCGCACCACCCCTTCCACACCAGGTCATAGGCCAGCTTGATCAACCGGTTGGGGCCGATGTCCACCCGTTGCACCCGGTGGCCTTGGCGTTCCAGCGTCCGGGTGAAGAAATACGGCACGTTGGACCAGGTGCTCACCTTGCGGGAATCGCCGAGGGTGAAGACGGTGAGGTCCAGCGGTTCGGTCATGGGTGGGAGAGCCGTCCAAAGATGATACGCGGGATGTTATCCCGGCCCTCCTTGGAACTGACGCCATCAACGATCGGAGGGGTTGTCTTGTTCACCGAGCGGTACAATTACATTGGAGGGCGCCGATCGCCAAGATCCCCGTCGATCCCTTCCATGTCCCTGCAAGCCTTCCATCCGGCCGTCCGCACTTGGTTCGAACGCTCCTTCCCGGGCGCCACCCCGGTGCAGGAACGGGCCTGGCCGGCCATCGCAGCGGGCCGGAACGTGCTCGTGGCCGCACCCACGGGCAGCGGTAAAACGCTCACCGCCTTCCTCTGGGCCATCGACGAGCTGGTGCGCGAGAGCATCAGTGGGCGCTTGGACGATCGGACCCGGGTGCTCTACATCTCGCCGCTGAAGGCGCTGAGCAACGACATCGAGAAGAACCTGCAAGGCCCCTTGCGCGGCATCCGGCGCGTGCTGGAGGAACAGGGTGAACGGCCCGGGGACATCCGCGTGATGGTGCGCACCGGGGACACCACCCAACAGGAGCGCACCAGCATGCGCGAGAAACCGCCGCACATCCTGGTGACCACGCCGGAATCGCTCTACGTGCTGCTCACCAGCACGGGCGGGCGGCGCATGCTCGGCAGCATCCGCACGGTGATCGTGGACGAGGTGCACGCGCTGATCGGCGACAAACGCGGCTCGCACCTCAGCCTTTCGTTGGAGCGGCTGGACCATCTGTTGCGCAGACCGGCCCTGCGCATCGGTTTGAGCGCTACGCAACGACCCGTGGAGCAGGTGGCGCATTTCCTCGTCGGCAACAAGCATCTGCGCAGCGATGGCACGGCCGATTGCACGATCATCGACACCGGGCACAAGCGGGCGATGGACCTGGCGATCGAACTGCCACCGAGTCCCTTGGGAGCGGTGATGGCCAATGAGGTCTGGGGCGAGGTGTACGAGCGGCTGGTGCAACTGATCGAGCAGCACCGCACCACCTTGATCTTCGTGAACCAACGCCGCATGTGCGAGCGATTGGCCCTGCACCTGCGCGAACGCTTGGGGGCGGAGTTCGTGGGCGCGCACCACGGCAGCATGTCGCGCGAGGAACGGTTCACGGCGGAGAGCAACCTGAAGGAAGGGCGGTACAAGGCCTTGGTGGCCACGGCCTCACTGGAGCTCGGTATCGACATCGGTGATGTGGACCTGGTGTGCCAGATCGGGAACACCTTCAGCATCGCGGCCTTCCTGCAGCGCGTGGGACGGAGCGGCCACCACATCGGTGGTCTGCCGAAGGGCCGCGTGTTCCCGCTGAGCCGCGATGAACTGGTGCAGAGCGCGGCCATGTTCGATGCGATCCGGCGCGGTGATCTCGACCGCATCATCATGCCCGAGAAACCCATCGACATCCTCTGCCAGCAGATCGTGGCGGAGGTGTCGTGCGTGGACGAGGAGGGCATCACCGAGGAGGAGCTCTTCGGCATCATGCTCGGCGCGTATCCGTTCCGCGCCTTGGACAAGACGCTCTTCGCCGATGTGCTGCGCATGTTGGGCGACGGCTTCACCACGCGGCGGGGCAAACGCGGCGCGAACATCCACCGCGACATCGTCACCGGCCGGCTTCGCGCGAAGAAGGGCGCCCGGCAGAACGCCATCCTCAACGGAGGGGCCATCCCCGACCTCTTCGACTACGATGTGATCGCCGAACCGGAGAACGTGTTCGTGGGCACGTTGAACGAGGACTTCGCGATCGAAAGCCTGGAGGGTGATGTGTTCCAGTTGGGCAACAACACCTGGCGGATCCTGGGTGTCACCGAAAGCAAGGTGCGCGTGGCCGATGCCGAGGGACAACCGCCTTCCCTCCCCTTCTGGCTGGGCGAAGCACCGGGGCGCACGCGCGAATTGAGCGCCGCGGTGGGCCGTTTCCGCGAGGAGATCGACCAGCGGCTCGGTCCGGTCCCGGATGATCTCGGCGATGGTCCGGATGTGCTGACGCGCTGGCGCGAACGGGCCTTCCGCTGGATGGTCGATGAAGTGCAGGTGGGTGAAGCCGTGGCCGAACAGGTGCTGGACTACCTGTGCACGGCCCGCATCGCCCTCGGCGCCATGCCCACGCGCGAACGTTTGGTGCTCGAACGCTTCTTCGACGAGGCCGGCGACATGCATGTGGTGCTGCACGCGCCCTTCGGTGCGCGGCTCAACCGCGGCTGGGGACTGGCCCTGCGCAAACGCTTCTGCCGCAACTTCAACTTCGAGCTGCAGGCCGCCGCCACGGAGGATGCCATCATCCTCTCCCTCGGCAGCACGCACAGCTTCCCGCTGGAGGATGTATGGCATTACCTGCACACGAACACCGTGCGCGAGATCCTGGTGCAGGCCCTGCTGGATGCTCCGATGTTCGGCACCCGCTGGCGCTGGAACGCCACGCGCGCGTTGGCCGTGCAGCGTCGCCGCTTCGACAAGCGCGTGCCTCCGCAGCTGCAACGGATGCAGAGCGAGGATCTCGTGGCGCTCGTGTTCCCCGACCAGCTGGCCTGCCTGGAACACATCGTCGGCGACCGGGAAGTGCCCGACCATGCGCTGGTGCAGCAGACCATCCACGACTGCCTCACCGAGGCCATGGATATCGATGGGCTGGAGGAGATCGTGGGCCGCATCATCAACAAGGAGGTGGAACTGGTGGTGCGCGACCTGCGCGAGCCTTCGCCCTTCTGCCACGAGATCATCAACGCGCGGCCGTATGCCTTCCTGGATCCCGCACCGGCCGAAGAGCGTCGCACGCGCGCCATCCGGGTGCGTCACACGTTGGATCCCGAGACCGCCCGAGACCTCGGTCAGCTCGACGCCGCCGCCGTGCGCCAAGTGCGCGATGAGGCCCGTCCGCAGGCCGGCGATGCCGATGAGCTCTACGATGCCTTGGTGCAATGCGGACTCGTTTGCGCGGAGGAAGGCGCGAGCAATGGCTGGGGGCATCTTTTCGCGCAGTTGGTGAAGCAGGGAAGAGGGGTTGAGCTCAAGGTGAATGGTGAATGGTCGATGGGGAATGGAACGGGTCAGCATTCCCATTCGCCATTCGCCAACTCCGGCTCACCCCGCACCCTTTGGGTCCCCCTCGAACGTCTTCCCCAACTGCAGGCCTTGTACCCGCACGCGACGGTGGAACCCGCGGTCGACATCCCCGAAGCTGTACAAGGGCTTCATCCGACGGAAGAACCGCTGGCCGATCTGCTGCGCGGACGCATGGAGGTGGAGGGTCCGGTGACCGTGGCGGAACTGGCCCTGCGCTACACGCTCACCGAAAGTGCGGTGGAACAAGCGCTGCTGCGTTTGGAAGCGGACGGCATGGTGTTCCGCGGGCACTACGATCCGGACATCGAGGGCCTGCAATGGTGCGAACGCCGGTTGCTTGCGCGGATCCATCGGTACACGCTGCAGACCTTGCGCAAGGAGGTGCAGCCGGTATCGCCTGCGGCCTACATGCGTTTCCTCTTCGGCTGGCACGGCATCAGCGGCGACACCAGGCTGGAAGGTCCCGAAGCGTTGTTCGCGGTGATCGAAAAACTGCAGGGTTGTGAGGCACCGGCCGTGGCCTGGGAAAGCGAGATCCTGCCCGCACGCCTGCCGGACTATGCGCCCGAATGGATGGACCAGCTCTGCTTCAGCGGGCGCATCGCGTGGGGCCGCTTCACGCCCTACGTCGGTGATGCCCATGCGCCGGCCTCGTTGCGCACCAGTCCCATGGGCATCTGCACGCGCGACGATCTGCCCCTGCTGTTGGACCGCACCGATCCGGCACTCGCCGATGAGCAGCTCGGCAACGAAGCCCGGAAGGTACTGGAGCAATTGCACCACCGCGGTGCGCTCTTCTACCACGACCTCACGCGCCATTGCAACCTGCTGCCGAGCCAAGTGGAGCACGGCCTGGCCGAGCTGGTGGCCAAGGGTCGCATCAGCGCGGATGGTTTCACCGGACTACGGGCCCTGTTGGTGCCGACCTCCAAACGGACGGCGTTGAAGGAACGCCGCAGCGGCAGCATGCCCTTCAGTCTGGACCAGGCCGGCCGTTGGTGGCTGTTCCAGGATGATGCCCAGGATGCCGTGATCGAGTTGATGCAGCCATATTCACATGTCACCCTGAGCCCGCCGAAGGGCAATATTCCAATTGCACAGAAAGGTCGCACGAAGGACGAGATCGAGGCCATCGCGCGCATCCTGCTGTTGCGCTACGGTGTGCTCTTCCGCAAGCTGGCCCAACGCGAACGTTGTGCACCGCCTTGGCGCGACCTGCTGAAGGTGCTGCGCCGCATGGAGGATCGCGGTGAGGTGCGCGGCGGGCGTTTCATCAGCGGGGTCTGGGGCGAACAATTCACCCTGCCGAATGCGATCCCGTTGTTGCGCGCGCAACGACAGCAGGAGGAAACGACCGCAGCGAACGGCGACAGCGCCTTCGTGATCATCAGCGCGGCGGACCCGCTCAACCTCACGGGCATCATCACCGTGGGCGATCGGATCGCCGCCCGGCACACCGAACGCATCCTCTACCGGCAAGGCGTGCCCATCGCCCTGCACGATGGCGACCAGCTCACTTGGCTCACCGATCACCGGCAGGACCATGAGGGGCGCCTGCGCGCCGAGCAGGCCGCGCAACGCTTGCAGCGCCGTGTGCCCGAACGGCTGCGGGCCTTCTACGGCAAGGGGATCGGGTAGATGGAGATACGGCCGCTCGACCGGAACAGGAGGCCATCGGAAAAACGCGAAGGAATGGAAGCCGAAGTCATCGCCGTCAGCGCGAGCCTGCAGCACACATTGACGAAGACGAACCGTGCCAGCATCCGTTTGCTCGCTGGTATCGGCGTGGAGGGTGATGCGCATGCGGGAACAACGGTGAAGCATCGCTCCCGCGTGGCCCGTGATCCGTTGCAACCCAACCTGCGCCAAGTGCACCTGATCCAGGTGGAACTGCACGATGAGCTCCGGACCGAAGGCTTTCTCATCGAGGCCGGCCGCATGGGCGAGAACATCACGACACGCGGCGTGGACCTTCTCGCCCTACCTCGGGGAACGCGTCTGCATATCGGTGCGGAAGCGGTGGTGGAGATCACCGGGCTCCGCAATCCCTGCCTTCAGTTGGAGGGTATCGCCAAGGGGTTGATGCGGGCCGTGCTGGATCGCGACGCGAACGGTGAGCTCATCCGGAAGGCCGGTGTGATGGGCGTTGTGATCGGCGGCGGCGAGGTACGCCCGGGCGATCCCATCAGGATGGTCCTGCCGCTCGGGGAACAGCTGCCGCTCCAACCCGTGTGATCGTCCGCTCACGGCGTTTCCGCTCCGTACCGCAACACGGTCACTTCCGGCGTCCCGTCCGGGGGCAGCACCACCTTGAACAAACGATCGAACTGCTCCTCCGACAGGCCGTCCACGGTGATGCCCGAAAGGGCCTTCACGATGCCGGGTACCGTGTTGCTATGGCCGGCCACCACCACCACCTTCCCTTTGTCCTGCGTGGTGATGCGTTCCACCAGTCCGGCGGTATCCTCGGCCCGGAGCACGATCACCTCGATGCCATGCAGCGCGGCCAGGGGTGCCACGGTCCGTTGGGTGCGTATGCGATCGGTGGCGTAGATGGCCCGCACCCCGCTCTTCGCCAAGGTGGTGGCGAGGTCCTTCGCCCGTTGTTCGCCCACGGGTGATAGCGGCGTGTCGGGATCATGGGGATCCAGCTTTTCAGCGTGGCGCACCAGGTAGATCGTGGTGGAACCGTCCTGCGCCAAGCGCGTGGCGGGATGGGACGCACAACCGAACAAGGCGGACAACACGAGGAAGGGAACGACGAAGGGGGAGGTGCGCAGGGTCATGGGCGATGAGGCAACGATCGAAGTTCGGCAAAGGAACCGGAGGCCGGCGCAAGAGAACTACTCGTACTGCCGCAGGATCCCCGTATCGAAGGGTGTCCAAAGGCAGGCCTTCTGTCCGGCGCTTTTCAACACGTTGTTCGTCCACGTGTTGCACGTGTGGAAGAGGTTGTAGCGGCCGGTTCCTTCGTAGAACGCATCCGTGGTGCCATAGACCGCATCTGTCCGGATCAGGATCGGCAAGGGCCGATCGGAACCCTTGCGGAAACCGGCTTCGATACCCTGCACCAAACGCTGGTAATGGGTCTCGTCCATGAGGAAGCGCTTGCAGTCCGGGCCTTCCTCCAACTGTTGATGGCGGGTGACGTGCATGGCGGAGCCACCGAGCGCAAAGGCGGCACGGAAAGCGGTGCGTGCCGTGAGGTCGTTCCACGTGGGCGTTTCGAGGTAAAAGCCTTTGTCGCCCCAGCCGAAGGCCACCCATTGGGCGGTGCTATCTCCGCCCCGGCTATGGCTGGCGGGCACGAACCGTTCCCAGTCCGCCAGTGGATGATGGACCGGCACCACGATATCGGTGTGTACGCCGTTCGATAGGAGATACACGGGGATTTCCGCCTGGACCTGCCCTTCCCCGGCAACAGGGATGCGCGAAAGCATGAAGGCCATCCCCAGGTACAGGAGCACCAGCGCCACCACTACCAGGATCGAACGCAGCAGGAGGCGGAGGAGACGCTTGAGCATGGCTCAGTGCGGGATGGGCGTGACCGGTTCGGGCTTGCGAGCACTCACCTGCCGGTCCACCAAGGCGATCAACCACACGCACAGGAGCATGGAGCCGGCACAGACATAGGACAAGGTATCGAAGTGCTGCAAGGGACCGGTACCGCCGGGTTGCACCACGATGAAACCGGCCACCAGCGCCGCGAAGCCGCCGGAGATCTGTTGGATCGAGGAGATGATCGACATGAAGGCGCCGCGATCGCGCAGGTCGGGCACGGCGGTCATCAGCGCGGAGGAGGAGACCATGCGGGACGCGATGCCCACGAACATCACCGCGCTGAGCACGATCACCTGCCACAGCGGCGTGGTGCCGAGGTTGCCGTAGTAGACCACCACGGCCATGGCGATGAGGCTGCCGATGGTGAAGGTGCGCAAACGGCCGATCCGATCGCTCATCCGGCCCACCAGAGGCAGCGTGATGAAGGAGCACGCACCGACGATCATGAACACCGTGGGCAGCTTGGCTTCGGGAATGCCGAGGTTGTTCACCTGGAACGCCGTGGAGAAGGGCATCATCATGAAGCCACCGGTGGCCAGGAGGATCACCCCGAAGAAGGCCAGCCGGTGACGCGGCTCGGTGAAGGTGCGCCAAAGGTGCTGCGCGGGGTTCGTGTCCACGTGCAGGTGCAGGTGCTCGGCCACGGGCCGCATCCACCGTGCGATGATGAGGCCCGCGACGATGCCCACCGCAACGATCGACAGGAAGGGTGAATGCCAGTCCCAATGGTGTGCGAGGTACAGGCCCACCGGGATCCCGAGCACCTGGCTCACGGCGAAGGCCATCTGGGTGAAGCCCATCACGCGGCCCCGTTTCTCCATCGGGAAACAATCCGTGACGATGGCCATGCCCACCGCACCGATCACCCCGCCGAAGATGCCCGTGAAGATGCGCGCGGCCAGCAGGAATCCGTAGTTGGGTGCCAGTCCGCAGAACAAGGTGCCCAGGAGGAAGCCCGCGTAGAAGAAGAGCAACAGCTTCTTGCGGTCGTACTTGTCCGCGAAGCCGGCCGCCAGCAGCCCGGAGGCTCCCGCCGCGAAGGCGTAGGCGGATACCACATGGCTGAACTGCTCGGGCGTGATCCTCAGCACCGGCATCAGGATGGCGCCCAACGGCGCCATCACCATGAAGTCGAGGATCACGGTGAACTGGATGAAGGCGAGCACAGCGATCAGGAACACCTGATAGCGGGTGAAGACGGGCGGCTTGGACATGGACGGAAAGGAGCGCGAAGTTGCGTCGATCAGCTGCATGCAGGCAGCAGATCCCCGTCCGCACCGGTCTTGTTCACCAGCTAGTATTGCACCATGCGCTGGTCCACCCTGCTCTTCCTGCTGCCGGCGTCCGCCTTCGGGCAGGCCCTGCAGCCCACGCTCCTGAGCACCTTGCCGCAGGCTCTGGATGAGGTGAGCGGCATGGTGATGGTGGACGGAGCGGCATGGGTGGTGCTGGACAGTTTCAATCCGGCCGTGCTGCACCAGGTGGATCCGGCCACCGGGGCCATCGTTCGTTCGTTGACGATCACCGGAGCAGCGAACGTGGATTGGGAGGAGTTGACCACCGATGGGGAGTACGTGTACATCGGGGACATCGGCAACAACCTGGGGATGCGCACGGATCTGCGCATCCTGCGTTTCCCCTTGGCGGTGCTGCAGGACGAGGACGCCACGAGCACCCCGGTGGAGACCATCGCCTTCGCCTACGCCGACCAGACGGACTTCACCCCCGCGCTCGATGGCAGCAACTGGGATTGTGAGGCCATGGTGGCGTTGGACGACAGCCTCTTCCTCTTCACCAAGAACTGGGTGGATCAACGCAGCCATCTGTACGTGCTCCCGGCCCAACCCGGAACGCACCTCGCTGTTCGTCGGGACACGTTGAACGCGCAAGGGCTGATCACCGGAGCGGCCTCGCTCCCCGACGGCTCATCCATCGCATTGATCGGCCACACGATGGGCGTGGAACCCTTCATCTGGCAGCTCTCGGCCTTCCCCGGTCACGACCTGTGCGGGGGCGCTGCGGAGCGACGCATGCTCGACATGCCACCCGAGCAGACCGAAGGCATCGCCTGGGCGGCGACCGACACGGTGCTCATCAGCAACGAGCGCGGCAACAGCGGTCCGGCGCGGCTCTGGCGCCTCCATCTGGACTTGTTCGATGGCATCGCTGAACGGTCGATCCGGCGCGTCGCGCTCTTCCATCCCGATCCAGCAACGGATGAGTTGACCATCGCCGGAGCACCCGAGCGGGCCCATCTGCGCATCCTGGACTCGGAAGGAAGGACCGTGCTGCAGGGATCGGTGATCAACGGGGACCCGGTGGATGTGCACATGCTTCCGGCCGGCCCTTACGTGCTCCAGCTGAGCACCGGCGGTACGGTGGTACGCGACCGGTTGGTGATCGCGCGCTGATCAACCACGGAAACGCACCAGCACGGTATTCCCTTTCTCTTCGCGCGTGGTCTCCAACTGGTCCTTCAAGGCATGGATGAGGGACGACAAGGAAGCGTGGCCGAAGCTGCGGGGGTCGAAGCCCGGATCCAAGCGCCGGAGGGCCTGTCCGAGCTTGCTGAGCGAGGCGCTCTCCTCCTCGCCCTTGGCGATGTTGAAGGCCTTGCGCAGTTTGCGCATCAAGGCAGCGTTGGTGGAGAGGGCAGCTACGGGCGACTTCTTCGCGTTGCCGTTCTTCTTCTCCACCGGGCGGGCTTCCTCCTGCACATCCAGGTTCTCCACGTAGATGAAACGTTCACAGGCCTTCACGAAGGCATCGGGGGTCTTCTTCTCCCCCACGCCCATCACGAAGAGCCCGGATTCGCGCAGGCGGGTGGCCAAGCGGGTGTAATCGCTGTCGCTGCTCACGATGCAGAAGGCGTCCACCAGTTCGCCGTGGAGGATGTCCATGGCATCGATGATGAGCGCGCTGTCGGTGCTGTTCTTGCCCTTCGTGTACGCGAACTGCTGCACGGGCTGGATGGCGTTCGCGTTGAGCAGTTCCTTCCAGCCGCTCATGCCGGTGGTGGTCCAATCGCCGTAGATGCGGCGGATGGTGATGGTGCCTTGCTTGCTGACCTCCTCCAGGATGGCGTGGAGGCGTTTGGGGGCTGCATTGTCGCCGTCGATGAGGAGGGCGATCGTGGTGTCGTTGATCTTCTTCACGCCGAAAGGTAGGGCGCACAAAAAGGAAGGCCCGGCGATGCCGGGCCTTCGGACGAACAGGACCGATCGCTCAGCCCTGCTTCACCAACTGCGCTTCGATGGCGATGCGGACCTCGTCGCTCACCAACAGGCCACCGCTATCCAACGCCGCGTTCCAGTTCAGGTGCCACTCCTTGCGGCTGATCTTGCCGCTGATGGTGACGCCGGCCTTGGTGTTGCCCCAAGGGTCCTTCTCCACGCCGCCCCACTCCACGCCGAGGATCACGGGCTTCGTATGGCCGTTTATCGTGAGGTCGCCGATCAGGTCCCAGCTGCCGTCGTGGTCCACATCCTTCACCCCCTTGGAAACGAAGGTGATGCGCGGATGCTTGGCCACATCGAAGAACTCGGCCGTGCGCAGGTGGGCATCCCGCTGCTCATTGCCGGTGCTGATGCTGTCCACTTCGGCCCAGAAGTTCACCTGCGCCTTGCTCAGGTCATCACCGGGCGCCTCGATGTCGGCACCGAAACGCTGGAAGCTGCCGGTGACGTTGGTGATCATGAGGTGCTTCACCTTGAATTGGATCTCGCTGTGTGCGGGATCGAGGGTCCATTTGGTCATGGGATGGGTTCGTGTTCGTTCGTTGAAGGGTGCAAATATAGTTTCCATGGAAAATATGTGTTCAGTCCTGGTCCCTTCCCATCACAACACGCTCGCCGTTCCCCGCCCATGGCGCGCCGTTCCTCGGTCGTGGGTCGGGGCACGCACAAAGCCCTGCCTGAGCGCGTTGGTGTGGACATGCCACGAAAAGCGCGGAGAACCCGGGATCGGGGATGGACGGGGCCCTCGGTCGCAGGGCTTATGTCCATGGGGCCGGTAACGCATCCTTCACATGGGTCCTTCGGTAGACTTGCTATGTTTGCCGCCCACGCTCGATCCGTGCCATCCATACCGGCGCGGAGCCGTCGGAACACATCGAACTGAACCTGACACCCAACATCGATAACGTCCTTTTCACATGAGCAACGGAAGCAACTCCGGTAAGTCGTCCAGCCTGTTCGTGGCCATCGCCATCCCCTTGGCCTTGGTGGTCAGCGTGTGCATCTACATGTTCGTGCTGGGCAACCCGGCCAACTTCGAAGGCGGGGACCCGATCAAGGGCCATCCCGTGGAAATGGAGCCGAACCATACGTTCGGTGTGATCCATAAGGGCGGATTCATCGTGCCGATCCTGATCACCGTGAACCTGATCGTGATCATCTTCAGCGTGGAGCGTTTCCTGACGTTGAGCCGCGCCAAGGGCAAGGGCAACATCGCCGGCTTCCTCGGCAATGTGCGCCAGCTGCTGGCCACGGATGAAGTGGACCAGGCCATCGCCGCCTGCGACGCCCAGAAGGGCAGCGTGGCCAACGTGATGCGCAGCGGTCTGGAGAAGTACAAGACCGTGCTGTACGATGCCAGCCACGACAAGGAGACCCGCCTGCAGAGCGTGAAGCAGGAGCTGGAGGAGGCCACCGCCCTGGAGCTGCCCATGCTCAGCAAGAACCTGGTGATCCTGTCCACCTGCGCCAGCATCAGCACCCTGTTGGGTCTGATCGGAACGGTGTTGGGGATGATCAAGTCGTTCAGCGCACTGGCCACGGCGGGCACGCCCGACGCCACCGCCCTGTCCACCGGTATCTCGGAGGCCCTGATCAACACGGCCCTCGGTATCACGGGCTCGTGCATCGCCATCATCATGTTCAACTACTTCAGCAACAAGATCGACGGCATCACCCACGGCATCGACGAGGCGGGCTTCAGCGTGAGCCAGACCCTGGCCAACCGCAAGTAAGGGGCGACGTTCACACCTCCCGCACCGGGCGGATGTGATCGGCGCTAGTTGAAAACAACCCCATTACGAAAGCACGATGCCGAAGATCAAAATGCCCACCAGCAGTCCTTCATTGGACATGACGCCCATGGTGGACCTGGCGTTCCTGCTGGTGACCTTCTTCATGCTCACCGCGCAGTTCCGTCCGGAGGAAGTGGTGGCCGTGGACACGCCCTCGAGCATGTCCCAGCTGCCGATCCCCACGGAGAACCTCATGACCATCACGGTGGACAGCGCCGGACGCGTGTTCTGGGACTTCACCGACAAGAAGGTGCGCGCCGAGGTGATCAAGGAACTGGCCAACCGTTACAAGTTCACGGTGGACGAGGAGCAGGTGGCCCGCTTCACCAACCTGAACATCCTGGGCCTGCCCATGCAACAGCTGCCCACGTACCTGTCGCTGGACACCCCGGCCGAACGCAAGGAGATGGACCGTGCCTCCACCGGCATTCCCATCGACAGCACCAACAACCAGCTGCTCGATTGGATCCGCGTGACGCAGCTCATCTTCAGCAGCGAAAGCGAAGGCAAGAATCCGTTGGTGGCGTTGAAGGGCGATGGGAACACCAACTACACCGTCATCAACAAGGTGATCAAGATCTTCCAGAGCCCCACGGTGAAGATCAACCGCTTCCGGATGATCACCGACCTGGAGGAGTCGCGCATCTAAGAACCATCCGCTGAACCTTTTCCGATGCGCGGTGTACCGCCAAGCGGACCAAGGGTGAAGCCAACCGAAAAGCCATGGCAGAAGTAAGCAACGAAGGCGGCGGAGGTGGCGGAAGGCACCAGAAGAAGCGCGCCAAGAAGGGCAGCACCAAGATCGACATGACACCCATGGTGGACCTGGCGTTCCTGCTGCTCACCTTCTTCATCCTCACCACCACCATGTACAAGCCCAGCACGCTTCAGCTGACCTTCCCGGTGCCACCGGAGAACGACCAGCCGAAGGAACTGGACAAGGTGAACAATGCACTGACCCTCTTCCTCACGAAGAAGGACCGGATCCTCTACTACCAGAACGCCTTCAAGGTGGGTGAAACGCAACTGCAGGAGACGGACTTCAGCAAGGTGGGCAAGATGCTCCTGGAGCTGAACGCGCCCACCGTGGAACGCATCAATGCCCTCGGTCAGCAGCTCAATACGGGCGCCATCACCGAAGCGGCCTATGATTCGCTGAAGAACGAGGCGCAGAAGCAGAAGGAGGCCCTGTTCGTCATCATCAAGCCGGACAAGGACGCCAAGTACCGGAACATGATCGACATCGTGGACGAGATGGACATCAGCGGCATCGGCAAGTACGCCGTGCAGGACACCATCAAGGCCGATGAGCTCCAGTTGCTGGAACAAGCCAAACTCAACATCCAATGACCTACTTCATCATCATCGCGCTGCTGCTCACGCTGAGCGTGGGCATGACGCTGGACAGCAGTTGGATGAACGTGTTGCAAGGCGTTCGCAACCAACTGGTGTTCAATACGCGGAACAAGGAATACGGCGCCTTTGAACTGCGCCGCGACTACAACAAACGACTGGGCACGGCCATGGCCATCGGCGTGGGCATCTTCGCCTTGGCGTTCGGTACTCCCTTCGTGGTGAGCAAATTCAGTGGTGAGGAGGAAGTGGAGGTGAAGAAGAAGATCGTGGAAGTGAATCTCGATCTGTACGAGGAGAAGGAAGAGGAACCCCCTCCTCCGCCCGAAGTGATCCCGCCGCCCCAACCGCAGATCGAAACGGTGCAATTCGTGGCCGTGGAGGCCGCGGACGAACCCGTGGAGGAGCCCCCGCCCACCCAGAACGACCTGACCGAGACCACCGCCGGCGAGACCACGCAGGAAGGGGAGAAGGTGGATGCTCCGCCCCCACCCCCGCCCCCAGTGGACGAGGAGACCTACGATATCGCCGCCGTGCAGGAGCAGCCCGAATTCCCCGGTGGGCAGGCTGAGATGTACAAGTTCTGGGACAAGATCAAGAAGTACCCCGACATGGAGTACGAGGCCGGCATCAGCGGCAAGGTGTTCGTGGAGTTCACCGTGGAGAAGAACGGTGCCATCGAGGACGTGAAGGTGCGGCGCGGCGTGAGCCCCGGTCTGGACAAGGAGGCCGTGCGCATGATCAAGGCCATGCCCAACTGGAATCCCGGCAAGATGAACGGTAAGCCCGTGAAGTGCCGCTTCACCCTGCCGGTGAACTTCATCCTGCGCTGAGCGGAACACGTGTTATTCAGGGAAGGCCCGGTCGCATGACCGGGCCTTTTCTTTTCGGTCGATCACCGCCTTCTGACCCGTATATCCCTCGCCCCATTCGGCGGGATCGCTCATACGCTCGGTCGCATCAAGGCTGTTGGGAAGGAAAGCCCTTCGCCATGGCTGATATCCCAGCTTCCCCCTCCCCGCAGCGCAGAGGGCCACGCCCCATCAAGGTGGACATGACCCCGATGGTGGACCTCGCCTTCCTGTTGCTCACCTTCTTCATCCTGACCACCACCCTCCGCCGCCAACAGGGACTGGACCTCACCCTACCCTCGAAAGGCAAGAGCGGCAAGGACCGGCCGGAACTGCTCACCTTCCTGATCAGCGGCACGGACGGCATCCATGCCTATCGCGGGGCCTTCGACCCGGACAGCACCCGGATCCGCCAGTACGGTTTGGACCAGGTGCGCGCGGCCCTGCGTGCCGTGAAGGACACCGCCCGGTTCCGATGCGTGCTGAAGACACATCCCTCCACGAAGTACTCCGCCATGGTGCGCATGCTGGATGAGGTGGCCGTGGTGGGTGCCGGTCACTATGTCGTGGACGACAGCCTGAGCCGTGCCGAACAAGCGGCTTGGGACCTGCTGTTGGTCCGGAAATAAGCCTGCTCGGATCTGTATATGCCCTAGGCCGGATCGGCCCGTGCGTTGGCAATGAACGCGAAGGCTTCCGGGTTGTACAGGTCAACGGAGATCGATCACCATCAAACCCGGATCATCATGCTCACCATCGCCCTCATCCTGCTCTTCACCCTGTTGTGCGTTGCGCTCAGCGACGACCGTGCCTGGGACAACGCGACCCGCAGCGTGCGCAATGCGCTGGTCTTCGAAGGCCGGCACCGGGAATACGGTGCCTACGAACTGCGCCGCGACTACGACCGCCGATTCGGCATGGCCCTGCTCACGGCGCTGGGCATCACCGGTGGCTTGATCGGGCTGGCCTTCGCCTTCAGCGGGAAGGCCAGCGTGATACCGAAGCCGCCGATCAGCATCGAGGTGGATCTGACCCAGGTCATCGATCCTCCACCGGTGCACCCCAACGATCCCCCACCGGCGCCGAAGACATCCGGCTCTACATCACCCACCCCAACTCCCCAGCCCGACCCTACGGGCTTCGTGGAGGCGGATTCCATGGATACCAAGCTCGTGACGGATACCACAACGATCGCACCCGTGGCACCGGGTCCCGGTGCCGGTCCGGGCACTGGTCCAGTGGCACCGGGCGGATCGGGTACCGGGCCTGATCCAGGACCATTCATTCCCTTCTTGGGCACGGAGGCCACGGTCCAGTTCCGGCCGGAATTCCCCGGAGGGGAAACGGCCATGTTCAAATGGGTTCGTGATCACATCCAGTTCCCCGAAAGCAATGTGGAGAAGGAAAAAGTATATGTGCAGTTCACGGTGGATGTTGACGGCAGCGTCATCGATGTGAAAGCCGTAAAAGGTGAACACCGTGCGTTCATCGAGGAGGCTGTACGTGTCATCAAGCGCATGCCGAAGTGGAAGGCCGCACGCATGGGTGAGCAGGATGTGCCCTGCCGCTTGGTACTGCCCATTAGCTTTGAGGTCCACAACTAGAAGGGGCACCGCATGAAGTACTTCAGCCTGGCCATGAGCCTGTTCTATCTATTGGTCGGCTGCGGTTTCGTGTTCACGGATATGCTGGTGCAGTTGATCCCCACGTACCGTGCGCCGCTGGGCGTGCTGTTGATCGGTTACGGTGTGCTGCGTTTCTTCCTGTGGCGCCGCAAATACGCCAACGACGGTCCCACCGCATGAAGGACCTGTGGATCAGCGGCTCGCTGGCGGTCCTGCTGCTACCGGCCTGCCAGGGGAAAGCTCCCGACCCCCGCAAGGACGACACCCCCACCAGCGGCATCGTGAAGGTGCTGGCCGATGTGGACCTGCGACCCTTGGTGGAGGCGCAGCGCGAAGTGTTCGAAGGGCTGTACCACAAGGCCCATCTGGAGGTCATCTACCTCACCGAACAGGAACTCCTGGCGCGTATGGCCAGCGATAGCATCCGCTGTTCCTTCACCTGTGCCCTGCCCGGTGGCACACAGGACTCCCTCCTGAACGCACGCACCGTGAAAGCCCGGCCGGTGCCCATCTGCATCGATGGCATCGCGGTGGTGGTGCATCCGTCGTCGGTCTTCGCGTCGATCAGTGTGGAGCGCCTGCGCGACCTGTTGACGCCCGGGTCATCGGATCCGCTGGTCGCGCTGTTCGCCGGGAGC
>DASWWQ010000240.1:0-8257 GCA_036405935.1 Flavobacteriales bacterium
TCGTGATATCGGTCCGCTCAGTCGCGCCGAAGCCCTCGAAGTGGAGAAGGGCCTGGCGTTGGAACTGCGTCGCAAGGGTTATGCGGTGTGGACGAACTGAGGCTCCGTGCTCATGCGAAGCTGGTCATTCCCCGTGTTGTCGCAACACCCGCTCCAGTTCATCCGCGGCAACGACGCCCGATCGTCTCCAGACCACCCGGCCCTGTTTGAAGACGATCAGTGTGGGTACACCTTGCACTCCCAAGGCCTCCGCCGCCTGCGGGTTGCGGTCCACATCCACCTTCAGCACATGGGCGGTTTCACCCAGCCGGTGTTTCAGGTCGTCGATGATCGGCGTCATGGCCTTGCACGGGCCGCACCAGGTAGCGAAGAAATCGACCAGCACGGGCTTTTCGCCTTGCACGTAGTCGTTGAAGGTGCGGGTACGTTCGGTCTCCATGGTTATCACGATATGACCTGCGATCACGCGTGCACACCTTCCTTGATCTCCTCCACCAGCTTGCGGTTGAAGGCGGGAAGGTCCTGCGGGCTGCGGCTGGTCACCAGGCCATCATCCACCACCACTTCCTCATCCACCCATTTCGCACCGGCGTTCTTCAGGTCGGTGCGGATGCTGGCATAGCTCGTTACGGTGCGCCCGTTCAGCACTCCGGCCTCGGCCAGCAGCCAAGGACCATGACAGATGGCGGCCACGGGTTTCTTGGCTTCCATGAAATCGCGCACCAGTTGCACCGCGGCCATGTCCTGCCGCAGCTTGTCGGGATTGATGACCCCGCCCGGTAGCACCAGGGCATCATAGTCTCCCACCTTGGCCTGGCCCACCAAACGATCCACGGCGGTGGTGCCGTGCCAATCGCCACCTTTCCAGCCCTTGATCTCGCCGTTCTTGAGCGAGACGATGTGCACCGTGGCGCCATGTTTCTCCAAGGCCGCTTTCGGTTCGGTGAGTTCGCTGTGTTCGTATCCATCGGTGGCCAGTATGGCCACGGTCTTTCCGGTGAGGTGCATGGTCCTTAACGTTTAACGATTGACGGAAATGGGAGCAGATCGCGGACCCGGAGCTTGTCCAAGCGGGAGAAGCGCGAATGCCGTTGCACGCTTGCCCGTCCATGGGGCGCGAGGTGCACACCAGCTCCCCAAAATGGACAATTTCAGTAGGTTCGTGTCCGCTCCATCCACCCTCGATATTCCTACCACCATGAAAGCTCTCTCTTTCGCTCTGTTCCTTCTGCCCATCACTGTGAAGGGGACGGACCTTCAGGTGGTCTTGGATGGCATGGGACAACCCACCTGCTCCAACAACAATGGAGTGATCGGGGTCCTTGTCCAAGGCGGCATCTGGCCTGTGACTCTCCTCTGGCAGGATGGGAACACATCGTCATATCGTACCGGTCTCGCTCCGGGCACCTACACCGTGACCGCTACGGACGCCGAGGGCAATACGGCAATGGCCACCTACGAACTGGAAGCCATTCCGACGTTGTATTTCCTGGAAATGCGCTACAATATTGATGGCTTTCAAGAGAGCTTTCCTTGTCCGGGCGAGGACAATGGTAGGGCCGTGTTGCCTCTGATGCCCGGCCCGGAGGGGATTTACATGAGCGCCCATGGCACAGCTCCGTTCACGTATACCATGCAAATGGATGGTGATCCGATACTCCCGGACGGTTTCGATGGGTTCGGCAATCCTTGGTACGGAGGTATTCGTCGCGGGGCGGTGCTCGCCTACACCTACACGGATGCCACAGGCTGTGCCAATGCATGGAGCACGATAGCGGAAGGTCCTTTCGATACCGTGGCAACCGTGTTGGCCACCACTCCGGCCTGTTCTGGTGCGGACAACGGCTCGATCACGGTGGATCCCCCTAACTGGGGAGGCCCTTGGGGTGGTGGCCTATCCATCTACGATGCGGACATGAACGGTGTGGTGAACTACAGTTTCGACTACGAGGTATTCACCATCGGCGATCTCGCTCCGGGTGAGTACAGCATGGTGGTCACCTATGGCAATCCGGAATGTCCAGCCTACGTGCAGGATCCCATCACCGTCGGCGAACTGCCCACCGAGTGCGGCACCGTGGAAGGCACGCTCTACATCGACAGCGACCAGAACTGTGTGCAGGATCCCGGTGAACCGGGCATCCCGGGCCGAATCGTGGAGATCCTGCCCGGCCCCATCCAGGCCATCACCGATGCCGATGGGCACTACACCCGCAGCTTGGAGAACGGTTCCTACACCCTTCAGGTGCTGGGGGATGACCTCTGGCCCCTGTGCCCCGCCACGATGCCTGTGCCGTTCACGGTGATCACCGATGTCACCGTCATCGACCTCGCCGACAGCAGCACGGTGCAACTGGATCTTCGGGCCGAGGCCTGCGGTGGCACTGCACGTCCCGGCTTCGAGCAAGGGGTATGGTTCAGTGTGGAGAACCTCACAGCACAAGTGAGCGGCGCGCTCCAGGTCACGCTCACCTTCGATGCGCAGCTCAGCTTCATCGCAGCCACGCCGGCACCCACCTCCCAGTCCGGCAACGTGGTGGTGTGGGATATGGCGGCGTTGGGTGCCTATGCGAACACCGGGATGTACGTGCAGTTGCAGGTGCCCGCCGATCCGGGCCTGCTGGGACAGATGTGGACGCATAGCGTGAGCGCGACACAGCCCTTGGCCGAGTCGAACCCAACGAACAACACGACCACGGCCCAAGGGATCTTCACCGGCAGCTATGATCCGAACGACAAACAGGTGCAGACCAGCTCCCGCTCCAACGCGGACCTCTACCTCGTGGAGGTCGATGAATACCTGGACTACACCATCCGCTTCCAGAACAGCGGCACCGACACGGCCTTCACGGTGGTGATCACCGATACGTTGGACCTCGACCTCGACCTGTCCACCTTCGAGCCGCTGATGGCCTCGCATCCGCACACCATCACCTTCCGCACCGGACGTGTGGTGGAGTGGCGGTTCGCCGACATCCTGCTGCCGGACAGCAACACCAATGAGGCGCTGAGCCACGGCATGATCCGCTTCCGGATCCGGCCGGTGCAACCGGTGCTGCTGGGCACGGAGTACCGCAACAACGCCGACATCTTCTTCGACTTCAACCCACCGGTGCGCACCAACGATGCGGTGCTGGTGGTGGGCACCACGGCCTCGGTGGCCGAAGCCGGCAAGGAGCGCCTGCTCGTGTTCCCCAGTCCGGCCACCAACACCATCACCCTGCGTGCGCGGCCCGAACAGCTGACCGGCGAGCTCCGCATCACGGCGTTGGATGGTCGCACGGTGCTGCGTCAACGGGCCTCGTCCACGGTGAACGTGGAGGGATTGGTGCCCGGCATCTACCAGTTGGACCTGCTGACGCGCAACGGCGAGCTGCATCAGGCGCGCTTCGTGAAGCAGTAGGTGCCGCCTGCGTTGGGCAGGTGACCCGTCATGATCTTGGTGGTGGGTGGACCTTCTTGAGGTCTGCCCACTGCCGCTTACATTGCTTGCGGTCCATCTGGACAGCCCAGCCAGCCATGCGCAAGAAGAACCAGACCCCTGCCCGGAAGTCGGCCGCGAAGCGTGCCCCGGCGAAGAAGAAGTCCGCCATCCGCAAACCTGCGAAGCCGAGCGGTCCCTCCAAAGCAGCGAAGACTTCCGCCAAGAAGAGCGCCAAGGCCGCGCCCAAGCGTGCTCCGGTGAAGAAGAAGGCGGCACCGCGCGAACGGGCGAAGAAGAAGAGCACCGTGCTCAACGGCATCTCGGACATCCGCCGCTTCTTCCACCGGAACGAGGTACCGCTCTACTTCATCAGCGCCACCAACTTCAACCTGCTCGGCGCCGACGAGTGGATCAAGGGATTCAAGTTCATCAGCTACATCGATTGTTTCGATGGGCTGCATCCCAACCTGATGAGTCCCCGGACCGAGGAGCCGCATGAGGAGTTCCAGAGCATCGAGGACATCAACAACTACCTGCTGGTGCACAGCGAGGTGCGCGACTACATCGAAGGGCGGCGCCCCGCATCGGCCAACGGCAGGAAGGCCGCGAAGGCCGGTAAGGCGATGTTCCTGATGTTCGACCAGCGCACGGAGGCCCTCGCGAAGAAGGCCGGGCTGGAGGTGATCTTCCCTCCGGCCAAGGTGCGCACCTTCATGGACAACAAGATCAACACGAACCGCGTGGCGGAGAAGGCCAAGGTGCCGCCCGTGCCCTACGTGTTGAACAAGGTGAAGAGCTACGCGCACCTGCTCGGTGTTGCTCAGAAGGGTAGGCTCGGCAACGACCTGGTGGTGCAGACGCCTTTCGGCGATAGCGGCCACACCACCTTCTTCGTGAAGAGCGAGGCCGACTACAACAAGTACCGCAAGGAGATCGAGGCCGAGAAGGAGTGCAAGATCATGAAGCGGATCAACTGCCGTGGTGCGGCCATGGAGGCCTGCGTCACCCGGCACGGCACCATCGTGGCGCCGCTGATGACGGAGCTCGTCGGCTTCAAGGAACTCACCCCCTACAAGGGCGGCTGGTGCGGCAACGAGATCTATGCCGACACCTTCACGCCCGCCATCCGCGCCAAGGCCCGCACCTACGCCAAACGATTCGGCGATCAGCTGTTGAAGGAGGGCTACAAGGGGTACTTCGAGCTCGACTTCCTGATCGACACCGACAACGGCGAGATCTACCTCGGTGAGTTGAACCCGCGCATCACCGGTGCCAGCAGCATCACCAACCATGCGGTGTTCGCGCTGAGCGATGCCCCGCTGCACCTCTTCCACATCCTGGAATGGATGGATGCGCCCTACCAGCTGAACGTGAACGCGCTGAACAAGCGCTGGAGCGATCCCGCCAACATCGACAGTTGGGGCCAGATGGTGATCAAGCACACCGCCGATGACATCCGCCGCGTGACCGAAGCACCGCGCAGCGGCATCTGGCGCATGCGCGATGACGGCAGCATCTACTTCTGGCGCATGGACACGCACCGCCGCTATGTGGAGCACGACAACGAGGCCTTCTTCCTCCGCATCACCCGCACCGGTGACTGGCTCTACGAAGGCGCCGACATGGGCATTCTCGTGATGCGCGGCCGTATGATGACCGACGACTTCCAAATGACCGACCGCGCCAAGAAGTGGCTCGCCGCGATCAAGGCCGAGTACAGGAGCGTGGTGCCGGGCGAGCATGCAGGCACGGGGCACATGCTGGAGATCGGGGGGTTCAAGATGATGTAGCGCCAATGGACCGCAACGACGCAGCGACGCAACGGCAACGCCACGCGAATGCATGAGAATGAGATAGCCGAGGCGGCGGTGGAAGCGGCTTTCAAGGTCCATCGTTGGTTCGGTCCCGGGTTGCTCGAGAATGCCTATGAGGTGTGTTTGGTGCATGAGCTCGTGGACATGGGATTCACCGTCGAGACCCAGGTTGGACTTCCGGTCGTCTATCGCGGAGTGAAGCTCGATGCAGGTTATCGCCTCGATATTTGGATCGAGCGGAAGGTTGTGCTGGAGGTGAAGGCCGTGGAAGAGTTGCATCCCGTCCATATGGCGCAGATGATCACCTATCTGAAGCTCACGGGCAATCGTTTGGGATTGATCCTCAACTTTCGCAGCGCATTGCTGAAGGATGGCATTCGTCGGATCGCCAACAACCTGACCGAAGGACCCACCTCGCCAACATGAACGTTGCGCATTCGTCGCGTCGTCGCGTCGTTGCGGTTTAGTGTATTCGCATGTACGTCAACCTCAAACTCGTCCACGAACCCTGGCCCAGTGAGCGCTGGCAGACCTTCTTCGACCGGGCCTGGCCGCTGTTCCGGATCTGGTACGAGAGCGAAGGCCTGGAGGCACGCCCCGACCGGCTGACCTGCCGCAGCCTGCTGGAACTGCACATGCCGGAGCTGATCCCCGTGTACAACAGCCTTTGCCGGCTGGCGCACAACGATGATGTGGCGGCGCGTTTCCTCAGCTTCTGGTGCCCGCCGCCCTACATGGCCGCGTGTTCACAGATCGCCTGGACCAAGGGCTCGCCCACGTTGGTGCGCAACTACGACTTCGATCCGCGCTACTTCGATGGCCGCATGCGCTATACCGAATACGTGAAGCCCGTGATCGGCATGCAGGACAGTGGTTGGGGCCTGCTCGACGGGATGAACATCGACGGCCTCGCGGTGTCGCTGGCCTTCGGTGGCCGGAAGGTGAGCGGCACCGGCTTCGGTATCCCCTTGGTGATCCGTTATGTGCTGGAGACCTGCAGCAACACCGACGAGGCCTGCGCCGTGCTCTCGCGCATCCCCGTGCATATGGGCTACAACGTCACCGTGCTGGACAAGAGCGGCAAGTACGCTACGGTGTACCTCAACCCCGACCGCCCGCCACAAGTGATCCACCAGCCGGTGGCCACCAATCACCAGCACCAGGTGGAGTGGGACGAATACGCCGCGTTCACCGACACCGTGGCGCGCAAGCACCGCTTGGAGGAATGCGTGGCCGAACCCAAGCTCGACCGGGCCACCCTGATCAAGCGCTTCCTGAAGCCCCCCTTGTACAGCCAGCACTACCTGCGCGGCTTCGGTACGCTCTACACGGCAGCCTATGATGTGGCGAAGGGGCGCGTGCAGATCATCTGGCCCGACAAACAGGTGGAGGCGAGCTTCAAACGCTTCGAGGAGCAGGAGGCCCATGTGGTGCTCCTCAGACCCGTGGGCCGGTTCCTGGCGAAGTGAGACGGGGAGAAGGTTAAACCGCAGAGGCGCGGAGAGCGCAGAGCAGCGCGGAGAGGAAAGGGCACACGGGCACGGAGTGAGCTTCCCGCCATCATTGTAGGTGTAGTACTCCCGGACCCGTCATCGCGAGCCGTGCATTCAACGGCGAAGCGATCTTGTATTGGGAGCGCCTCGCAAGGCCTGGTTGGGACCGGATTCCTTAGCTTGCTGCTCGGACCCGGAGGCATGAGGCATCGGCAGGGAAGGGTGGTCCGTCATAACCACACTCTTCCTCCCATGGCCACCATCCCAGCCCGTGCCAAGTTGGTCCTCTCCCTCGGCGGTGTCCTCGCCGTCATCGGGCTTTCGGCCTTCGATGCCTTGGACGATATCGCTTCCCGCACCCCGGTGCCCCTCTCGTCCTTCGTGAACTTCGAGTCGGCCCATGTGCATCCGATCGATCGGACCCCGGATGGCACCAAGCTGCTCGCGGTGAACACGGCCAACAATTCGCTCGAGGTCTTCACCATCGGCACCGACGGCCTCACGCACGCCGCGAGCATCCCCGTGGGTCTCGATCCCGTCACCGTCCGGGCCCGCACCAACAACGAGGCTTGGGTGGTGAACACGGTGAGCGACGAGATCAGCATCGTGGATCTCACGCTGAAGGCCACCGTGCGCAGCTTGGCCACGGAGAACGAACCCGCCGATGTGGTCTTCGCCGGATCACCGCAGCGCGCCTTCGTGTCGTGCGCCGAACGCGAGAGCATCCAGGTCTTCGATCCTTCCAACCTGAGCACCGCCCCCACGGAGGTGCTGCTGAAGGGCGAACAGCCGCGTGCCATGGCGGTGAGCCCCGATGGCTCCACCGTGTACACCGCCTTCTTCGAGAGCGGCAACCAGACCACGGTGGTCAACGGCAGCACCTTCATCGCTGGCGGTTTCTGCTCGCCCCAAGGCGGTTGCACCTCCGTGCCGAACGATGTGCAGAACCCCGCAGGTCCCTATGGCGGTGCGGTGCCCATCCCCAATGCCGGCACGCTCTTCAACCCGCCCTGGAACCCGGCCAACACCGCCATGCCCCCCACGCACAGCCTGGTGGTGCGCAAGAACGCCAGCGGTCAATGGATGGATGACAATGCGCACGACTGGACCAACATCGTGACCGGTGCGGTGCCCGGCGTCGCCCGTCAGGCCGGGTGGGACATGCCCGACCGCGATGTGGCCGTGCTGAATGCGAACACGCTGAACCTGTCCTACAAACAGCACCTGGGCAACATCCTCATGGCGATGGCCGTGCATCCGCTCAGCGGAGAGGTGCATGTGGTGGGCACCGATGCCACCAACGAGATCCGCTTCGAGCCCAACCTCAACGGCCGCTTCCTGCGGGTGAACGTCTCGCGCTTCCAAGGGAGCGGATCGCCCGTGATCACCGACCTCAATGGTCACCTCAACTACAGCACGCACACCTCGGCGCCGGCCCTGCGCCAACGTTCCATCGGCGATCCCCGCGGCATCGCCTGGAATGCCGACGGCAGCAAGGCGTATGTCACCGGCATGGGCAGCAACAA
>DASWWQ010000241.1:0-2149 GCA_036405935.1 Flavobacteriales bacterium
TGGATCCTCGAGCTCGATCGCGGCGAGGGCATCCCCTACAAGGGCAACTACACCAACTGGCTGGAGCAGAAGACCGCCCGTTTGGCGCAGGAAGAGAAGCAGGAGAGCAAACGTCAGCGCGTGCTGAAGCAGGAGCTCGAATGGGTCCGCAGCAATGCCAAGGCCCGCCGCACCAAGAGCAAGGCCCGTCTCGAGAACTACGAGAAGATGCAAGGCGAGACGGTGAAGGAGAAGGAGGCCAAGCTGGAGATCTACATCCCCAACGGCCAACGCTTGGGCGACAAGGTGATCGAGTTCAAGGGTGTATCGAAGGCCTTCGGCGATCGTGTGCTGTTCGAGGACATCAGCTTCACTCTGCCACCCGCCGGCATCGTGGGCATCATCGGACCCAACGGTGCGGGTAAGACCACCATGTTCCGCATGATCATGGGCGAGGAGAAACCCGACTCCGGCACCGTGAATCTCGGCGATACCGTGCAGCTGGCCTATGTGGACCAAAGCCATAAGGACCTGAAGCCCGAACGCACGGTATGGGAGGTGTTGAGCAATGCCCAGGAGAACATGAGCATCGGCGGCACACTGGTGAACAGCCGTGCCTACCTGGCCCGCTTCAACTTCACCGGCCCCGACCAGAACAAGAAGGTGGGCGTGCTCTCCGGTGGGGAACGCAACCGCCTGCACTTGGCCATGACGTTGAAGAACGGCAGCAACGTGCTGCTCCTGGACGAACCGACCAACGACCTGGACGTGAACACCCTCCGGGCGCTGGAGGAAGGCATCGAGGACTACAGTGGCTGCGCCGTGATCATCAGCCACGACCGCTGGTTCCTGGACCGGGTGTGCACCCACATCCTCGCCTTCGAGGGCGATAGCAAGGTGTACTGGTTCGAAGGCGGCTTCAGCGACTACGAGGAGAACTACAAGAAGCGCGTGGGCGATATCGTACCGAAGCGCTTGAAGTACAAGAAGCTGGTGCGCTGAACAGGCACATCGAAGGAATAGGGAAGCCCGGCTGATGCCGGGCTTTTCCATTGCCCCTGTCGGACTGGCTTACTGGGAGTATCCGGATCCGCGGATGGTCGCCTTGACGGAAGGGACGTCGGATGCCCGCGCGGTGAAGCACCCTCCGGATCTTTTTCGGAAGCGGGCGATCCGATCGGAGGTCCACTGACGTAACTGTGACAAACCGCCTTGGTTCCGGACCCCTCCGGACCTGGGGCGAACACGGAACGTCATGCTCAAGAAGACCCTGCTCATCTCCCTGTCCGTTGTCGCTGCGCTCTTCGTGGTGCTGGTGGTGCACATCGCGCTGGTCACCGGAAAGCCGAAGGACCATAAGGCCGACCTGCAACTGGCCCGGATCGACCTGCAGGAACCGGTGGATAGTGCGCAAGCCTCGTTGCTGAAGAGCGAAGTGCTCTCCCTGCCCGGAGTGGACCACTGCTACCTCAACATGGACGCCGGCACCCTGGTCTATTCCTACGCCCGTGCCCAGCAGAACAGGACAGCGGTGCTCGAGCATGTGATCGCGGTCTCACCCGTACCCGTCACCGCGTTCGAAGTGTCCGTGGCCGATGCGGCCGGAAGCTGTCCCGTGATCCGGCAAGGAAGCGTGCAGGACCGCTTCAGCCGCTGGGTGCAGGACCTCGTGCATTGAACAACATCCCCCATACCCAAAACAACCCGTAGAACATGAATACGCTCTGGAAAGGAACCCTGTACGCGGCCGTGGTGGTCGCCACGATCGCCACCGGCTGCAAGAAGGATGATGACGATCCCGTGACCCCGACCCCCAATCCGCCGGCCACGCCAGCATTGTACTTCCGCTTGGGGGGGGACACCTTGGTGAACGACCCGGCCAACTCCGGCCAGATGATCAAGAAGGGCTACCTGGCCATCCGGTCGGTGGTGGACAGTTCCATCTTCGTGATCGCGGCCGATCCGCAGTTGCAGCCCTATTTCGCGGTATTGCTGGGCGAGGTCACCGGTGGTGACCTGACCGGTTTCGCTGCACTCAGCGAGAACCTCAGCGAGTTCTTCGCGGTCGGGGCGGGTGCGACCAGCATCGAATACACCGGACTGAACATGGTGGATGCGCACAACCCGGCCACCAACCCGCGCATGACCGGCATGGTGACCGATGAGGATT
>DASWWQ010000242.1:0-8026 GCA_036405935.1 Flavobacteriales bacterium
AGTTCCATGATGAAGGCGAGCTTGGTGGCATCGATACCGGCGGGGTCGTGGATGCTGCCATCGCTATCGGAGCAGGTCACCACTTTCGCACCGAGCTGGGTGGCCTTCTCGATGGCGAATTGCGCCACGTTGCCGCTGCCGCTCACCGCCACCGTCTTGCCCTTGAAGCTGGTCTTGTTGTGCTTCATCATCTCCTCGGCGAAGTACACGCAACCGTAGCCCGTGGCCTCGGGACGCATCAAGGAACCGCCCCAGGTGCGGCCCTTGCCGGTGAACACACCGGTGAACTCGTTGCGCAGGCGCTTGTCCTGCCCGAACATGAAGCCGATCTCGCGGCCGCCCACGCCGATATCACCTGCGGGAACGTCGGTGAACTGGCCCACATGGCGCCAGAGTTCGGTCATGAAGCTCTGGCAGAAGCGCATCACCTCATTGTCGCTCTTGCCCTTGGGGTCGAAATCGCTGCCGCCCTTGCCGCCGCCCATGGGCAGCGTGGTGAGGCTGTTCTTGAAGGTCTGTTCGAAGCCCAGGAACTTCAGGATGCTGAGGTTCACGCTGGGGTGGAAGCGCAGACCGCCCTTGTAGGGTCCGATGGCGCTGTTGTACTCGACGCGGAAGCCCCGGTTCACCTGCACATTGCCCCGGTCGTCCACCCAAGGTACGCGGAACATGATGGTGCGCTCAGGCTCCACCATGCGCTCCAGGAGCATCTTGCCCTTGTACTTGGGGTTGGCCTCGATGAAGGGGATCACCATCTCGGCCACTTCGTGCACGGCCTGCAGGAATTCCGGCTCGTTGCCGTTGCGTTTCTTCACTTCGGCCATGAAGGCGTCGACCGCCTTGTTCGTCTTTGCCATCGCGGGGATGTTATCGGTTGGTTTGTTCCGAAAAGTGCGGCAAATGTAGGGGCCTTCCGGAGCACGGAAAACCGCCCGGACCGGGTTGCCAACGACTTGTGAACAGGGACCTGGAAGGGCTCAGCGCTTGTCCTCGTCGGAGATCACGCCGTTGCCGGCGAACCGGCCCGAGGCGTACACCTCGATGCGATAGAGCAGGCCCGATGCATCGTAGCGGTAGACCTTGCCGTTCCACAGCTGGCCGTTCTTGAACTCACCCTGCTGGGTGATGCGCAGCTGCTTGTCGTAAAGGGTGTTGTAGCCGTTCTCGCGGAACACTACGGCATTGGTGACGTCCTCGGCATTGCGGGCCGGAGCGGGCTTGGCGGTGGCATCCACCGGTTCGGGGGCGGGCTTGCTCACCGAACGCACATACTTGCTGTTGGCCTCGTTGATGACCCCGTTGTTGAACTGGGCCACCTGCTGCACATCCCCGTTGGCGTAGTAGCGTTTCAAGGTGCCGTCCTCCTTGCCACCCTTGATATTGACCTCCACCTCCACCTGGCCGTTCTCGTGGTAGTACTTCTGCATGCCGTTGCGGGTGCCGTACTGGTCGAAGACGAAATCCTGGGAAAGCTGGCCGTTGGGATGCCAACGCTTGAAGGTGCCCGTATTGCGGTCCACATCCCAGGTACCGTGTTCCTCCAGCTTGCCGGAGGGATAATAGATCCTGTACTCGCCCTTGGGCCGGCCCAGGTCATAGTTCACCTCGCTCATCACCTTGCCATTGGGCCAGTAACGCTTCCAACGGCCGATGCGCTTGCTGTCGGTGTAGCGGCCCTCCTCGATCAGCTGGCCCGCATTGTACTGGGGCTTCTCGGGCTTGGGAGCGGTCACCTGCCACCAGCCCTGCTTGCGGCCGTACACATCGCTCTGGTTCAGGGTGTCCTTGGCCGTTCCATTGGCCTGTGACCAAGCGGTCTGGGCGAACAGGAACAGGGCGGTGCAGCCGTGCAGCAGATGGGTACGGAACAGGCTCATGGCGATGGCTCGTGGTTCGCACAGGCGAAACGGCGCCGACGCCAAAAGGTTACGGAGGGGTGCTACTTCAGCTCCCGCTTCAGGTTCACCATCATATCATCCACCATGGCCTTCAGGTCGTAGTCCGGCTTCCAGCCCCAATCCTTGCGAGCGGTGGAATCATCGATGCTCCGTGGCCAGCTGTTGGCGATGGCCTGGCGATGGTCGGGAGCATAGGCCATCCGGAACTCCGGCACGTGGCGCTGCACCTCCGCAGCGATCTCCTCCGGGGCGAAACTGAACCCGGCGAGGTTGTAACCGCCTCGTTCCTTGATGCTTTCCGGGGGAGCTTCCATCAGGTCGATCGTTGCGCGGATGGCATCGGGCATGTACATCATCGGCAGCGTGGTCCCACGGTCCAGGAAGCTCGTGTACTTGCCGTTCTTGATGGCTTCGTGGAAGATGTGAACGGCATAATCCGTGGTGCCACCGCCCGGAGCGCTCTTCCAGCCGATGAGACCCGGATAGCGGATGCTGCGCACATCCACCCCGTACCGTTTGTGGTAGTAGGCGCACCACTGTTCCCCGGCCTGCTTGCTGATGCCGTAGACCGTGCTGGGCTCGGCGATGGTATGCTGCGGCGTGGCATCCTTCGGGGTGGTGGGCCCGAACACGGCGATGCTGCTGGGCCAGTACACCTTCTTCAACTTGCCTTCCTTGGCCAGTTCCAGCACGATGAAGAGGCTTTCCATGTTCAGCTTCCACGCGAAGGCGGGATCCTTCTCGGCGGTGGCGCTCAGCAGGGCCGCCAACAGGTACACCTCGGTGATCCCGTGCTTCTCGATGATGCGCTCGATGCCGCGGCGATCCATGGCGTCCACCATGGCGAAGGGCCCGTCCTGTTTCACCTGGGGTTCCTTGATGTCGGAGGCCACCACGTTGTCGTTGCCGAAGCGGGCACGAAGCCCTTCAACGAGTTCGGTACCGATCTGGCCGGAGGAACCGATCACCAGGATCTTCTTGGGTTGGGAGTTGGCTGTCATCGCGTGTAGGAGGCCGGCAAAACTAGGCGGCGCAGGGCTGCCCTCGGCAGGCCCGAAGGGCGTCCCCCTCCCTACCTTCGCGTTCCCATGGACCCGCACCGCCTGCGCAACCTGAAAAGTCCGGAACAGCTCCGCGTCGAATTGGAGCGCGAGGGCCGGCCGCGTACCACGCTTTCCTTCTATCGTTATGTGCGGCTGACCGATGTGGAGACGCTGCGCCATACGCTCTACCAGGAATGGCAGGCACTGGGCGTGCTCGGCCGCATCTACGTTTCGCAGGAAGGGATCAACGCCCAGGTGAGCCTTCCCACGGCCAACCTCGAAGCCTTCCGGGCGAACCTCGACGGCCGCGAAGCCTTCCGCGAAGTCCCTTGGAAGATCGCCGTGGAGGATGATGGCCGAAGCTTCCTGAAGCTGGCCATCAAAGCGAAGAAGAAGATCGTGGCCGATGGCCTGGCCGATGATGCCTTCGACGTCACCAACGTGGGTACGCACCTCGACGCAAGGACCTTCAACCAAAAGATGGAGGAAGGCGCCGTGGTGATCGACATGCGCAACAACTACGAATGCCTGATCGGGCATTTCGAAGGTGCCTACCTGCCCAAGGCCGATACGTTCCGGGGAGCCATCGATGAGGTGGTGGGCATGCTTCGTGGGAAGGAGGGGGATGGCGAATGGGAGTTGGTGGATGGCGTGAAAGCGGAACCCGACACGCAACGCACTAACGACCAACGCCGAACGGAACAACCGGAGATCCTGCTCTATTGCACCGGCGGCATCCGCTGCGAGAAGGCCAGCGCCTACCTGAAGCACCAGGGCTTCACGAACGTCAGCCAGTTGCACGGCGGCATCATCGACTATGCGCGCCAACTGAAGGCCGAAGGGCTGAAGAGCAAATACCTCGGCCAGAACTTCGTGTTCGATGAACGCCTCGCCGAGCGCATCACCGACGATGTGGTGAGCACCTGCATGCAATGCGGCACCAACAGCGACCGCATCAGCAACTGCCACGAAGCCACGTGCAACATGCTGCTGGTGCAGTGCGAAGCGTGCGCAACGAAATACGCCGACTGCTGCTCACCGAGCTGTCGCGAGATCCACCAGCTGCCCCTCGAAGCCCAACGCGCCTGGCGCAAAGGCCGCAGCACCCGCAGCACGAAGACCAAGGCGATCAATGATCCGGAGGGATTGCGTCAACGGATCCGGGAGGAAGAGGAGTTGCTTGCGCTGAACGGCACGCTTCATCCGGAACTGACGGCGGTCACCCATCCGAAAACGAAAAGCGCGTAGGCTTGCGCGAACAGGGAACCCGCATCTCGTAACGCGCAACCCGTAACAGTTACCCGTCAACACGCAACCTCTTCGATGCCCTTCTACCACGCCCTCGGCAACATCCCGCACAAGCGGCACACCATCCACAAAAGCCCGGAAGGGAAGTTCTACTACGAACAGCTTTTCGGTACGGTGGGCTTCGATGGCATGAGCTCCTTGCTCTACCATGTGCATCGCCCCACGCAGGTGAAGGAGATCGTCGGCGCGAAGGACGTTGCACCCAAGGTCGCCATCGAGAAGAACATGCGCTCCTTGCGCCTGCACGGCTTCAATGTGGCGCCGGTGGCGGATCACCTCGAGAGCCGCAAACCGATCCTCGTCAACAGCGACCTGCAGATCGTCCTCTCCGCCCCTACCGCGAAGAGCGTCGACTACTTCTACAAGAACGCCGACTGCGATGAGATGATCTTCATCCACAAGGGCACCGGCAAGCTGCGCACCTTCCTGGGCAGCATCGACTTCGCGTACGGCGATTACCTCGTGATCCCGCGCGGCATGATCTACCAATTGGAGTTCGACAGTGCGGACAACCGGCACTTCATCGTGGAGAGCCACCACCCGCTGTACACGCCGAAGCGCTACCGCAACTGGTTCGGTCAACTACTGGAGCACAGCCCCTACTGCGAGCGCGACATCCGTCGGCCGCAGAACCTGGAGACCTTCGACCAGAAGGGGGACTTCCGCATGCTGATCAAGAAGCAGGGCATGCTGCATGAGTTGATCTACGCTACGCACCCCTTCGACGTGGTGGGCTGGGACGGTTACAACTACCCCTACGCCTTCAGCATCCACGACTTCGAGCCGATCACCGGCCGCGTACACCAGCCGCCGCCCGTGCACCAGACCTTCGAGACCAAGGCTTTCGTGGTGTGCAGCTTCTGCCCGCGCCTCTACGACTACCACCCGCAGAGCATCCCCGCGCCGTACAACCACAGCAACATCGACAGCGATGAGGTGCTCTACTACGTGGACGGTGATTTCATGAGCCGCAACGACGTGGCCGCCGGACACATCAGCCTGCACCCCGCCGGCATCCCGCACGGTCCGCACCCCGGCGCCATGGAGCGCAGCATCGGCAAAAAGGTCACCGACGAGCTTGCCGTGATGGTGGACACCTTCAAGCCGCTGCAGGTCACCGAAGAGGCACTGAAGATCGACGACGGGAAGTACTGGAACTCGTGGGTGGAGTGAGTTGTCACCCTGAGCTTGTCGAAGGGTAGGGCGTGCCCCCTCGCAAAGGCCTCGGGGTCGGGCTAGGAGTTTAGCCCAGGCCTGCCCCGGGCCAGTAGTCCTCCCGCTTCGCAGAGCCTCGCGGTGCGGGCTACTTGCTCCTATCCCTCACGCAGCCTTGTCACATAGGTCACCGGGACCGAGGTCTTTTCATCAGAGTTGAAAAAGCGGGCAACTCTTTTTAAGTTTGTGGTCGATTAGTTAAAAAGCCGAGGACGCTTTTTAAAGCCGTCGCACAACCTACTGACCATGAAGTCCTTCCGTGCTGGCCGGGCCACCCCCACGACCGCAGGCTATAAGGCCTTCCGGCCGGAGCCGATCAATCGGCCTTTCCGGCTGGACGACATGGAGTTACAAGGACTCTTGGAGCAGGCTACGCTGAAACTGGGGGAACTGAACGCCTTCGGGGAACTGGTCCCGAACATCGGGCACTTCATCCGGATGCACGTGTACAAGGAGGCTACCGTGAGCAGCAAGATCGAGGGCACCCAGACCAATATGGAAGAGGCGCTCCTGGATGAGCGTGCCGTTTCCGTGGAACGCCGCGACGATCGCCGTGAGGTGAACAACTACGTGAAGGCGATGGAGCAGTGTTTGGAGAACATGCACCGCCTTCCCTTGTCGTCACGCATGCTTCGCGATGCGCACGGGACCTTGCTCCAAGGTGTGCGCGGCGAACACAAAATGCCGGGCGAGTTCCGTCGCAGCCAGAATTGGATCGGCGGAGCAAGCCTGGCCGATGCCGCCTTCATTCCTCCGATCTGGGAAGAAGTGAGCCCGTTGATGAGCGATCTGGAGAACGTGCTCCACAACGATCGCACCGGCCTGCCCCATGTGCTGAAGGCCGCGTTGGCGCATTACCAGTTCGAGACCATCCACCCCTTCCTTGACGGCAACGGCCGGATCGGGCGCTTGATGATCACGCTCTACTTCGTGCATGCCGGTGTGCTGAAGCAGCCTGTGCTCTATCTGTCCGATTTCTTCGAGCGCAACCGCAGCGCCTACTACGACAATCTCACGCGTGTGCGGAGCCAGAACGACATCCGGCAATGGTTCCGCTTCTTCCTGGTGGGTGTGATCGAAACGGCGAACAAGGCCACCAACGGCCTGCGCGAGATCCTGCGTTTGAAGCAGGAGTGCCTCGAAGTGCGGATCCCCCGCATCGGCCGGCAGACACAAGCCGCCCCCAAATTGTTGAACCACCTGTTCCAGCAACCGATCGTGTGGGCCGAAGAAGTGATGAAGGCCACCGGCCAGAGTTCACCCTCCGCCTACAAGATCATGAGCGACTTCGAGCGCATCGGCATCCTGCGCGAGATCACCGGCAACAAGTGGGGACGCATCTATCGGTTCGAGGAGTACTTCAAGGTGTTCGAATCATGAGCGTGCGAATGTTTGGACGTGCCCCCGGCCCAAATGCGTCCGGGTCGGGCTATCCACAGCAGTCCTCGCTGCGCTGCGGGCTACTTGCTTCTATCCCTCACGCGAAACCTACATTGGTGTCATGAAGAAGCCATTGCTCTGGGCTTTTGTAATCGCCGCGGTAATCATGGGATGCGATGAATCTCCATCGCCCAACGGGGAACAATCAGGAGATTCGAAGAATGCTCAGTTGCCGCTTCGTTACGTCATGCTCAACAAGGAACAATGCGACCTGAAGGGAGATGCGCGGGAGACCACAACCGAGGATATCACCGGCATCTGGGTGGATTCCCTACTCTGGAAGAATCGGAGACCGGATACCTGTTGGTATGGGGTGAAATCCTTGGACCGGCATATTCGGCTTGAGCTAAAGAAATCCAAGGTCTTCATCTGGACTGAGAAGTACGCAGACGCAACACATGATCGAACGGATAAGGGGGAGTTCTTTCTGAGCAACGACAGTTCGAGTACGACCCTGATGATTGCTCGCAACAATTCTATTGACACGCTCTTTGCGCAAGGGGACACTATGAACGGCAAAGAGTTCAAGCTTTATTGGACTGGCGAGAAGCGCCTCTTGTTGGTCCCTTCCCGAACTGGTGTAGAAGATGACGACTACGAAGTCTACGAGATGGTCAGGGGGCTATTGCACTAGACAGGTACATCATCGCATCTACCTTCCCCCAAGATTCGCTGAAAATGGAGTGGTTTAAGTTGGTCAGTATTGCGGCAACGGTGTCAGCACTAGTAGCTGGCATTGTTAGCTTCTTGTTCAAGCAGTGGATTGCCCACGAAAGAGATGCGGCTCTCGAAAGGATGAAGAGCGGGCTCTCCAAGCTAGATCATGAGCACCGAACCCGTTTCACGAAGTTGCACGAGGACAGGGCCGAGATAATCAAGCGACTCTATGCCCAAATCCACAAGTTCTTCTTTATCCGGAAGGATATTTCCGCAATTCTCTCCGGACTACCGGGAGCCAGTAAGGAGCCCATGCCACATCTTAAGTCCAGAATGTCCGAAACGCGCGATGCATTCGACTTTGAGTACCGCACGAACAGAATCTTCTTCACGCCCCAGCAAAACGATCTCATGGATGAAGTACTGATTGGGATGACTCAGTATGAGTTGGCATTATTTTCTGCC
>DASWWQ010000243.1:0-7617 GCA_036405935.1 Flavobacteriales bacterium
AGGAGGGATCGCCGGTGTCGATCACCAGCGAAGTGTTCCCCGGGGAGATCTTCCAGGGCACCGTGACCTTCGTGAGCCCGCGCGGCGATGCCAGCCACAACTACGAGGTGGAAGTAGCCGTACGGAATGAAAAGGCGCACCCGTTGAAGAGCGGCACCTTCATCAACGCCCGCTTCGAAGGGGGCGAGGCCGTGCAGCTGCTGGCCATCCCGAAGAACGCCCTGGGCGAAGGCCTGAAGGACCCCTATGTGTACGTGGTGACGAGCGACGGCACCAGCAGCCGCGCGAGCCGGCGTGCGCTCGTGCTGGGTCGCGAGATCGGCGATCGGGTGGAGGTGCTCAAGGGACTGGAACCGAACGAGACCGTGGTCGTCAGCGGCCAACTGAACCTGGTGGAAGGCAGCCTCGTGCGGGTGACGAACAGCAAGTGACCGAGTGAACGGGAGATGGTGGATGGCGACGACGGCCGTGGAGCCGTTCACCGACTCCCATTCGCCATCCACCAAATGAATCCAGAACGATGAGCATCACAGAAGTCGCCATCAAACGGCCGTTGCTGATCACGGTGATCTTCGTCACCCTGATCCTCTTCGGCTTCATCAGCTACAAGCAGCTCAACTACAACCTGCTGCCGAAGTTCGAGGCCAACGTGGTGATGGTGCAGACCACCTACCGCGGTGCATCGCCGGAGGAGATCCAGAACACGCTGACCAAACCCCTGGAGGATGCGGTGAGCGCGATCGAAGGCGTGGACCAGATCGCCAGCAGTTCCATGGAGGGGGTTTCGGCGATCACCGTTACACTGAAGCAGGGTACGGACGTGAACAATGCGCAACGCGATGCCGAACGCCGCATCGACATGATCCGCGCGACCCTGCCCGATGATGCCGACGATCCCGTGGTGCGGCGCTTCAGCACGGACGAGATCCCCATCCTGCGCCTGAGCATCTCCAGCAACCTCTCACCCGGCGACCTCTACGAGCTCCTCGACAAACGTGTGGCACCGATCGTCAGCAACGTGAGCGGCGTGGGCGGCGTGACCCTCATCGGTGCGCAACAGCGCGAGGTGCAGGTGGTGATGGACAACGACAAGCTGAAGGCCTACGGCATCAGCCCCGGCCAGGTGGCGCAGGCCGTGGCCACCAACAGCAGCACCTTCCCGGCGGGCAACGTGGAGAGTTCCGGCGACCGCCTGTCGATCAACCTGGAGGCCCGTGCCGGCAGCGTGGACGGACTGCGGAACACCGTGGTGCGCGAGAATGCCGACGGTCCGCGCATCCTGCTGAAGGACATCGCCAGCGTGACCGATGCCCTGAGCGAGGCCACCACCTTCAACCGCATCAACGGACAGCCGGGCATCGGGATGCAGATCGTGAAACAGAGCGATGCCAACGCCGTGGAGGTGAGCAAGGGCGTGAAAGCGCAACTGGCGCAGCTCCGGACCGATCTGGCCGACACCGGCTTCGATTACAGCATCGCCATCGACCAGAGCCTCTACACGCTCAGCTCGGCGAACGCCGTGATGTTCGACCTCGTGCTGGCCGTGGTGATCGTGGGCTTCGTCATGCTGATCTTCCTGCATAGCCTGCGCAGTTCCTTCTTCGTGCTCGTGGCCCTTCCCAGCGCCATGATCCCCACGTTCATCCTGATGTACGCCTTCGGCTTCTCCTTGAACCTGATGACCCTCATGGCCCTTTCGCTCGTGGTGGGCATCCTGGTGGACGACAGCATCGTGGTGCTCGAGAACATCTACCGCCACCTGGAGATGGGCAAGACCCGATGGACCGCCGCACTGGAAGGCCGGAACGAGATCGGCTTCACCGCCATGGCGATCACCCTGGTGGACGTGGTGGTGTTCCTGCCGCTGTCCATGGCCGGTGGTCTGATCGGCAACATCCTGCGCGAGTTCTCGCTCGTGGTGGTGATCAGCACCTTGATGAGCCTGGTGGTGGCCTTCACGTTGACCCCGCTCCTCGCCTCGCGTTGGGGCCGGATCGAACACCTCACCAAGGACACGTTGTGGGGCCGTGCGGGCCTCGCCTTCGAGAGGGCCGTCACCGGCCTCCAGGACTGGTACGGCCGCGCCCTGCACCAAGCGTTGCGCCGCAAGCGTTACGTGCTGATCGTGGTGCTGGCGCTGATCATCGGTTCCATCGCGTTGCTTCCCGCGGGCTTCGTGGGCGCCACCTTCATCCCTCCCTCCGACCGCGGTGAGTTCCTCGTGCAATTGGAGACCGCGCCGCAGACCTCGCTCGCCGTCACCGATCAACTGACGCAACAGGCCGAACGGATCATCCTCGAACACCCCGAGGTGGTCAATGCCTTCACCAACGTAGGCACCCAGAGCGGACAGGGCGGTGCTTCCGGTTCCGCCAACGCCAACCTCTCGGAGATCAACGTGAAACTGGTGCCCGCCAAGGAACGGACCATCTCCTCCGAGAAGTTCGCGACCCTGTTGCGCGACGAGATCAGCTCCGTGCCCGGCCTGAAGGTGACCGTGACGCAGACCAACATCACCGGTAGCGCCAACACACCCATCCAGATCGCGGTGAAGGGCGTGGACATGGACAGCCTCTGGAAGGCCGCGCAACTCGTGCGCCGCATCACGGAAGCCACGCCGGGTTCCGACTATGTGCAATACAGCACCAAGAGCCCGAAACCCGAAGTGAAGGTGCGCCTCGATCAGGACCGCATGGGGCAGCTCGGTTTCAGCAGCCTGGACATCGGCGTCGCCGTGCAGACCGCCTTCCGCGGCAACGACCTCTACAAGTACAAGGAGGGCGGCGAGGAGTATCCGATCAATGTGCGCCTCGATCGCGCCGACCGCCAGGACGTGAACAGCGTGCGCGGCCTGATGGTGACGAACGCGAAAGGTGCCACCGTGCGTCTGGACCAGCTCGCCGATGTGCATGAGACCGTGGGCAGCAGCGTGCTGCAACGCACCGATCGCCTCAACAGCATCACGGTGAACAGCGCAGCGGTGGGGCGGCCCAGCGGCACGATCGTGGCCGAGATCCAAGCGGCCTTGGCCAAGGAGAAGCTGCCCGGCGGGGTCACCATCCAATACCTGGGCGATGCGAAGAACCAGGGCGAGGCCTTCGGATCGCTCGGTCTGGCGCTCGTGCTCGGCATCCTGCTCGTTTACCTGATCATGGTCGCGCTGTACGAGAACGCGCTCTATCCCTTCGTGGTCCTGTTCTCCATCCCGGTGGCGCTCGTGGGTGCGTTGCTCGCCTTGGCCCTCACCATGCAACCGCTGAGCATCTTCGCCATCGTGGGCCTGATCATGCTGCTCGGCCTGGTGAGCAAGAACGGGATCCTCATCGTGGACTTCGCCAACCACCTGCGGAAGGAGGGCATGGCGCTTGGCGAGGCCTTGGTGGAGGCCGGCAAGGAACGTCTGCGGCCGATCCTGATGACCACCGTGGCGATGATCTTCGGCATGTTGCCCATCGCGCTGGCCAGCGGTGACGGGGCCGAGGTGAAGAACGGCATGGCCTGGGTGATCATCGGCGGACTGACCAGCTCGCTCATCCTCACGCTTTTCCTGGTGCCTACGATGTACTACATCTTCACCCGCCTCCTGGAAATGGCCAGTGGCCGCCGCTTCGGACGCAAGCGCAGGAAGGTGGAGGAGCGGGTTCGGGCCATCGCCTGAGCACTATCCTTCGGGAAAGTGGTTCCCCACGGGGAAGCGGCAAGGTGATCCGGTTCCCGATACGTCCATGGGAACAGGCCTGCGGTACGGTGTTCGCACGTAGGCTGCCAAAGCAGGCCACATGGGGAAAGCGATACGCAGGATGATGATGGGTTCGCTGTGCGCAGGGCTGTTGACCGCGTGCAACAAGTTCGAGGCGAGCCCCTACGCGACCAGCGTTCCGGAGATGCCCGAGCGGGTCAACCTGGCCAATATCGCGCGGTTGGCCGCCAATGAACCGAACGATGACGACACGGTGACGATCGTCTTCACCGGGGACCCGCAACGCTTCTACGAGGAGCAGGAGGCCATCGTGGACAAGGCGAACAGCATCCCCAACGTGGACCTGTTCATCCTGGCCGGTGATATCGCCGATTTCGGATTGGCGCAGGAGTTCCTGTGGGTGTACGAGCGCATGGAACGACTGAACATGCCTTGGTTGGCCGTGGTGGGCAACCACGACCTGCAGGCGAACGGCGCCCTCATCTTCCAGCAGTTCTTCGGTCCGCTCGATCTCAGCTTCACCTACAAGGGCTACAAGTTCCTCTTCCACGACACCAACGGTCGTGAATACGGCAACAACGGGTCGGTACCGCGCCTCGACTGGCTTGCGGCGCAGATGGACGATCCCGCACCGCAACACTTCATCGCCGTATCGCATGTACCGCCGTTCAACGGTGATTTCGACCCGGCCCTCGTTGGTCCGTACACCGAACAACTGGGGTCGGACGAGCGCACCTTGCTCTCCCTGCATGGCCACAGCGGTTCATATGTGGACGGTCAGTTCTACGGCGATCATGTCCGGTACATCGTTTCCAACGCGATGCATTGGCCGAAGTTCCTGCTGCTGAGGATCCACGACGGACAGGTGGTGGCCGTTGAAATCGATTATCGGCAATGACCATGGGACACCGGGCGCTCCTGCTCCTCATCTGCGCGGCCACCTGCACCGTGCCAGCGGACGCCCAGCTGCTCCGCAGGTTGCTGCCTACGCGCTCGCTCGGCACACAGTACGCAGGAAGCATCGGCCTGCTTTCGGTGAGCGGCATGCGCCACAGTCCCAACGGCAGCATCGCGGCCGGGTTGTCCTTCGGTCATGTGCCGCATTCACACGGGGGCTCGTTGAACACCTGGGCCATGCGCTTCATGTACACACCCTGGCGCGTGGACCTCAACGAGCGATGGATGCTCGAACCCCTGCAGACCGGCATCTTCATCGCCTACACCACGGGCCTCGACCTCAGCTCGCATTGGCCCTCCCATCTGGAGAAGGGCTACTACTGGTGGACGCCGAACTTCCGCCAGCACCTTTACCTGCGCACGCAGCTCTCCTATGGCACCCGTGCGAAGACCGTGCAGCGCATCGCGGCATACTTCGAGGTGAACACCAATGACCTGTACGTCTACAGTTGGTGGCCGAACCGCGGTGCGATCCGCGTGTACGACATCCTCTTCTTCGGCACCGGCGTGCAGGTGTATTTCGCTCCATTGAAACCGAAGCCGCGCGAAGCGCGGACAGGTACGGCCTGCCTTTTCCATCGAAAAGCAAGCTCCGAGTAAAAGAGAACGGCACCCGAAGGTGCCGTTCCACTTCCCGACAGGAGGATCGTCATCGCCCTGCGGGGGAAGATCGTCGCGAACTATTTGCCGTCGCCGTCCTTGTCGGCATCGGTCTTCGCGTCCACGTTGTCCTTTTGCTTGTCCCACCACACCTTGATGTCATCCATCGAACGGCGGGCATCGGACTTCACCGTGGACCAATTCGCGGCGGTGCCTGCCTCCACGGCGGATAGATGATCGGCCACGATGGCCTTCTCCTTCTTCAGTTCAACAAGCATCGCTTCGTGTTCTGCGCGCTCCTTGGCCTTCAGGTCCTTGGCCGCGAGCTTTTCCTCGGTCTTGGCGAGTTTGTTCTCGATGTTGGTCTGCAGGTCGCGCAGCTCCTTCACCACCTCGTTCTTCTCCTCCACCCATTCCTGGCGGGTATCTGCGGCGGCAACATCCTCCATCTTGTCCTGGACGTTCTCCATCTTGTCGTTCATCGTCTCTCGCTGGTCCTCGGGTGTACTGCTGCAACTGGCGAGGAAAGCAAGCGCCACAGCGCCTGCCCATAGGGGCATGTTCGAGGTCTTCATCGGTCTGGTTTTGCCCTTCCCTCGCCAAGCCTGTTCCAAGGCGGGAACCACGGGTCCGATCCCGCGTCATCCGCTTGGTGCACAGATGGTTGAAACAGATGGTTGGTCTGGACCGTGGTACGAGGATCGAGGAAGGAACGCCCCGTTGAGGACGCCGATCGCCTCAAGCCTTTGCCGCCTCCACCATCGCCGCCACCGTCTTCGGGGCGTTGCCGATCAGGATCCGATCGTCCACCACCATCACCGGACGCTTCAGGAAGGTGTACTCCTCGAGGATGTACTTGCGATAGTCCTTCTCCGTAAGCTGCTTGTCCTTCAGACCGAGCGCGCGGTACTTCAACGCCACGCGACTGAAGAGGGCCTCATAACTGCCCGCCAGCTTCTTCATCGCATCCAGTTCGGCCGGTGTGATGGGGTCACCCTTGATCTCCCGCAACGTGAACTGCTTCAGCTTGGGGATCTTCCGGAGGATGGCCTGGCATGTGGTGCAGTTGCCGAGGTGGTAGATGATGCGGGACATGGCGCGAAGGTCGGTATCACGGCCCAACTCACAGGAGGCCCCGATCTACCTTCGCCCACCCCCTTACCGAACCATCATGTACACCGGACTGAAGCACTTCCACTCCTTCGTTGCGTACCTCGCCCTCCTGGCCTTGACCATCGCGGTGGTTCACGCGGTCCTGGCGTTGGTGAACGAACGGCCGTTCACCAGCACCAGCAAGAAGATCGTGCTCTTCGGATTGGTGAGCGCGCACGTGCAGATGCTCTTCGGCATCTTCCTCTATTTCGTTTCACCGATGGGTTTCAGCAACCTATCCGGCGAGGCCATGGGCAACAGCCTCTCCCGGCTCTTCGCGCTGGAGCATCCGCTGCTGATGTTGATGGGCATCGTGCTGATCACCATCGGCTATTCGAAGGCGAAACGCACGGCGGAGGATGCGCGCAAGTTCCGGCTGGTCGCTTGGTGCTACGGCATCGGCCTGCTGCTGATCCTGGCCCGCGTGCCTTGGATGGTGTGGCCCTGAGCCGATCACTCGATCATCACCGGGACCGTTGAGCGCCGACCATCCCCACCGGTGATGTGCAGCACATGCGGGCCTGCGGATGTCCCGGCGCTCCGCAACGTCCAAACGCCTTCACGCGCTGCACCTTCGCGCACCAGCGGCACCGACCGGCCCAACGCATCGTAGAGGGTGAAGGTGCTTGCCGGGGTCCCTGGAACACGCACCTGGAAATTCCCGTTGTTCGGATTCGGGAACACGGATGCGGGTTCGTTCATGCGCAACGGCTCCACAGCGGTACTGGTGGTGCTCTGCAGGCGATACAGCTGCTGCGCATGGGTGTAGCCGGACGCATGGAAGTACAGATGATCGCCCATGGGCGTGAACATCTTCGGGTTGGAGTCCGCGCTACCGGCGGCGATATCCGCCACCTGCACCGTTCCGTTCTCCGTGCCATCGGTCCGCCACAGCTCCCGGCCTCCAGCGGGCGAATTGCCCGCGAAGTACACGGCATCGTCCACGCGGTACATATAGGCGAGTTCCCCCATGCCGTCCCATCCACCGGGGTGGATGTCCTTCACCATACCGGTACCTCCGCTGGTACCATCCGTCGCGTAGAGCTCCAGTCCGGTGGCCGGTTCGTGGTGCATGAAAAGGAGGCGATCGTCCAAGGCCCGCACCACAGGATAGGTGCTGGTGTTGTTCACGTAGATCCGCGTCGTGGAGACCATCTCCGCGGAATCGCCGACCAGCTTGTACAGCACCGGGTCGAAGCCGTTCTGCC